>CANPZO010000038.1 GCA_947589005.1 uncultured Clostridia bacterium | reverse complement strand
GAAAAATCAACACGGGACAAGCAAAATTCCCGGCGGCCGCGAGGTCCCGGGAATTTTTCATGTGTCTACATCAAAGCGCACCGCACCGCGAAGCGGGCCTCGCCGCCGAGGGTACAGGTAAACAGCGTCAGGTCCCAATCCCCCGACGTCATCTCCTCTATGGCCGTGGGCTTCAGCGTTTCGGTTCGGCTTATCCGGTATTTGAAGCGGCCGCCGTACACGTCGGTAAAATATATCTCGTCGCCGGCCTTCAGCCCGCCGAAGCCCCCGCCGAAGTGGGAGCGGTAGTTGTGCCCCGCTATCACCATGTCTCCGGTATACACGCTCCCACTGTAGCGGCAGGGGGAGTTTTTCAGAAGCGAGTAGTTCCACTCCCTCATCACCGGCAGACTCCGATTTAGCTTCGGTATCGTCAGCACTCCCACACATTCTCCGGCGTCCACCGTCAGCGCGGGCATCTCCGCCTCCGCCGGCGCCTCCTCGCCCGACACGCCAACAGGAGCCGCCCCCTCGGGCCGCTCCTGCTCTGCCATAGCAGCGTCAAGCTGCTCCAATACTTCTTCGGCGGCCCGGCCGGCACGCCGGTCGTCCCACTCATTGTAGGCCGCCAGCGCCGCCGCTGCCGCTATCAATACTATGCCGATCGCTCTAAAAAGCTTTCTTTTCATCGCTTTTTCCGTTACTTCTCGGCCTCGTCTTCCTTCTTCTTCCTGCCCAGAAGCAGCATCGCCGCTCCAAGCGCCGCCATCAGCCATGCCGGCCAACGGGTCACGCCCGTCTGGGGAAGGGTGTCGGAAGGTTCGTCCTCGTCCGTAAGGATCGGCGTCTCCTCCGGAATATTGTTCTCGGGGGTCTCATCGCCGCCGGGAGTTTCACCGTTGGTGTCGCCCGTGGGAATTTCCTCATGGTTATCCACGGTTATCACGTCGTCGCCGGGATGATCGTCACGATTTGTGTCGTCATCGTCGTCATCATCGTCATCGTCGTCGTCGTCGTGAGGCTTACCGCCGTCGTCTCCCTTATGGTTCACAAACTCCGCGCTGCCGCCGGCAAGCACGCCCAGCGTGCCCTCGGCGCCGGTCGCCCTTGTGGTGTAGCCGTCCTTGTTGGCCTCAAGCTCCTCCACCTCAAAGTACGTGCCGTTGCTCAATCCCTCGATAACTATGCTCTCGCCGTCCTTGAGGGTAACGGTCTCGCCGCTCCTTATGCTGCCGCTCTTGCTGCCGCTGTAGTTGTAGCTGCCGCCAAGCTCGGCTCCGCCCTTGGACGAGTACAGCTTTACAAGGAACGTGAACTCTCTGTCCTTCTCGCCCTCGCTGCCGGTAACGCTCTTGCTTATGCTCAGTTTGTACAGCGTCGGGTCGGTGTCGTGATGATCGCCCGGTCCGTCGCCGCGGCGGTTAGTGAACGCCGCCTCCGCGGACCCGCGGCCGTTCAGACTGCCCTCGGCGCCTGTGGAACTCGTGGTATAACCGTCCTCGTTGGCCTCAAGCTCTTCCACTATGTAGTATGTGCCTTCCTTCAGGCCCTTGATGGTTATGCTCTCGCCGTCCCTCAGCTTCACGGAGCCGCCGCTGGCTATGCTGCCGCTCCTGCTGCCGCTGTAGCTGTAGCTCTCCCTGAGCTCGTCTCCGTTCTCCTTTTCAAGGAGCGTTACGCGGAACGTGAACTCTCTGTCCTTCTCGCCGTCGCTGCCGGTAACGCTCTTGCTTATGCTCAGCTCCTTCAGCCCGTCGTCGTCATCGTCATCGCCGTCGCCGCGGCTGTTCACAAACGCCGCCTCGGACTCGTTATTGGTCTTTACGGTTCCCTCGCCGCCGGTCACTCCGGTCTTGTAACCGTCCTGATCGGCCTCTCTTTCCTCTACCGTGTACTTCGTTCCGCCGGGAATTGAGCCTATGGTCACTCTCTCGCCGTGCTTCAGCGTTATGCTGTCGCCGCTCCTCACGGTGCCGCTCTTGCTTCCGCTGTAGCTGAAGGCTCCCGTCAGCTCTCTGCCGTTTTCGTCGTACAGTCTTACGACAAAGCTGAACTCGCGGTCCTTCTCGCCGTCATTGCCACTTACCGTCTTGCTGATGGTCAGCTCGCCGGTGGAGCTGCCGGGATTGTGACCGGGGCTGCCGCCTCCGCGGTAGTTATTGAACCGTACATTCGCCGTCGAGCCTTCCGTGATAACGCCCGTCTCGTCGCTCGAGGTAACCGTGTATCCGCTCGCTCCGCTCTCGGTGACGGTATATGACGTTCCCTTGGGCAGGCCCTTTATCGTTATCGTCTGGCCGTGCCTGAGCTCTACCTTCGCCTCGCCGTTTTCGTCGAAGGTCAGCTCGCCGTCCGCCGGAGCCTTCACTCCGCTGATGGCGCTTCCCTCGTAGGCGAAGGTGTCCTCCACAGGCTTGCCTTCCTCGTCCTTAAGACTGATGGTGAAGGTGAACTCCTTGGTCTTGCTGGCTCCGCTGCCGCTGACCGTCTTGGTCACGCTCAGCCGGCCGCCCTCGCTCTGCACCTCAACCTCGTTGGAGGGCTTATCCGGCTCGTCGGGCTTATCCGGGTCATGGGCGTATGCTATGTTGTCCCGTACAAAGCTCTCCGTCAGGGTGTCGGGTATCTTAACCTTGAAGCTTACCGTCACGGCCTCGCCGGGCGCGAGATACTCTATCGTCCAGGATATCCTGTCGCCCTCCACTACTCCGCCGGCGGTCACGCTGCCCTCAACAAGGGTCAGGCCCTCCGGTACGGTGTCGGTGACGGCAACGTTCTCGGCCGCCTTGTTGCCCTCGTTGTAGGCTGTCAGGTAGTAGGTAACCACGTCGCCGGGCTCTACCCTCAACTCGTTTGCCGTGGCTCTGCCGTCATTAACGGCCTGAGTCTTGGACAGCTCGATATCCGTGTGCCTGTCGCCGGGCTTATCGGGCTCGTCGGGGTTCTCCTCCTCTACCTCCACCTTGTTGGAGGGGTGCTTCTTATGAGGCTCGTCGGGATCCTCCGGATTTTCCGGATCGTTGTCGTAGCTAACGTAGCCCACGTTCTCCCACAGGGTGTACTTCTCAACTCTGGGCACGTTCACCACAAATCTTACGGTGACTACCGCTCCGGCCTCCATGTCGCCAAGGCTCCAGGATATATCGTCGCCCTCCGCCGTTCCGCCGTCAAGTACCTCCTTAAGGGTAAGTCCCGCGGGAACGGTGTCGGTGACAACGACGTTCTTCGCCGTTACCTCGCTTGTGTTGGTAACCGTCAGGTAATATGTCAGCTCCGCCGCGTCATCGGTCGTGAGCCTGCGCTTGGTGGGCTCGTCGTCGCCGAAGCCCTGCGCCTTCTCTATCTTGAGGTTGACCTTTTCGGCCTCCGTCTCGTTAGAGGGCTCGTCGGGCTTGTCGGGGGTGCTTACGTAGGCGATATTCCGCCATACTCCGCCGCCCTCGATATCCGGCACTCTCGCGCTGAAGCCCACGGTTATTCCCTTGCCCGCCGGTATCGTGCCGATGTTCCAGGTTATCACGTCGCCGTCGAGCACGCCGCCGTCGGTTATGCTGTCCTCTACCAGTATCAGTCCCTCCGGCACCTTATCCGTCACAACGGCGTTCTCAACGTCGGCCTCGCCGGTGTTGAAGGCCGTGATCCGGTAGGTTATCACGTCGCCGGCCTTTACCTCTACCTTTTCCGCCGTGTCCGGAGCGCCGTTAACGCTCTGGGTCTTGGCTATCTCAAGGTCGGGTTCGGGCTCCTCTATCTCTACCTCGTTGGACGGGGTCTCGGGATCGGGCTCGTCGGGATCGTCGGGATTGTCAGGGTTGTTATCGTAGCTTACATAGCCGATATTCTTCCACTGACCCTCCTCATTGGGCACTCTCACGGTGAAGCGTACTACCGCCTCTCCTCCGACGGCCAGGTCTCCCACGGCCCAGGTTATCACGCCGTCCTTTTCCTCGCCGCCGTCAAGAACGTCCACGAGTGTCAGACCGGCGGGTACCTCGTCGCGTACTACCACGCCCTTGGCCGCCGCGTCGCCCGTGCTGCGCACGGTCAGCGCGTAGGTTACTATGTCTCCGCCCTTGACCGTGAGCTTTTCCTTGGTGGCTTTGCCATCTCCCACGGCCTGGGTCTTTTCTATGGTTACCTTGGGATCCTTGGGTGTGGGTGGCGGGGTGTAGGGCTCGTCGTAGGTGTTCTTCATCTCGACAGCCGCTCCGTCAAGGCTCGTAACGGCGCTGAGCTCATAGGTTCTGCTGCCGCCGTTCTCGCTTACCAGCCTCTTCGTCACGGTTACCGTAACTTCTACGGGCTTGGCGTAGGTCATGTACTTCTCGCCGCCGTCGGTCTCGGTTACGGTGAGGGTGTAGGTTCCCTCCTCGCTGAACTCAACGGCTCCGAAGCTCGCCGTGTAGCCCTCGGTGTCCTTCGTTACCGTCAGCTTGGCGTTCTCGGGCAGGGTCATTCCCTCGCCCTCGCCGCTGAGCGTGAACTCGAAGCTGTCTCCCGTCTTCCACTCTCTGCCCTTAAGTATCTTCTGTACCTCAAGCGCCACTTCCGCGGGCTTGACTATCTCTATCTCCTTGGAGGGTGGCGGCGGGTTGTCGGGATCGTGCACTGTCGCCACATTGCCCCAGCTTCCGCCGTTCTCCGTCTCGGGCACAATTACCTTGAAGGTGACGTACTCCCTGTCTCCGGCCTTTACCTCGGGCAGTACCCAGGTTATTACGCCGTTCTCGTCAAGCACACCGCCGTCCGAGATGCTGCCCTCTACCACGGTAAGTCCCTCGGGCACGTTATCCGTAACCTCAACATTGTAGGCGGATATCTCGCCGGTGTTCTCCACCGTGATGCGGTAGGTAACCTCGTCGCCTTCCTTAACGGTCAGCTGCTTGGTCTCGAAGTGCTCCCCGTCAACGGAGTGCTCCTTCACGGGCTGTATCAGATGATGCTTGCGGTTGTCCTCGTAGGTGTTCTCCATCTCGACGGCCGCTCCGTCAAGGCTTGTAACGGCGCTGAGCTCATAGGTCTTGCTGCCGCCGTTCTCGCTTACCAGCTTCTTCGTCACGGTCACCGTAACATTTACGGGCTTGGCGTAGGTCATGTACTCCTCGCCGCCGTCGGTCTCGGTTACGGTGAGGGTATAGGTTCCCTCCTCGCTGAACTCAACGGCTCCGAAGCTCGCCGTGTAGCCCTCGGTGTCCTTCGTTACCGTCAGCTTGGCGTTCTCGGGCAGGGTCATTCCCTCGCCCTCGCCGCTGAGCGTGAACTCGAAGCTGTCTCCCGTCTTCCACTCTCTGCCCTTAAGTATCTTCTGTACCTCAAGCGCCACTTCCGCGGGCTTGACTATCTCTATCTCCTTGGAGGGTGGCGGCGGGTTGTCGGGATCGTGCACTGTCGCCACATTGCCCCAGCTTCCGCCGTTCTCCGTCTCGGGCACAATTACCTTGAAGGTGACGTACTCCCTGTCTCCGGCCTTTACCTCGGGCAGTACCCAGGTTATTACGCCGTTCTCGTCAAGCACACCGCCGTCCGAGATGCTGCCCTCTACCACGGTAAGTCCCTCGGGCACGTTATCCGTAACCTCAACATTGTAGGCGGATATCTCGCCGGTGTTCTCCACCGTGATGCGGTAGGTAACCTCGTCGCCTTCCTTAACGGTCAGCTGCTTGGTCTCGAAGTGCTCCCCGTCAACGGAGTGCTCCTTCACGGGCTGTATCAGATGATGCTTGCGGTTGTCTATCCAGGTGTTCACCAGCTTGGCCGTGTCGCCCTCGGCGTACTTAACCTCCGCCGTCAGCTCGTCGCCCTCACGGGTGACGGTGACCGTAACGACCGCCGGCTCGGTGGCGTAGGTCAAATCCTCGATGCCGCCCCGCTCCTCGCTTATCAGGAACCGGTACTCGCCCTCGGCCTTGAACCTTATCTCACCGAAGCTCGCCCTGTAGCCCTCAGTCTCCTTGGTTATGGTTACCCTCGGGTCAAGGGGCATGATAACGTTCATCTGCTTAACCGCCGCCGACGTTTCGGCGTCGTTCATATCGGGCATTAGCGTGAACTCGAAGCTGTCGCCGTTCGTCCAATCTCTGCCCTCGATGGCCTTCTCGACGGTGAGCGCAGCCTTGGTGGGCTCGACTATCTCCACCTCGTCGGTGGGCGTGTCGTCCACGTAGCCGATATTCCGCCATCTTCCGCCATGCTCGAGCACGGGAACCTCAACGCTGAACTCCACGGTCGCCGACTCTCCGGGCTCAAGGCCGGGCAAATTCCAGGTTATGACTCCGTCCTCGCCGAGAACGCCGTCCTTGGTTATGCTGCCCTCTACCAGCCTCAGTCCGTCGGGTACTCTGTCGGTCACGGTGAACCCGTCGCTGGCCCCGTCGCCCTTATTGGTGACGGTTATGGAGTATACGACTATGTCGCCGCCCTCCACGTCAAGGTACTCGTATTTGCCGTCAACGCCCTCGGGCCGCTCGCTCTTTTCTCCCACCAAATTGGGATAAACCTTGGGCTCGTGGTTCTCCTCGTATATCTCAACCTCGTTGGACGGCTTCTCGTCGTCGGGGCCGTCCGGGTTGTTGCTGTACTTCACAAGGCCCTGATTGATCCACTCGGTGTACTCCTCCACAAGGGGTACCCTTACGCGGAAGGTAACCTCGGTGCCGGCGCCCGGCTCTATCCTGCCGAGCCTCCATGTGATGACGTTATTTTCGTCAACCTCGCCGCCGTCCGAGATGCTTCCCTCTATCAGCTCAAGTCCCTTGGGCACCTGATCCGTTACCGTCACGTCCTGGGCCGCGGCCTTGCCGATATTGGTCACCGTCAGGTAGTAGGTGACTATGTCGTCCCCTTCCACCTCGAACCTCTTGTACGTCCGTTCAACGCCGGGCTTGGACTGCTCCTTATGGATTACAAGGTCGGGGGTGTATTCCTCCTCCTCTACCTTGTTGGACTCCTCCGGCGGGTCTTCCGGCTTTTCCGACGGATCCTTGGTGCTGGCCACGTTGGTCCACGAGGTGTACTCGTTCACCACGGGCACCGTCACACTGAAGCTCAGCTCCACGGTCTCGCCCATGGGCACGTCTACCGTCCAGCTGATAAGGCCGTCCGCGTCTACCTCTCCTCCGTCGCTGATGCTTTCCTCTATCAGCTCGAGTCCCTTGGGCACCTCGTCCCATACGGGAACGTCAAACGCGTCGGCGTTGCCGTCATTGGTCACCCTTATGTGATAGGTAACGACCTGCCCGGCGTCCACCGTCAGCTTTTCCCTGGTGGCCTCGCCCTCGTCCACGCTGTGCAGCTTCTCTATGGAAATGTCGGGGCCGGCGTAGGGGTTGTCGAATACGGCGGTATCGCCCGTGCCGTACTCGGCGCTGACTACCGTAAGCGCGCTGTCCACGTCCTCAACCGTCACGGTGAGGGTTATCTCCTCATCGCTGTAGGTGTAGAACCCGTTGTCGCCGGGAACCTCGCGAATGGTGAAGGTGTACTCGCCCGCCTTCGTGAAGGTGATGGCGTCAAACACGCCCTTTCCGGCGCCGGTTATCGTGACGCCGCGGTTGTCGGGCATAACGGCGCCGTCGCCGCCGCCCTCTATCTCAAAGGCGAAGTCCGTGTCATACTTGGGCTTCCCTCCGGATATGGTCTTCTCCACCGCCGGCGCGTAGGTCACGGCCGTGGTGTCGTATTTGTTCTCAAACTCTACCGGTATCTCGAAGCCTATGGCCTCCGCGTCCTCGCGGCCGTACTCGGTCACGCGGTCCTTGCCGTCGCTGACGGTTATGCCGCCGATGCGTACCTCGGCGTCGATATCCTCGACGGTCACGGTCAATGTCCACACGGTGGTGTCATAGCTGTATCCCGTCGGTATATCGCTCTTGTCCTCCTCTATCGTGAAGGTGTACACTCCGGCCTTCGTGAACCTTATGCCGCTCATGGCCGCCTCGCCGCTGCCGGTTACGGTGACCGTGGCCTCGCCCTCAAGCTCCGCCCCCTCGGGATTGTCCTCTCCGGGCGTAAGGGTGAAGACGAAGGTCCTGTCCTCGGGCACGTCGCCCGTGACGCTCTTTATCACGACGGGCGTTATGCTCTCCTCGCCCGTGATATGGTACTCGTTCTCGAACACGGCGCGGTCGAGTCCGGACTCGTACTCCACCGTCTCCACGCTCAGGAAGTTTTCTCCCGTCTCGGCGTCGGTGTTTCTCACAACGCTTACCGTCACGGTCTGGGGGTTGTTCACGTCGTTGACGTAGCCCGGATAGCCGCCGTCGGCCTCGGTTACAGTGAAGACGTACTCGCCCTCCTCAAGGAAGGTCACGTCCTCAAACCGCGCCCGGCCCTCGCCGGTTACGGTTACGGCGTTGTTCTCGGGCATTACCACGGCTTCCGCGTCGCCCTCGGCCAGCTCGAGGCTGAACTCGAACTCCTTCTCCGTCGGACGCGGGTCGCTGTCCTCGGAGAATATCTTTTCTACCTCCGCCGGCCACTCGGTGGGGGCGCTCTTTCTGTTCTCTATCGTTACCGCGGTCTCAGCGCCGTCCTTAATCTCGCCCTCGGCCTCGTATACCTCCACATAGCCGGTGCTGTGCTCCTCGGTCAGGGTATATCTCGTGCCGTCGGGCAGCTTGTCAACGGTTATGCTGTCGCCGCCTCTGAGGGTGACGCTGCCACCGCTGGCGATAACGCCCTCCGCGCTTCCGGTGTAGGGGTACTCGCCCTCGAGGGTCTCGCCGTTCAGGGTGAACTCCACCTTCACGGTGAACTCTCTCTCCCTGTCGGCCTCCGTGAGGGTCGCGCCGCTCAGGGCCTTCTCGATCGTCAGCCGGCCGTAGCGGAACCGGTTGACGAACCTCGCCCTCTGACCGACACGCATATTCTGGTCGGAGTATGTTCCCACGGCCTCCAGTGTGCCGTCGTTGTCAAAGTCGGCCACATATACCGTAAGGGTCCACTCCACGCCGTCATAGTTGTAGTCGTAGGTGTCGTCGCCCACTACCTCGCTGATAGTGAACTCATATCTACCCACGCTTGTGAACTCTATCTCGTCAAAGATGAAGGTGCCGGGACCTGTCTGAATGATATTCCGCGGCAGCTCGACCGCCGTTCCCGACTTCTGAGTTATGGCGAACTCGAAGCTGCCCGGCATAACCGGCTCAACCTCCTCGCCGTCCTCGTTCACTATCACCTTTTCGACCTCGGGCGTAAAGAGCGCGGAGCCTCTCCTGTACCTATTGACGAAGGAGGCTATCGTTCCGTTCTCGATGCCGGTCTTGGTGTATACTCCGTCGGCGCTCAGTGCTCCGGCGCCGTCGTCGGTGACGGTAACCGTCAGCGTCCATTCCGAGTTGTCGTAATCGTAGTGATTGTCAGTGCCCGGTATTTCCTTGACGGTGAACTCAAACGTCCCCTCTTTCTCGAAGGTGATATCGCCAAAGCCGGTCTCGCCGTTGCCGTTTACGGTCACCTCGTCAACGTCGGGCATGATTACGCCCTCGTAGTCTTTACCCGGCTTCTTCTCCAGCACGAACCTGAAGTCCTCGTTGGGGGCGCCGGCGCCGACTATCTGTTTCTTAACGCCGGGTCTGAAGGTCGCCATACCGGGGACATATTTGTTGACGAACTCGGCTTCGGTGTCGCTCTCGCGTCCGTCGCTGGAGGTGTAGCGCACGTCGCCTCTCCTCAGCTGACCGTTGTCGTCCACTATCTCCACGGTGACGGTCCACACGGCCTCGTCGTAGGTATATCCCGCGTATCTCTCGCCGCTGCCCACTATCTCCGTTATCTTGAAGGTGTATGTGCCGGCGCGGTTGAAGGTCAAATCCTCAAACCGTCCCACGTATCCCGCCTTAAGCGTCAGGGTGGGATTGTTGCTGGGGAAGCTTACCCCATCCTCGGGGTCGGCGCTCGCCAGCGTCATCAGGAAGTGGAACTCCCTGTCGCCGAGCGACGGGTCGTCGCCCTCCACGGTCTTTTTGACCTGAGGACCGATGGTGAGGTTATTGGACCGGTACGTGTTGACGAACCTTGCGCTCTCGGTGTTCAGATCGGTGCTCTCGCTCTTCTGGTAGTAGTAGCTCGCGCTGAGAGCGGCGCCCTCGTCGGTGACAACTACCGTCCATATCCACTTGCTCGTGTCGTAGTCGTAGTTTCTGTTGTTGCCCTCGGCCTCGGTTATCTCGAAGGTATAGGTGCCCGCCTTGAGGAACTTAACCTCGTCGAACTCGGCCTCGCCGCTGCCGGTCACGGTGACGGTGGTGGACTCGGGCATCGTTACCTCGTCCTCGCTTATCGTACCCGTGGGCTTAATATTAAAGGTAAACGTCTGATCCACGGGCGGAACCTCGCCGGCG
>CANPZO010000037.1 GCA_947589005.1 uncultured Clostridia bacterium | reverse complement strand
CGAACGAAAATCACCACTCGGCGTACCTGTGTACGCCGTCGGGAGGGCCTGCTCGGCGGCTTGGGGCCGCCTGCGCGGGCTGATTTTCGTCCGTTCTGCACGATTTTTTCGGCCGGCCCCCGTGCCTCCAGATTACATAGTGAGTTTTTTTACAAACCTTTTTTGATTTAAAATTCTTCGGCGGGCTGAAGGCAGCCCGCCCTACAGCGTCGTTTTATGCGTGTAGGGCGGCTTGCCCTCAAGCCGCCGAAAATTTAAAATAAATCGGAACAAGCGACGCAACGCCTGTTCCGATGTTATTCTGTGTGACTTTTTACAGCCCCAATTATAAGTATCTCTTAAGTCCGTCCGGAGCCTCGTCCTCCTTGAGGCTGACGATGACCATAATCTCCGCGCCGTGGGAGGTGGAGACCTTGTCCAGCTTGTCAAGGCAGGTCACCATGGCGTCCAAATCCTTGTTGACTATCTTTGTTATACTGTCAATAAATATGTTGGAAATATCGTAATTCTGAGAAAGTATTCCGCATACAAGGCCGTAGAACTCGTCATAGTTGCCGATGCTGTAATCGACGGAGTCAACTATGCGCACCCGATGGGTAAGGTCGAAGATGTGTCTGTCGCCCTTGTTGATGAAAACTATGCTGCCCTTGGAAGCGGCCTCGGCCTCATTCACCGCGTCGATGAGCTTCGCGGTCTTGCCGGTACCCTTTTCGCCGATAATTACCTTAACCATAATTATTCCTCCTAAATCCGTTATTTGTAATCATTATACTATAAACTCGTAAAAATTGCAATAGTTTTTATGAAAATTGTCCAAAAATATTTAGACAATTTTCGCTTATTTGCCGAGGCGGGCCAAAAGCTCCTTTTGCGCGGCCTCATAACCGGGCTTGCCAAGAAGGGCGAACATATTCTTTTTGTAAGCCTCCACGCCGGGCTGGTTGAAGGGGTTGACGCCCAGAAGATAGCCGCTGACGCCGCAGGCTTTCTCGAAGAAGTAGATGAGATTGCCGAGGCAGTATTCGTCCATGCGCTCGGCACGGATTACAAGGTTGGGCACGTTGCCGTCCGTGTGGGCAAGGAGAGTGCCGCTCATGGCCTGCTCGTTGACATAGCTGAGGTTTTTGCCGGTCAGGAAGTTGAGGCCGTCCACATTGGCGGGGTCGGAGCCTATTTCAATATCCTTTCGGGGATTTTCGAAAAATACCACCGTCTCGAACATTATACGCAGGCCCTCCTGAATATACTGTCCCATGGAGTGGAGGTCGCTGGAGAAGTCGGCGGCGGCGGGGAAAATACCCTTGCCGTCCTTGCCCTCGCTCTCGCCGAAGAGCTGCTTCCACCACTCGGCAAAGTAGTGGACCTGGGGCTCATAATTGATGAGCATTTCGGTGGTGCGGCCCTTGCGGTAGAGGGCGTTTCTGGCGGCCACATACTGGTAGCACTCGTTTTCGGCCACATTCGGGCTGTCATAAGCCTCCATTGCGTCCCTCGCGCCCTTCATCAGAGCGTCGATGTCCAGACCCGCGGCGGCTATGGGCAGCAGACCAACGGCGGTGAGCACGCTGTAGCGTCCGCCCACGTCATCGGGCACAACGAAAGTCTCGTAGCCCTCCTCGTCGGCCAGATTTTTAAGGGCGCCCTTAACCTTGTCGGTGGTGGCGAAGATGCGCTCCCTCGCGCCGTCCTTGCCGTACTTCTGCTCAAGCAGGTCACGGAACACACGGAAAGCAATGGCGGGCTCGGTGGTGGTGCCGCTCTTGGAAATTATGTTGACGGAGAAGTCAATATCCTTCACCGTCTCGATAAGGTCGCTGAGATAGGTTGAGCTTATGCTGTTCCCCGCGAAGAATATCTGAGGATTGCCCTTACGCGCGGCCTTGTTCACATTATAAAAGTTGTGGCTGAGCATCTCGATGACCATTCTCGCGCCGAGATAGCTGCCGCCTATGCCGATAACGATAAGCGCCTCGCTGTTGCTCCTTATCTTTTCGGCGGCCTTTTTTATTCTGGCGAACTCCTCTTTGTCATAGTTCTCGGGGAGCCTTACCCAGCCAAGAAAGTCGTTCCCCGCGCCGGTACCCTCGTGGAGAGTCCTGTGAGCCGCCTCTATGGCGGGCGCCAGACCCTTCACCTCATCGGGAGAAATAAAGGGCGCCGCGGCGGAACAGTCGAATTTAATTTTTGTCATGGTTATTCCTCCTAAATCGTTGTTCAACAATAGTATAGCATGATATTTTTTTACAGTCAAGAATTTTTCTGTAAATTCTCTTGAAAAATACTGTGAACAGTATTATAATAAAAATATACGACGAAAGGATAAACGCCATGAACGCTAACGAACGAATACAATATATGGCCGAAAACGGCTCCTCGCCGTGGGTGGACTATCCGTCCACCGGCGGGGGCTGGGAGGAGCTGACCCTGCTGCCGGCCCAGTTGGATCGCTTTCCCCTGTTCAGTCCGGCGGAGGCGGTAACCGAGACCGTCATAGGCAGGGGCGCCACCGTTCCTCTGCGCCTCGGCACGCCGGTGCTGATTTCCCACATGAGCGTGGGGGCCTTGTCGCCGGAGCTGAAATGCGCCCTGGCAAGGGCCGCCGCCGAGGTGGGCACCGCCATCGGCGGCGGCGACGGCGGTGTGCTGTGGGACGAGCTTGAGCTGTCGCCGGCCTACATATACGAGTACACGCCCGGACTTTGGGGCCTGACCCCGGAGGTGCTGGAGCGGTGCTGCGCCGTGGAAATAAAAATCGGTCAGGGCTGCGGCGGAGGCACGCCCTTCGTGGTGCCCGAGGGGGCCGGCGGCATTGCCTATCACCTGCGGGGCGGCGAGGCGGGTATGTTTTTCACCACGCCCGGCCGCTTTTCGGAGCTGAACTCTCCGGCGGACCTGCGGCTGATGATATCGGGCCTGAGAGAGGGCTGCGGAGGAAAGCCCGTGGGCGTAAAGCTCGCCGCCGGACGCATAGAGGCGGACCTTGACGTGATAATAGAGGCCGGGGCGGACTTCGTCACCATCGACGGCGGACGCGGCGGCTGGCGCGGCAAGGAATACCTCATGGGCGGCGTTCCCGCGCCGATGGCCCTGCGCCGCGCAGTGAAGCACCTTGAGCGCCGCGGCAGCGAAATCGACGTTATAATAACCGGCGGCATCCGAACTCCCGAGGACGCGGCGAAGGCCCTCGCTCTGGGGGCGGCGGCCGCGGCGCCGGCATCGGCCGTGCTCGAGGCGGCCTGCGGCTCGGTCACCGGCACAAGCCCCTTTTCTCCCGAGGAAACCCGGCTCAGGGCCGCCAACTACCTGCGGGCCATGACCGACGGGCTTCGGGACATTTGCGCCTACACGGGAAGGAGCCGCGCTTCGGAGCTGGACATCTCGGACCTTGCGCCGGGGCGGGGAAATAAAAACATATAATTTTTTTAGAAAAATGAAATATGTGCTTGAAATAAATATAATTTTGTAGTATAATAATGATAAGTGTTATAAATTCAAAAAATAGGAGTGTTTTGCCATGAAAAAACAGCTTGTTGCCGTCACCGCGGCGGCGGCCCTGGCCCTTTCCTTCACGGGCTGCGGCAAGGATAAATCCGCTGTGAAAATAGACACCGACGGCGCGGACTACATTACCCTCAGCATCGGTCAGGAGATAACCCTGGGCGCCGAGGCCAAAAAGGGCGAGGTGATAACCTGGTCCAGCAGCGACACCGACATCGCCAACATCACCTCCGACGGGCGGCTCAGCGGCAGCGCCAACGGCGTGGCGGTCATCACTGCCAAGACCGCCAGCGGCTATGACCATGTGGGCGTGGTTGTGGGCAACGGCGTCAACGGCTCCATCTATATTCCCTCCGGTTCCGGCGAAAGCGGAACGGGCACGGGCGGCGCTCCCGTCTTTAACGGCGTTTCCACCGCCGAAAAGATAACCCTGACCCTAAACGGCCAAGATGTCGACGAGACCCTCATCATGGCCAACGGGGACAGCCCAACCTTCAGGGTAAATATTATCCCCTCCGACTGTGATGACCCCTTGACCTTTACCTCTTCCGACACCTCCGTTGCCGAGGTGAACAGCGACGGCAAGGTTACGCCCGTTTCCAGAGGCACGGTGATAATCACCGCCACCGCTCCTAACGGAGTGAGCGACGATTTCAAGGTATTCGTAAGATAAGCTGGTGAAACAATGAAAAAAGCGGTTCTGTCCGCTCTGGCGCTGGCCCTGCTTTTGGCCGGCTGCGGGAAGGAATTGGATATTAAAGAGGAGTCGCTGACCCTGACTCTCGGGCAGGAGCGGGTCCTCACGGTATCCGGCGCGGGGAAAAAGGATAAGGTCGTCTTTTCGTCCTCAAATCCAAACGTGGCCTCGGTGGACGGCAAAGGCAGCGTCAAGGGACTTGGCGACGGGGTGTCCGTGATAACCGCCAAATCCGGCGACAGGTATGACACCGTCGGCGTGGTGGTCGGCACCGGCGTGGCCCAATACGTGGACGAGTACGGCTCCATAGTGTCCGAGCCGCAGGGCAGCCCTGTGGACGAGGGCACAATCTCGGGCGAAAGCGACATCACGGCCCTTGCTCTTTCCCTTGTGGGGGGCGGCAAAGACGACGTGACCATATCTACCGACCGCACCTATGAGATAAAGGTCACAAAGACCCCTGCCGAAAGCGTGGACAAGGTCGTCCTCCGCATAGACGACCCAAGCGTGGCCACCGTGGAGGGCAACATACTTAAGGGCCACGCAAAAGGCCACACCCTCCTCACCGCCACCGCGCCCAACGGAGTAAAGGCGGAAATGATAGTAAGAGTAAAATAAGCGTATAGTCAAGACCACCGGTTGAACCGGTGGCTTGCACAGCCCCTAAAATGTGCTATTACAAGCTTAACCCCTGTAAGGGGCGCAGAAGTTTGACACTGCATTACTATCACAGGCAGCCGCTCACGTGCGGCTGTCTTTTTTGCCTACTTATTCTTGCCACCCGTAAACGGGTCGATATATTCTTTCATGCTTATCTGATCCGCTGCATAATCTTCTTCAAGCTGGTTCCTTATATACTCAGCTATTATTTTTTGTTCCTTCCAGCCGTATCTACATAATAGCCTCTGCACCAAAAGTTTCTCGACCCATACTTATATTTTAAATTTGCATGCCAGTCAAATACACTCGTGAACTTTTCCCCTTGAGATATCCCATAAATTGTGCTATACTTATATATAGTGGTATACTGAATACGGCGGCAAGATTGAACACCTTGGCCGTTGTGAATTGAACACCTTCGTCGCTGAAAACTGAACAGTGCCG
>CANPZO010000036.1 GCA_947589005.1 uncultured Clostridia bacterium | reverse complement strand
ACTTTTTTAAAATTTGTCCCTTTTTTGCCATAATAATATGCACCTCCAAAAGTGTCTAACTTTTGGGGTGCATATCAAAGTGCCCATTAAAAAGTAAAAAAATAGAAAACATATTTGAAAAAAATCCTGTATAATGAATTTACCCTATATTTTGATATATGGAAACCTTATGACGATATGTCCGGCATTTACTTTAAAAACGCCGCACAGTTCGTGAACAAATAGCGCTGCTTATGTGCGTTCAGGGCGGTTAGTAAATGAGAAAAGTAAAGGAAGCTGTTAAAGCTCACTAAGCGATTGACGAAGTTCACGAAAGACGAGCGGAGACGAGAGTATGCGATGCTGTATCTATCTCATGAGCTTCGTCATTTAAAGGAGCGATTTTATGAGGTTCTGGACGCAAAAGATGCGGAAAGCTCAGTCAAACTGATGGGCGCTTGGATACTTAAGGCGCAGAACAGCGGTCTAATTACGCACGAAAACTGTGGAAACACATTTATCGCTTGGTGAAAAAGTATACTGAATTCCTTTACAAAATTAAGGTCTTGAAGCGTAACACGTATGGTTACAGGAACTTCAAAAAGTTCCGAAATCGAATATTATTTATGTTTTATTGGCGAGACAACGAACAAAACACAGCATAAATTAATACGCAAAACAGGCCTCGGTATGAACCGAAACCTGTTTCGTAAATTCTTTGCAGGATTTTACACCACTATTCTTGACATAGACCTTCAATTTTTGTGCCTTTGTGCCTAAAAAAAGGGACGGCAAGCCGTCCCTTGAGCTTGTCGAAAAACAAAAATATAGCTTTGATACTGTAGGGGCGGTCATTGGCCGCCCACCATCAAACGTTTATATTGGCAATGAGAAACGATATTACAATCAAACATATTCATAAAACCGTATATTTGTCACCGTAAATCTGTGTAAGCGGGAGCACAATGCGCTCCCCTACAAAATCCGGCAAAGAAATCGACTTTATCGACAGTCTGAGGGACGGCAAGCCGTCCCTTTCGCTATTCATTTTATATTATCTGTCAGTCAATTGGATTTGGCGGACTGGTCCTCGTCAAGGGTTATCTCAATGGTCATGCGCTCGCCGCCGCGGTCTATCTCCATTTTCACGGTATCGCCGGCCTTATGCTTGTCGCGCTGAGCGTTGAGGTCGGCGTTGGTGTTGACCTCCACGCCGTCAAAGTTCAGGATTATGTCGCCGCGCTGTACTCCGGCCTTATCAGCCGCACCGCCCTCGGTCACGCCCATTACGTACAGGCCGTGATCCACGGGCAGATAGTAAGCGATGGCCGCGGTTATCGGCTGAACATTTACGCCTATAAGAGGACGGCCGGTAACATAACCGTAGGTTATAAGATCCTCCGCAACGGACATTACCTCGTTGATAGGAATGGCAAAGCCAAGGCCCTCGCTGCTGCTGCCGCTGGAGCTGCCGGATATTTTAACGCTGTTTATACCTATAACATGGCCGTAGGCGTCGATAAGGGCGCCGCCGCTGTTTCCGGGATTGATGGCCGCGTCGGTCTGGAGCAGGGTCATCTCGCGGTTGTCAACCACAACGGTACGGTTCTTACCGCTGATTACGCCCTGAGTAACGGTGCCAAACAGCTCGTCGCCAAGGGGATTGCCGATGGCGATGGCCCGGTCGCCCACCTCTACAAGGTCGCTGTCGCCGACCGAGGCGATGGGCATATTGTCAAAGGGGGGTATCTGAAGGACGGCCACGTCCATCTGCTCGTCACCGCCGATAACCGTGGCGTCATACTCGTCGCCGGTACTGAATTTTACCTTTATATCGCTGGCGCCCTCAATAACGTGGTAATTGGTGATGATATGGCCCTCGGGACTGATAACGATTCCGCTGCCGCTGGAAATACCGGTCTGCGTGCCGCCGAAGAAGTAATTCTGATAGCTGACCGTGCCGGAAATTCCCACTACGGCGGGGCCCACCTCTTGAGCTATCTCGGTGGTGGTACGCTCGGCGCCGGATTCCACATTCACCTGAGTTACGGTGGGTTTATCCACGGACGACTTATCGCCGGTAGCCTTGAAGAAATGCACCTCGCTGACAGAGTTGCCGCCCACGCCCAGCGCCGGGCCGAGACCCAAAACCAGCGTCGTGGAAAGCAGACTGCCCACAAGAGCGCCGCATATCACGCCGACCACAAGCTTGGCCCGCCCGCCTTTTTTCTTGGGACGAAGTATATTTTCCGTATACACCGGCGCCGGTACGGGCGTCGGCCCCGGTGTGCCCGGAGCTTCTTCATTCCAGTTAAACTCATTATAATCTGTCATTGATTATCCTTCCTTTCTTGTATGACACCATTATAAATCCTATTTATTACATAGGTATGAACACCATTTTAAACTTCCTTTAAGTTATTTGTTCGGTTTTTTTAACATTGAACCTGTCAAGGGTGAAGGTAAATCGGGTATATTCGCCCTCCTTGCTCTCCGCCCAAATGCGGTTGTTATGCTGGCTTATTATGGTCTTTACGAGGTATAGGCCGAGGCCGACGCCCCGTTTGTCAATGCTGCGGCTGCGGTCGGTTTTGTAGAAGCGCTCCCATATTTTGGAAAGGTCCTTCTCGCTTATCCCGCTGCCGGTGTTTTCGACGCTTACCTCTATCTTGCGCGCGCCCTCGGAGCTGCGCACCCTTATGACGCCGTCCTCGGGAGTAAACTTCACCGCGTTATCCAAAAGGTTCATGATTACGCGGTAGATGGAGTCCTCATCGCCCAAAGCGTAGCAGTGGTCGTATTTGAACTGCACCTCCACGTGGATATTCTTTTCCGTAATGGCATTTTCATAGCTTATTATGCCCTTGCGGAGCATTTCATTGACGTCTATCTGGCGCATGACCAGCTTGGCGGTGCCGCTTTCCAGACGGCTGGCTTGAAGCAAATCGTTGACCAGCCTGCCAAGCCGCCGGGACTCGCTGAGGACGATGCCGAGGTATTTGTCCCGATCCTCCTCGCTTATTGTCCCGTCAAGAATACCCTCCACAAAGCCGCTTATAATGGTCATGGGCGTCCGCAGCTCGTGCGCCACGTTGCTGACAAAGCTGCTGCGTATCTCGTCTATTTCCTTAAGGGTCTCGGTCATATAGTTAAAGCCCGATATCAGCTCGCCCATCTCGTCGTTGGAGCCGTACTCGATTTTCTGTGTGTAATCGCCGGAGGCCACGGCCTTCACTGCGGAGCTCAGCTTGCTCATCGGGCGGGAAATGCTGCGGGCCAGAATGAAAGACACCAAAAACGCTATGAGTATGGCGATGCACTGGGACGTAAGCACCAGCGCCATGACCTCGTTCCGAGCCTGCCTTATCTCCGGCAGGGGCTTGCAGACGACGACCGCGCCCCATATCATGTTTTCGCTGGCGTAGCCCCCGTAAATCGGCTCGGTCACCACATATATGTTCTTGGATATGCCGGGGGTTTTATCGCCGGATATGCCGCTGGTCTCGCTCCCGTCAAGGGCCTTGCTTATGAGCCTTGGGTCAAGGCGGTAATCGTCGATATATTTATCCTCTATAAAATCTATGTCGCCGGCCATGGCGATTATGTTGGCGTTCACGTCAACTATAAGCACCGTGCAGCCGTTGTTGTTGCTCTGATTTTCGATATTTTTCTGGAACATCCACACCGCCGCCGAATCATAGCCGCCGGTGATAAAGCCGCCCTCGCTTTCGCCGATAAACCGTCCGGCGACCTCCGCCATGTGGTCGGCGGTGCGTTCGAGAGTTTTGCTCTGAGCGTTCACCAGATAGCTGCCGAGCTGGCTGTACAGCAGGGATATGGTCAGTCCGCAGGAAACGAAAATTATCAATACCGTGGTCAGGAAGATACGTGTGAACAGGGTCTTACCCAACCGTCTTCACCTCCGGCCTGACCTCGAACTTATAGCCCACGCCCCAAACGGTCTTGAGCGACCAGCCGTCGTCGTAGCCCTCCAGCTTTTCTCTCAGACGCTTTACGTGGACGTCCACGGTTCTGGAGTCGCCGTAGTAATCGAAGCCCCACACGTCGCCAAGAAGCTGTTCACGGGTGAACACCCTGTTGGGGTGGCTGGCCAAAAAGTACAGCAGCTCCAGCTCCTTCGGCGGTATGTCATAGGAGACGCCGCCCAAGGTGAGCTCATAGTTGGAAAGGTTGATAACGATATTGGGATAGCTTATTATCTTCTCTTCCCCATCCTCCTTCTGGGACTCGCTGCGGCGGAGGACGGCCTTCACCCTGGCCACCAGCTCCTTGCCCTCAAAGGGCTTGACAATATAGTCGTCGGCCCCGAGCTCGAGGCCAAGTACCTTATCGAAGGTCTCGCCCTTTGCGGTGAGCATGATTATGGGCATATTGCTGGTCTTGCGTATTTCACGGCAAACCGTCATGCCGTCCACCTTTGGCATCATAATGTCCAGAATAGCCATATCCGGCGGGTCGGCCGCGAACTCCTCAAGGGCCTTTTCCCCGTTGGAGCAGACCACCGTTTCGAAGCCCTCCTTTTTAAGATACAGCCGCACAAGCTCACAGATATTGGCGTCGTCGTCAACTATCATGATCTTCTGAGTTTTTTTCAAGCCAATCTCCTCCTTTGACTTACTTTTACATCAGAAATAATATCACAGCCCGATACAATTGCGCATCGCCGTTTCCGAGCCATCGGCGAGGAAAATTTCGGCGGCGCATAAAATCAAATGTATAATAAAGCCTACGGCTTTATTGTACCATAAATAGAAAGATATGTAAATAACTTTTTATTATTTTTTACAATCATGATAATAGCACAACATTATTTTAATATTTTGTTTATTTTGTAAACATTTTTTTAACGATAAAACTATTCACCGTCTCATTCCAGCGGCACGACAAGCTCCTCCGTATAGGGGAAGTTATGCACCAGAGAAATGCTGGCAGTTCGGGCCGAAATAGGCTTCCAGTACAATCCGGCGGTGTCGAAAGCCTGTACCAGTTCCTCGTGTGTCAGCTCCTGGGCAAGCGTAAGATGCGGAACCCATGTGCCGTAAAGATAATGTACCGACGGAACAAACACCCGATCAGCCGCCATGTGAATAGCCCTGTTCATGGCTATCACCTCATCCGTCACCACAGGAGCAGCAAAGAGCGTCCCCGGCAAAAATGCTCCGAGAGCGTTAAATGTTATTGAGAAAGGCCGCAAGCTTCTCATAACGCCCTCCAGCACTCTGATCGGGTCGGATTTGTCCACAATGTCGAAAATTCCCATCGAAACATGCGGCGGCTGCCCGCTGCACAGTCGGGTAGTGTTTCCGGTTACCGCGGCCAGCCTGTAAATCAGCTCGTCGAAAAGCTCTTCCGCCGGCTGTTCAAAGCGGAGAATAACGTCAAACTGGGGTTTTTGCTCCCACGTCGGGACAGGTTCTGTCTGTATATATTCCATATTGCGGGTCCCTCCTCTTTTTTTATGTATCCGATAAGAGCACACATCGGCAAGGCGCCATTCACCGGAATTACAATTTATAGCCGCGCGTCGCCGTTTCCTAGCCATCGGCGGGGAAAATTTCGGCGGTGCATAAAATCAAATGTATAATAAAGCCTTTGCTTTATTGTACCACATAAAATTCGCCAATGCAATAAGCCTTTACCATTTTCAAAAATAGTTTTGTGTAGGTTTACAATAGATGCGTAACACATCATTGACAAACCTATATAATTTTATAGAGATGAAATTTTTATGGAAGACAAATTGGTTATAAGTAAAAAAGCCCTCAATGGCGAGGACGGCTACAAAACTTTTTCCATACGAATTAAAGACGAAACCGTAAAAAAGCTCGATGCGCTTTGTGAGTGATACAAACCGCTCCCGAAACGAACTGATAAATATGCTGCTGGATTATGCGATAAAAAATTGCGAGGTTGATTGACCTTCAAGGACGCCACGGCGGTTTTCTCGTCCTTTACCGCCCCGCCGGAGGAAATAAGGTTTTAATTGTTCAAAGTGCGGCCGTCCGGCATATGAAGTGAACCCCAAAGTTTAGACAAAATATAAACTTAGATTACTTGTGAATGAGTTCGGTACTGTACCGGACTCAT
>CANPZO010000035.1 GCA_947589005.1 uncultured Clostridia bacterium | reverse complement strand
AGATTTGTCACTATGGATTTTCTTTTTTGAAAACTTTTACCCAGTGGGGTATTGCAACTTCATTTTACAACGCGCCTTAGAATAAAATTGTTTATTGACAATAAAATCAATATATGATAAAATTATTGTATAAAAAGGAGTGGTTTTTTATGACTAAAAAAATACTTTCTCTGGCGGTAGCCGCCGCCGTGCTAATTACCGCCTTTACCGGATGCGCTCCCGAGGACGTGGCCCTGTTCAAGGCCATGCGGAAAACGGCCGAGACCGGCATTACCACCACCGTCACAAGCTTCGACGTGACCGTGGAGGAGCCTCTGCGTATGTCGCTGCCCTACGGCGAGGATATTGCATATGAGACCGATATGCCGGGCTTGAACTATATCGCCGACCTTTTGGGCGGCATCCTTTCCGTTACCGAAATGGAGCAGGTGACCAAAAAATCCGGCAATATGACCGAAACCAAGACCACGCTTACCCTGCCGGACGCCTCGCTGTCCTTTAACAGCTGGGTTGAGCTGAACGAGCTGGGACAGGCCGGCAGCGCGGTCATATCAATACCCTCCTATGTGAAGCCCTTCATTCCCAGGGCGGTGGGGAATAAGGAATACCTTAAATATGACCCCAGCGGAATGTTTGACGTGGGCGCGTTCGGCACCGATTTTTCTTACGCCGATGAGGACGGGACCCCCGCGGCCTTTGACCCCCAGCTCGCGGTGACTCTGCTCCCGATACTGCTTAACAGCGACGAGGCTGTGGACGCCGCGGCAAAGGCGCTGGACGTGAACCTTGTGAGCGGCGTTGAACGTACCGGCGGCAATACCGTCTACACCTTGACCCTGGACGGACAGACCGTTAAGAGCATCGTCAACGGCGTTATTTCCGGCCTTGCCGAAAACGGCGAGCTGGCGGCGTCTATGGGCATGACGTACTACCCGTCCGCGGAGGAATTTGCCGAGGCTGAGGAGACGGCGGATATTGTCTGCGACTTTATCGTTGACTCGGGTATGCTTGACAAGGGCATTACCGTAAAATATACCGTCAACAGAGACGGCTACATCGTCCGCACCGAAACGGATATGGAAATGACGCTTGACATTCCCCGCGTATTTGACGCTGCGGCAAGGCTTTCGATGAAGCTTGAGGCCGCAGCCTACGACGGGGAGTACACCGAAGAGGAAACGGACGAAATGTTGACCATGTTCGAATACGGCGGAAGGCTCCGTGTCGCCGTCAAGCAGGTCGCCGAAACGACCGACATCGGCCGCCCCGTGACCGTGAGCTTCCCCGAGCTTACGGAGGAAAATACCCTTGACTGTGTCAAGGACGGCGAGGAGTACGCCGACTATATCATCGCCCTGAACGATTGGGAAAACAGTTGGGACGACTACGGCGCGCGCATGGCCTTTGTGACCATGCACCAGCCCGGCGACACCCTTATCCTGCGCAACAACGCCACCGGTGCCGAGACGACAACCCTGCCCAAAACCCGGGCCGAGATGGACCCCGACTATGACGGGGACTGGTGGTACGACGACGTGTTTTATATTCCCCTTACCGATTTGGCCGCCATTTTTGACAATATGACCGTCAAATGGAATGAGGAGCTCATGGGCGTTGAATTGATGGTGGACGGCGTTTACGAAAAGCCCGCCCTCATACTCAGTCCGGATGGCGAGGAACGGTTTGAGGACCTGCTGTATGGCGGACTGTCCTTTGACGAGTTGTACGAAAAGGCGACCGAGGACATTGACTCTTACGATTATGAGGCTATGGACGCCGCTTATTATGAGACGCTGACCGCCTATGAAGCTGCCCAGGCCGACACGCCCTATGAAAATTATGAGGTGAATTACGAGGAAGAACCTTTCATGTTCAACGGCGGAAAGTATTATGTGGACAGCAATTTCTTCAACTGGGAGCTGGACGTGAAGAGCCGCTTCGAGGACGGCAAGTTCTGCTACACCCCTTCCGAGGAGACCGTATTTGACGAAAGCTATATGGAAGGTAATTTATTCTACGAGATGGACAAAATTTCCGCCGATATCTGATAAAGACGCGGCCCGCCTTACGCGCGGCGGGCCGCGCGTACCCTTTGACCATTATTAAAATTTTATAAGGAGTGGTATTTATGCGTAAAAAACTTTTATCTCTCGCGGCGGCGTCCGCTATGGCTTTGACGGCGCTTTCCGGATGCACTCCCGAGGACGTGGCCCTGTTCAAGGCCATGCAAAAGACCCCCGAATCCAGCGTTACCACCACCAGGACCACCTTTGACGTGAGCCTTGAGGAGCCTTTTTACTTCGCGGTGGACGGCGAGGCCATGGACGGAGACGGCTCCGCGGAGGCGAATTATATAATGCAGGTGACCGGCGGGCTCCTCTCCCTGTCTCAGGTGGAAGAGGTGGTTAAGAAATCCGGCAATCAAACCGAGTCACTTTCGACCTATACCCTGCCCGACGCCTCCGTGTCCTTTAAAAGCTGGACCGAGACCGACGGGCTCGGCCAAACCTCAAAGGTCATCGCTTCGATACCGTCATACGTAAAGCCCTTTTTGCCCGCCGCTCTGAGCAAAAAGCAGTATTTCAGCTTCGGCAGTATTCAGGAGCTTTTGGGCGGTTCGCTCTTCGGCGCCGCGATGCCCATGAACGGGGCATATCTGCCCGAGACCCAGGACGACGTCTCCTTAGCCGTCATTGGCGGAGCCGACGGCCCCACGAGCGTATATACCGCCGGCGGAACCCCGGCCGCGCTCCATGCCGGACTGTTTGTCAACGCTTTGCCCGTGCTGCTCAGGAATGAGGAGTTCATCGACGCCGCGGCCAATGTGCTCGACACCAAGCTCGTGCAAAATACCGTCCGTGAGGGACGCGGCACCGTCTACACCGTTGTCCTTAACGGCGAGACCTTGAAGTCCATATTGACTGATACCGTCAACAGCCTCGGCAAGGATGAGGTCGCCTCATCTATCGGCATGAATGAGGACGATATTGCCGGCCTGCGGACAATTTCCGAGCTTTGCGGCGGCTTTATCGCCGACAGCGGCCTGTTTGACAAGGGCATTACCATTAAGTACACCGTTGACGCCGACGGCTATATCGTGCGTACCGAAACCGACATGGATATGACTCTTGACATGGAAAAATATATGGGCGCCTTGGCGAAAAGTACGGTACAATTAATTTCCGGCGCCGTCTCCGATGACGGCGAGCCTCTTTCCGACGACGAATTGCGGGAGGCGACCGAAAGCGTGGCCGAGGAAATGGCCGCTATGAATATCGGCGGCAGGTTCCGCATCTCCGCGAAGCAGGTAAGCGAGGTGACCGACATAAACCGCCCCGTCGCCGTGAGCTTCCCCGAGCTGACCGACGAGAATTCCATTGACATCATGAAGGACATCAATGACTACGCCGCTTACACGGCGGCCAAGTCTCAGTGGGAGGAGCTTTGGAACGACAGCTATCATGAGGTGTCCGACTACGGCAATGCTCACCAAAGCGGCGACCCCCTTGTTATACGCAACGCCGACACTGGCGCGGAGGTCACCACCGTGCCCATAACGACCGCTGACGTTTATCCCGATGAGGACGACGGCTTCATGTCCATGTATATGCCCCTCACCGACGTGGCCAATGTGCTGCCGGGGATAACTCACAGCTGGAACGGCGAGCTTATGGGCGTCGAGGTCAGCTATACAAAAGCGAACGGCGAGAGGTCTTATACCCTTTATCCCACCGAGACCGGCGCCGAGCTGTACCTTAACGCCGTATACGGAGAGGACGGCAACAGCGAGAACACCGATACCGTTTACTCCAAGTTTGACTATGTGGACACATACGGCCTGTACTACAATGACATATTCTATGTTGAGTACGATATGTTCAACCGCGACCTCGGGTATGTGAGCCGCTTTGACGACGGCAAATACTGCTACACCGCCGCGAAGAACGCCGAATTTGACTACGGCTCTATCGAGGGCAATTTGATTTATGAATTGGAGAATATGTTTCAGTAATGGGAAATATAGTTGATTTTGTGAAAATAAAGGGCGGCAAGAGCTTTTCCGAGCTGCCCTTCACGCCCATGGACGCGGCGGTTTTGTGCCAGCTCAGCTATCTCAAGTTTGAGTTCACGCCCCAAGCCGGCACTCTTATAGAGACCATGACAGCGCCAAAGAGGGAACGCCTTTTCGAGGACGACCGCTTCGGCAAGCTTCAGCGGGATATATACTTCGAGGCCGCCTTCAGCCGCCGCTATCAGAACATGACCATAGAAAACGTGGATTCGGTTGTGTCCGAAGAGGGAGAGATAAGCTACTGCGCCATGACCTTCCGCCCGGAGGGAGGCCCTCCGGCGGTGGTTTTCCGTGGTACGGATGAACACATTGTGGGTTGGAAAGAGGACTTCTGCCTGGCGGTGGAGCTGCCCATACCCTCCCAGACCCTTGCCGCCGCCTATCTTAAGAATATGAAGGAGCCCTTCTACGTCTGCGGCCACAGCAAGGGCGGCAATCTGGCCCTTTACGGCGCCCTGTTCTGTCCGCCGGAGGTCAGGAGCCTGATAAAAATGGTATATAATCTGGACGGCCCCGGCTTTATGAAGGACCTTGCCGAGCTTCCGCAGTACAAGGAGATAAACGTCACCAAGCTGGTGCCGGAAAAGTCCTTTGTGGGGCGGCTGCTGATGGACTCCACCGTCTGCACGGTGGTGGACAGCCGAGGACCGGGCCTGCTTCAGCATATGCTTTTTAACTGGAACACCGACGAGTTCGGCGACTTTATCCTCACCGGCGAGCAGCCCTCAGGCAGCGCCGGAACCCGTCTCAGCGAAAAGGCGGCGGAGCTGGACGACGAACAGCTCGGGCGCTTTGTGGAGTCCTTGTTCAGCATACTGAACCGCGCCATGGTGGACGATTTGATAGAGTTTAAGAACCACTGGAAGCGTGACAGCCTGCGGATAATCGAGGCTTACGCCGGTCTCGGCGACAAGACGAAAAAGCTTTTGATGGAGACCGTGGCCGAGCTGATAGTGTAGGCCGAAAAATCTCCCCGTGCGGCCTGTCCATCAAAAAAGCCGCCGCAAGCGAAGCTGTGCTTGTGGCGGCTTTTTTACGGCTATTTTTTCGGCTTGAACGGATTTTCACGGGCCTTTTTGACCGCGCGGATATACCCCGCCGCGAATTTATGATTTTAATTTGGGATTGATATATATTTATAATAGGGCTTGAAATCGGCGAAGCCTTGTGCTATTATTATATTAATAAGAGCGGGGAGGTCGTACAAATGAAAAAGAATTTGTTGAAATTGCTTGCGCTGTTGGTGCTGCCGATATTTTCGGCGGCCTGTTCCAAGAACATCAATGCCGATACCACGCCGGAAATGGATTTTTTGGAAAACAGCTGGAGATTTACGGATGGCGTCAGGCTCAGCGACAGCGAGACTGATCCCATGACGGACGGCGGATATGGATTTATGAACATCGCGCCCAAAGAGCCTGTAATGAAGGGCATAGACGTGAGCAAATACGATGGCAAAATAGATTGGGGCGAGGTGAAAAACGAGGTTGATTACGCGATTATCCGCTGCGGTTACGGGCAAAATTATACTAAACAGGACGATCCCGAGTGGCTTGACAACGTAAACGACTGTATTGAAAATGAAATTCCATTCGGGGTATATATCTACTCTTACGCGACCACCGTAAGCGCCGCGAAAAGCGAGGCCGAGCACGTGCTGCGGCTCGTGGACGGTCAAAGGCTTCGGTTCCCTGTCTACTATGACATGGAGGATGAGAAGACGCAGGGCAAGCTATCGAATAAGCAGCTCGCGGACATAGCGAAAGCGTTTTGCGACACCATAGCGGACGCGGGATATGACGTGGGAATTTACGCCAATACCACATGGTGGAACACAAAGCTCACGGAGCCCTTTTTCGACAGCCCCGACCTCAGCAAATGGGTGGCGCAGTACAACTCGGTCTGCACGTACATGGGCAATTACGATATGTGGCAATATACCTGCACGGGAAATATAAACGGCATAACCGGCAGTGTTGATATGAACAATTGGTATAAGGACGTTAGGAAGTTTAAGTGATATGCCGACGCTTGAGGCGGCGGTGGAAACGATAAAGAACAATATGTACGATGTGTAAGAACTATTGGGCGCGGACAAAAAGGCCGCGTCCTTATTGTGTTTCGGGGCGCGGCAATTGCTTTTATTTTTTACTTTTTCTCATCCCAGTCGAGCCATAGTATGAAATCGGCCTTTTTAACGTCGGTTATTTTGACGTCCTTCTTATTCAGACTGCCCCACGCTGGGGAGCTTTGTAAAATTTATTGAAAAAATACTTTACAACTGAAAAAATGTGTGTTATAATATGAATGCGACATAAAATTGATATTGCCAAAAACAGGGACACGCTTTTTTGCGTGTACGCTTTTTGCGTACAAATTTTTTTAGTGTCATAAAGAGTGAATAAAATACCCGTAAAGGGTGTAGCCTATTAGAAGTGGTAAAAATGTTGCTCCTATAGGCTACACAGTTGCGCTTTATATGGCTATTGCTAAAAGCGTTCCTTGAAGGCTATATCAATTTATGTCGCAGTAAATTCGGAGCAAGCATTTTTCGATGCGTGGCTTCGAATAGGCCGCGCATTTTTTATTTGCGCCGCCTTCGGGAAAACGTAGGGCGGGCTGCCCTCAGCCCGCCGCCAAGAAAAAAGGAGGAATTGTAAATGCGAAAACTCAAAAAACTGCTGGCCGTGCTGATGTGCATGGCAATGGTCGTGGCCCTCGCGCCGGGACTGACTGTTAGCGCCGAGGACTCAGTCATTCAAAGCAAGATTGACGCTTTGTTTGCACTTGTCGGAGGAAATTATTTTAACGTCAACCGTGATGGCGCCTGTGGTGTGGGAAATTACGGTCACGCCTGTGACAACTGCAAAAACAGCAATATTGTAGAGGCTCAATGGTTCAAGGATATGTTTGGAAATATTTCCGCAAATCAGTTTGCCGATGAATACGGCGAAGACGTTGATTATACCAGAATAGGTTGGTCTTGCCTTGGCTTTGCTAACTTTGCAGAATGGTACATATTTAAAGACTCCGACAGCGATACGGTTTCAACCGCAAACATGGGGTCATACAATTATAATCTGGAAAATATAAATAATTGTGCAAAAATAGGCGACATACTGAGATTTGATAACTCTCATTCCGCCATATTCATACGAGCGGATGAAAACGGAGCGTATGTCCTCGATTCCAATTATAATATATTTAACAAGGGAAATTGCTTTGTTGACGAGCACTATATTTCTTTCAGCAGCTATAAAAGATTTACCGTTTCACGGGCAGTTAACTATGATAACGTCCAACCTGACGTCCCTAAGGTTCCGGACGGATTGAAATATAAGGTATATGACGACCATGTGGAAATCACAAACTACACCGGCAACGCGACGGAACTTGCCATTCCCGCCGAAATTGAGGGACTGCCCGTGACCTCCATTGGTTACATGGCCTTTTATGGCTGCCGTAGTCTGGTAAGCGTAACAATTCCCGATGTAATGATACCGTAATTGATACGTTGTGCCCATGTAAACCCCTGTAAATCAAGGCATTTTCAGTTTGTGACCCAGATGGGTCTTATTTTTTTGCTTTTGTGAATCGGTCTAAATTTCTTGATATGTGCAACTTTGAACGAACCATAAATAAATGAACGAACCTATCTGTGTTCGTTCATTTATTT
>CANPZO010000034.1 GCA_947589005.1 uncultured Clostridia bacterium | reverse complement strand
ACTTTTTTACATAAAAAGAGCCGGGCACTTCTTTTGTGCTCGACTCTTTCTTTCGTTAGCTTAACTTAATGCCATTGGGGTACACGCCCCGGGATTTTATGTTTTTTGTCAAAAGGGAGTTGCCTTTTACCGCAAGAACAGATGTTCACGGGTGCTCGGCGCGGCGGCACGCTTGCTTATGTAGGGGAGTATAAAAAATTTGTATTTTCTATTTACATTTTCTCACGATTAAGGTATAATTATTTCGAGGTGATGATATGAGCAAGCTGGTCATAAATACTTACAATAAAAAAGCAAAAATCAACAGAAACATATACGGTCACTTTTCCGAGCACCTTGGCCGCTGCATATACGGCGGACTGTTTGTTGGGAAAAACAGCGAGATAGAGAACGTAAACGGCATGAGAAAGGACGTTGTTGAGGCCCTTAAAAAGATCAGAGTGCCCGTCCTTCGATGGCCGGGCGGCTGCTTTGCCGACGAATATCACTGGAAGGACGGCATAGGGCCTCTCGAAAATCGGAAAAAGATGGTCAACACCCACTGGGGCGGAGTTGTGGAGGATAACAGCTTCGGCACCCACGAATTTATGGAGCTTTGTGAACAAATCGGCTGTGAGCCTTATATCAATGGCAACGTCGGCAGCGGTACGGTTCAGGAAATGAGCGAATGGGTGGAGTATATGACCTTTGACGGTGTGTCGCCCATGGCTCGGCTCCGCGCCGAAAACGGCCGCGATGAGCCGTGGAAGGTAAAATATTTCGCCGTCGGCAATGAAAACTGGGGCTGCGGGGGAAATATGCGGCCCGAATATTACGCCGATTTATACCGGCGCTTTCAGACCTATGTCCGCAATTACGGGGACAACCGAATATACAAAATAGCCTGTGGAGCCAATGTGGACGACTATCGCTGGACTGAAACCGTGATGCGCATGGCCGGGCGTCATATGAACGCCATTTCCCTTCATTATTATGTCCACCCCCGCGGCTGGGTCGAGAAGGGGCCATCGACGGATTTCGGCGAGAAGGAGTATTATACAACCATTAAAAAAGCGGTGTTTATGGACACTTTGATTAAAAATCATCTGGGTATTATGGACCGTTTTGACCCTTGGCACAAGGTCGGCCTCGTGGTCGATGAGTGGGGCGCATGGTACACCAGTGAGCCTGGGACCAATCTCGGCTTCCTGTATCAGCAGAACACCATGCGGGACGCCATAGTTGCCGCTTATACCCTTAATATCTTCAACTCCCATGCCGACCGCGTCGTTATGGCAAATCTGGCCCAGATAGTCAATGTGCTTCAGGCCGTTATACTTACCGAGGGCGACAGAATACTCCTCACCCCCACATACCACGTTTTTGACCTTTATAAGGCCCATCAGGACGCGGAGCTTATCGACTCCTTTATTCAGACCGAAAGCGTGGGCGTGGACGACGAAACCTGCCCCAATCTCAGCGTGTCGGTTTCGGAAAAGGACGGAATAATGACCGTAACTCTCGCCAACGCGGATTTGCATAAAGACTATCCCATAGACTGCGAGCTGGTTGGGAGGAGCATAGGCTCCGTTTCCGGCAGGGTGCTCTCAAGCGCCAAGGTCAACGATTATAACAGCTTTGACGCTCCCGAGACCGTCGTGCCAGCGAAATTCGGCGATTTCACCTTTGAGGGAGGCAGGCTCGGTTTTACCATGCCGAGGTGCAGCGTCATGGAGATAACGATAAAATAATTAAAAAGGAAGGCGTACTATGGCTGTATCCGTAATTTTTACAATAATATATCTGGCTTTGCTGGGACTGTGCCTGTTTATCGGCTGGAAAAGGCATTGGGTCAGGAGCGCGCTTTCCTTTGTGACAGCCGCTCTGTCCTTTGCGGGGGCGTATTTTCTGACGCGCCAATTCGTGTCGCTGCGCGGAGAAGCGGTATCGAATGTACTCAAGGAGGAGCTTTTGGAGCTTATGAATCTCCGCAACGAGTTTACCGTGCGTGAAACGGCCATGCTCAATGTTTCCGCTTTTATAGTGGACATCATTCTTGGAATGGTAATGTTCTGGATATTGTTTCTGCTGCTTTGGCTGGCCGCCAATATTATAAAAAGGGTGCTGGTCAAGCTCATAACAAAAAAGAAGTATTCCGAGCTTGCCCCCTTCAAGGATATCAGGCCGCTCGGAGCGGCAATAAAACTCGCGTCCTTTTTGCTGGTTTCCATGGTATTTATCTACCCGCTCGGCGCGGTGTCGGATATCTTATGCTCCGCGGCGGACAACTGCGGGCGCAGGCTCCCGGCCTCCGTCATCACAAATCCCATAAGCCGTATCTACGGCGGCATAGGGAGAGGTCTTTTTGACAGCCTTACGGAGACCGGCCTTGACGGTGATTTCAAAAACAGTGAGGAGATAGAGCGCGGAGCGGAGATCGTCATATCATTGCGGGACTTCAGCGACGGCGGCGATGAGGAGGGAGAAGCTATAGAGCGCATCTGCGGCTCCTTCAGGTCCTCGTACCTTCTTACCGACTTCACCAGCGAGCTTGTGGCTAACGCCGCCAACAGCTGGAAAAACGGCGCAAGCTATATGTACAATACGGTGGATATACCCAAGGGTAGGAACGGCGAACTCGTCAATGGCGTTCTGACGGTTTTGAGCGAATGGCGCAGGGAAAATCTTTTGAATGATATTGATACCGCGCTGAACACCTATGATTTGCTCAAATCGCAGGGAGTGACAAAGATTGACGACGGCAAGGTGCTGCTCAAGGCTCTTGAACGGGAGGAGTTTACCGAAAGTCTGTTCCTTGAGCTTTCCCAGAACGGCGATTTTATCGAGTTGATACCGAAGGTAATGCGGTTCGGCATCGGCTCGGCCATGGACGCGATGAAGCTGGACTATGACGATGAATACACAGTTGAGTTTGACGCCAAGGCGTTGGACAAAAACGACTGGAAAAAAGAAGCGAGGGCCTTTTCGACCCTGCTGAGGCGCATGAACATGATAAAGGAGCTGACCGACGGGCATATTGACTTGGACGACTTTGACATAGAGGAGCTCATGGAGGATTTCGACGAGTTAAAGGACAGCCGGCTTCTCAGCAATATTTTGGTGAACGGCCTTATTCAGGTCGTCATAAACGCGCCTCAGTTGGCACAGAAGATACCGGGACTTTGAGAAAAACAGTGCTTGACAAATGGAATTTTATATGATATAATTAGCTGTAATTAAATGTAATTCAAAGAAGACGTTGACATGAAAAAATTTTTCAGCGGAAAAAGATTGGTCGTTATTTTGGCCGTTGTCGCATTGATAGGCATAATTGTGGCCGTGCGCAGCTGCGCCCGCCGGGTTGAACCCGACCTGACGATTTCATATATCGGCGAAAATTATTTTAACAGCGACGCTTTCTATGAAAATGTTTCGACGCTGAAGGACGCTGTGGGCGACATAAACGGCGACGGGAAAAAGGAAATCGAGCTTGCGGTCATTTCCTTTACCACCAACCTTACGGCCTCTCAGGAGCAGTCGAATAATATCAAGCTTCAGATGTCCATGGGGCAGGGTCAAAGCCGGCTTTATCTTATGGACAAACAGTATTGCCAGCACTACATTGACGAAAATGATGAGATACCCGTTTTGGCCGATTTGACGGATTACGCGCCCGAGGGGGTAAAGACCCTTGCCGACAGCGAGGGCCGTGTCCGCGGCATTGACGTTTCGGGCAGCCGCGTTCTCGCCAAGCTGGGGCTGAGCGACAGCAAGGACGTATATATCGCCATGAGGACGATAACGGAGATGGATTATGTAAACTTTAAAAATCCGACGCCGGAGGAAATGAATAAGGCGGCCGAGGATGTTTTAATGTATATTTTAGAAAAACAATAAGGAGATGCGGACAATGACAACGATTGCATATTATGGTATTATCATTCTGATTTTTGTGGGATTTTTCTACTTCATGAACCGCAGCAACAAGAAGCGGGAGCGGGAGCAGCTTTTGATGCTCGATTCCCTTCAAGTGGGCGACGAGGTCATTACCATCGGCGGCGTTATGGGTAAGATATCTTCTATTAAGGAGGACAGCGTTGTTATCGAAAGCGGCGCGGACAAGAACAAAATTCGCTTTGAAAAAAGCGCCATCAAAACCGTTCTTACGGTACACGAACAGTAAATCGAGGGGCGCCATAAGCGCCCTTCTTAATTTTCAGAGGAAGATATGGACAAATATATCGAGCTTCGCCGCCTTTTGCACAAAAATGCCGAACTCAGCGGACATGAAGAAAAAACGCGGCGCATACTTATGGATTTTCTTAAGGAGAATTCCGACTGTGAGCTATATCCCCAAAACGGCTGGTTTTACGCCGTAAAGCGCGGCGGGGAAAAGAAAATCGCCTTTCGCGCCGATATGGACGCCCTGCCGATAGCCGAGTCGCCGGACTGTCCGTATGGCTCGGCGGACTTGAGCGTCAGCCACCGCTGCGGTCACGACGGTCACAGCGCGGCTCTGGCCGCCTTCGCCTGTCAATGCCGGTCGGAAAACACGCTTTACTTTATATTTCAGCACGCCGAGGAGACGGGCGAGGGCGCGAAAGAGTGCGCCAAGCTGTTAAAAAGAGAGGGAATAGGGGAGATATACGCTTTTCACAATCTCCCGGGCATGGAGAAAAATAAAATACTGTGCCGGAAGGGTACCTTTGCCTGCGCAAGCATGGGGCTTGAGCTGATTTTTAAAGGGAAGGGCTCTCACGCCGCTTATCCGGAAAACGGCCTTAATCCCGCGCCCGCCATCGCAAGGACGCTGCTGTCCCTTGACGGGCTGAAAATTGGCTTTAAGGCCATGACCCTGATAACGGTTATCGGCGTCAGCGTCGGCGGCGAAGCCTACGGAACAAGCGCGGGAGAGGGCGTTGTCAGGCTGACGGTGCGCGGCGAGCTGGAGGAGGAGCTTGACGTTCTGAAAGAACGCATACTCGCCCTTTGCCGGAAAGAAGCGGAGGGCATGGAGTTCACGTATAAGATACACGACCCATTTCCGGAAACTAAAAACCACGACAAATACGTGGATAAGATAGCGCGAGCGTGCGAAAATTTTGAATATCTTGACGAGCCCATGCGCTGGAGCGAGGATTTCGGATATTATCTTAAGGAGATACCCGGCGCCATCTTCGGCATAGGGGCCGGGGACCGCGCCGGTCTTCACACCGGTCTATACGATTTCCCTGATGAGCTCATACAGACGGCGGTTGAGACCTTTCAAAGGCTTGCAAAATAACTTCAAGGGTGATAAAATGAAGGACAACGACCTGAACAGGATGGCCGAGGCTCCCATACCGGGCCTGATAATCTCTCTGGCTGTGCCTACTATGATAACGATGACCGTCACGGCAATATACAATATGGCCGACACCTTTTTCGTTTCCCAATTGGGCACCAGCGCCTCGGGGGCCATCGGCGTGGTTTTTTCGCTTATGGCCATTATTCAGGCGGTGGGCTTTACCGTGGGCATGGGCAGCGGAACCACCGTCAGCCGGCTTTTGGGCGGCGGCAAAAAGGAGGTCGCGGACTCGGTCGTATCGGGCGGATTTTTCTTTGCGCTCTTTATGGGCGTCGTTATGATGGTGCCGGGACTTATTTTTCTAAAGCCTCTCATGTACCTGCTGGGGTCAACAGAAACAATTCTGCCTTACGCTCAAGATTATGCGCGGTATATCATATATGCGGCTCCGCTTATGATAACAACATTTTTTATGAATAATATCCTGCGCTTCGAGGGGAAGGCAAAGCTGGCGCTGCTGGGCATGGTTTCGGGCGGGCTGCTGAATATGGGCATGGACCCTCTGTTCATATTTGTTTTCAAAATGAAAACCGCCGGAGCGGGGCTCGCGACGGCTCTGAGCCAGTGCGTGAGCTTTGGAATATTGCTGGCAATATTCCTCTCCGGCCACTCGGAACTTAAAATATCTCCAAAGCTGATTGCAAGGAACGTTAAAACATATATTGGCATATTGAAGAACGGTGCGCCGTCGTTCATGCGTCAGGGGCTGGGCAGCATCGCCACGGCAATGCTGAACTCGGCCGCGCGGCCCTACGGTGACCCGGCAATAGCGGCGATGGGCATAGTGGGAAAAATATTTATGCTCATATTTTCCTGCGTTATCGGCTTTGGTCAGGGGTTTCAGCCGGTGGCCGGCTATAATTACGGAGCGGGGAACAGGGGCAGGTTAAAAGAGGCGTGCATATTCTTTTTTAAAGTTGGCACCGCGATAATGACGGCGCTTGCCGCCGTGGGATTTATTTTTGCCCCTCAGATAATACCCGCCTTTATAAAGGACAGCGACAAATCAATTGAGTTGAAAACCATCGAGATAGGCGTGCGCGCGCTCAGATGGCAATGCGTGGCCATGCCGCTCATGCCTATAGGCACGGTGTGCAACATGACATTCCAGTCCATAGGCAAGGCCGGTCAGGCGACATTTCTGGCCATGTGCCGTCAGGGGGTATATTTTTTGCCGCTGATAGTAATTTTGCCGAGGGTGCTCGGACTGGGCGGAGTTGAAATCGCTCAACCAATAGCCGACGCTCTTACCGCCGTTACCTGCGTACCCTTCGCGGCGGCCTTTCTGAAAGAGCTGAAAACGGCGTCGGAAAAGGAAATTTCGGCGGTTGAGCGATAGGTCGGCGGCGGAAATAAAATACAGGCAATTCAACAAAATAAAAATTTTGTTGAATTGGGGAGAGGGATTTTTTGAGAGGAGGAGCGTCAAATGGTTCAGGCTTATCCCGATATGCCGCAGACGATAAGGAACTTTTTTAGTTATATGTCCAATATAAAAGGAAAATCCGATAAGACTGTCCACGAGTATTATTACGATTTACGCACCTTTTTCAGATTTATGAAATGCTCCCGCGGTCTTGCGGATTTTAATGATTTTGACGCGCTGGACTGCTCCGACATTTCAGACGATTTTATTCGCGGCATTACATTGGACGACATTTATGAATTCCTTACATACGCGAACAAAATCCGCGACAACGGCCCCATTGCACGCGCCAGAAAGGTTTCGAGCCTTAAAAGCTGCTTTAACTATCTTTCCACCAAGGCGCGTGTCGTTGACGTCAATATCACCAAGGAGCTTGAGGCTCCCAAGCAGCCGGAACGTCTGCCGGCCTATTTGACGCTTGAGGAAAGCAAGCGCCTGCTGGACGCTGTGGACGGCGAATTTAAGGTCAGAGATTACTGCATTATACTGCTCTTTCTCAATTGCGGTATGCGTTTAAACGAGTTAGTCGGCATTAATATAAATGATGTCAAGGGTGACCGATTAACGGTTGTCGGCAAAGGAAATAAACAACGTACCGTTTATTTAAACGCGTCATGCGTAGACGCTATCGCGGAATACCTCCGCGTCCGTCCCACGGATAACCTTAAGGACCGAAACGCCCTGTTCCTCAGCAAGCAAAAATCCCGTATTTCCGCCAATATGGTATATAAAATGGTTCAGAAAAACCTGCTTCGGGCCGGCCTTGACACGGACAAATATTCTCCTCACAAGCTGCGTCACACGGCGGCCACGCTCATGTACAAATACGGAGATGTGGACGTCCGCGCCCTTCAGGAAATTTTGGGTCATGAGCAGCTTTCCACAACTCAAATCTACACCCATGTGGACGAGGACGAGCTCAGAGATGCCATAGACCGCAATCCCCTGGCGGATTTTAAGCCGGGAGAGGATAAAGATGAGGAAAATTTTTAGATTTTTTGTTGATTTTTTCAAATGGCTGTGCTATAATAAAAAAGGTGTGCGGCTGTGCCGCAAAAATTACTCTCAGGAGGAATGTATATGCCTACGAAAGTTGTAATGGGCGCCCAGTGGGGCGACGAAGGCAAGGGCAAGGTAATCGACATACTGGCCGGTCAGAGCGACGTTGTGGTACGTTCTCAGGGCGGGAACAACGCCGGTCACACGGTTGAGGCCAACGGAGAGCAGTATAAACTTCACCTCATCCCCTCGGGCATACTATACCCCAACACCCTCTGTCTCATAGGCAACGGCGTTGTCATTGACCCAAAGGTGCTCCTTGAGGAAATCGATATGCTCACCTCCCGCGGCGTCAATGTCAGCAATCTCAAAATCGACGCCCGCGCCCACGTAATACTTCCTTATCATATAGCCCTCGACGGTATCAGTGAAAAAGCCCGCGGCAGCGCCGAGATAGGCACGACGAAGCGCGGTATCGGCCCCTGCTACATGGACAAGGCCGAACGCAGCGGTATCCGTATGCACGAGTTTATAGATGAAGAAATTTTCCGCCGCAGATTTAAAGAAAACCTTGACATGAAAAATCTTTTCATTGAAAAGGTATATGGCGAGACCCCTCTCAAATATGAGGATTATGTTGACGAATACGTGGGCTGCGCCAAGCGGCTCGCTCCCTTCGTGACCGACTGTACGGTGCTGCTTCACGAGGCGATAAAGTCCGGCAAAAAAGTGCTTTTTGAAGGCGCGCAGGCCACGCTGTTGGATATAGACCTCGGCACATATCCCTATGTGACATCTTCCCACCCCGTGAGCGGCGGCGTGTGCATAGGCGCGGGCGTGGGCCCCACCGCCATCGACGAGTGCATCGGCGTTGTAAAGGCGTATACCACCCGCGTGGGTAAGGGCCCCTTCCCCACCGAGCTTTTTGACGAGACGGGCGACCTTATCCGCAATCGGGGCGGAGAGTTTGGCACTACCACCGGCCGTCCCAGGAGGACGGGCTGGTTCGACGCGGTAATAGTGAAGTTCGCGGTACGTACCAGCAGTCTTACAAGCATCGCCGTAAATAAGATAGACACTCTGGCCAATTTGGGAGATATAAAGATTTGCGTCGGCTATAAGTACAAGGGCAAAACGGTTACCGAGTTCCCCTATTCCCTTGAAATTCTCGCCGAGTGTGAGCCGATTTACGAGACTTTGCCCGGCTGGGACGGCGATATAAGCAAGGCCAAAAGCTTTGACGAGCTGCCCGAAAACGCCAAAAACTACATTAAGCGCATTGAGGAGCTTTGTGAGGTAAAGGTCTCCATGGTCGGCGTCGGCCCCGACAGAACCCAGAATTTGGAAAGGGCTGTAAAAAATGGCGTAGACCGTTCAAGGGCAGAACTTTAATGTGATAATCAAAACTATAAATAATGTTGAAAAACCGCCTTTTGAAGTGAACCCCAAAGTTTAGACAAAATATAAACTTAAATTACTTGTGAATGAGTTCGGTACTGTACCGGACTCAT
>CANPZO010000033.1 GCA_947589005.1 uncultured Clostridia bacterium | reverse complement strand
AGGTGCATCTTTTTGTCTTTCGACTTCAAAGATGCACCTTCCCTTTTTTCTTTCGTTAGCTTAACTTAATGCCATTGGGCGTGTACCCGGGATTTTATACATTTAGTTGTTATTGCAGCCGCAGCCGTTTTCTCCTGCCTCGAAGCTGTCCTGCTGAGGCGGGAAGAACTCGTCTATGGGGAAGCTTATCTTCTCGAACAAATCACAGGGATCGTCGGGAGTGGACGCTCCGACGCACTCCTTCTCGGGAATGCAGAAATCGTAAGCGGGAATGAGGAGCTGGACATTACGCTCCAGCTTAATAATGGTGAATATTCCAAGGGAAACATATACCCTGCGCTGCTGGTCGCGGCCGAACACAAATCTGTCGTCGAACACTCTCCTCACGCAGTCGGGTATGTTGCCGATATCAACCGCGTCGTCGTCTGCGTATTTGCAGCAGCACTCGCCTGCATCGGAAAGCTTTGTGCCAAGGCATATCGGGTCAACGACCTCTGCTTGTGTCACAAAGAATGGAATTTGCCCTTTCAAATATTTCGTCGGAAACTATCCTCAGCTCCGGTCTGAGATGAACAAAGCGTTCGCTTTCCGGCAGCTCGCGGCGGGAGCCGGAAATAAAGTCCGCCGTGGTGGTCTTATGGTTTATTAGGCGGCCCACATAAATAGGATTGCGTATTATGCGGCTCAGAGTTTTGGCGCTCCATCGGCCTCCCAGCTTTGTCTGTATCCGATTTTCGTTAAATTGTGCGGCTATTTGCGTCAGCGAAAGACATTCTTCCGTATAAAGCGAAAAGACTTTACATATATTGTAACCCTCATTTTGGTTTACAATAAGTGTAAAGTTGTCTACCTTGTCATATCCGTATATCAGATTTGGCACGCGGCCCTTTCGCGCATTTTCCGTTTTTCCGAAAATAACGCGCTTGCTGAGATTTTCACTTTCCTGCTGAGCCAACGCGGCGTAAATCGTAAGTATAAATTCCGAGTCCGTCATAACGGACGAGCCCGTGCCCAGGAAGCGTACATCTACTCCGGCCGCCTTCAGCCTTCGCACCCCTGTCAGGAAGTCGCAGGTGTTCCTCGCGAAACGGCTCACGTCCTTTACGGCCAGTATATCAAAGCCTCCCCTCTCCCCTTCGTCTATCATTTTAAGAAATTCCCGACGGTTTCGCATCTGTTTACCGCTTATTCCCTCATCACTGTATATGCGGACAAGCCGGAAATTATTCTCCCTTGCGTACTCCGAATAGTAGCTCCGCTGATTTTCCAGCGAAAGCCGCTGTTCCTCCTTATCTGTGGAAACTCTGCAATATGCGGCAAGACGCAGCAAAAAAACGCACCTCCGTTAAAAGGTACGTTTTTGGGTTCGATTTTATTACATTTTCTCGGCCTTTTCCCATATGCCGCCTATGATTTCGGCGATGGGCTCCAGTCCGGCGCGGTCCTCATCGGTAAAGCGCCCGGGGCTTGGGCTGTCTATGTCGAGAACGCCCACGACCTCGCCTCCGGCGAAAATCGGCACGACTATCTCGCTGTTGCTGGCGCAGTCACAGGCGATATGGCCGGGGAACCGGTGAACGTCGGGCACTACCAGCGTCTCGCCGTTTGCCGCCGCCGTGCCGCAGACTCCGCGCCCCAAGGGTATGGTCACGCAGGCCGTTTTTCCCTGAAACGGCCCCAGCAGCAGCCTGTCCCCCCTGCGGTAGTAGAAGCCCGCCCAGTTGATGTCATCGAGATACTCGTTCAGCAGGGCTGAGGCGTTGCTGAGGTTGGTAACCAGACTGTCCTCCGGCGACAGCAGGGCTGCGGCCTTCTTTTTGAGCTCGGCGTACATTACTTGTCAAAAAGCCCCTTTTTCTCAGTAATTCCCGTTACCTGAAAGCCCGTCGCGGCAACCGCCTCGGTAAGGGCCGCGTCGCTTACCTCGCCGGACAGAGTGACCGTGGCGGTCTTTTTGCCAAGGTCAACCTTCGCGGAGCTCACTCCCGCAACGGCGGAAAGCGCCTTTTCCACGCTGGCCTTGCAATGCTCGCACTGCATACCTTCAACTGTAAGAATTTTCTTCATGATTATCTGCTCCTTTATTTTAAAATTGATAATTATACGCTTATTTGTGACACCGGCCTCCACTACTGCCTTGGGCATATTCGTTTTCTGCCAAAGCTGAGGATCGAAGCTGTCCTCCTTATACTTTGAGGTGAAAATTTTCGCGCTGCCCTCGCTGCCGAAAAGAACGACCTTCTTGTTGAAAGAGGCCAGACCCTCAACGGTCACCGGACGGGAAACTCCTGTGTATACCTCAAGTGTCAGTCGGAAAAAGTATGTCAAATCAACGGTATAGTATCCGCGGTTAAAGGTAAGAGGCTCAACATTTGGGAATATCCATATTACCTCGGCCTTGCGGCACTTTACGTCAATCGCCCGGTCAACGACCTCTTGACCGGTCTCTGTGAGAAAAACACGTAAACATTCAATGCACTCCTTGCTGCGGCAGCTGTCGTATATCTGATCCGTCTGGATGCAGACCTTTTCGTTGCAGCCGAAGGAGCTTGAAATTCTTTCCTCCATGTAACAATCCTCCTATACATACTATGGCCTGAGCCACAGTACATAGTATGAGAGGTGTTGAAATTTGTTACATTTGGTTATAATCATTATACTACGTTCGCCCCGCTCTTTCAAGTATGCACTTTAAAGTAAGACGGTATACTTTTTGATACTAAATAACAAAGCCGCCGTTGGGGGCTATGACCTGGCCGGTACAGTATCCTCCCCCTTCGCCGGCCAAAAACAGCGCCGCTTTTGCTATGGCCTCCGGCGCGGCGATATAGCCGAGGGGGATTTCCTCTTTAAGCGCCTCCTTATCCTCGGCGGAGAGGCGGGCGTTCATGGCGGTGTCTATGACCCCCGGCGCAATGCAGTTGACCCTTATGCCCGAGGGGGCGACCTCCTTGGCGAGGGCCTTGGTGAGACCTATTACACCGGCCTTCGCCGCGCTGTAATGCACCTCGCACGACGCCCCAACCTGTCCCCACATCGAGGACACATTTATTATATTGCCGCATTTGCGCTTTATCATTTGCGGCAGCACGGCCTTGCAAGTCAAAAAGCAGCCCTTTAAGTTCACGTCCAGCATCTCGTCCCATTCGTCCTCGGTTATATCCGTAAACAGCCGCTGTGAGGCGATACCGGCGTTATTTATAAGGACGTCGATTTTGCCGAAGTGCTCCGTCGCGGCGGCGACGGCGGCGTTCACGCTCGAGCTGTCGGTCACGTCGCAGCGGAGCGCAAAGCTGGAGGGGATTGCGCTTTGAAGGGCTTTGGCGGCCTCCTCGCCGGTTTTATAGGTGAAGGCCACATTACAGTCCGCCGCGGCAAATTCGCGGACCATAGCGGCTCCTATGCCGCCGCTGCCGCCGGTAATAAATACGGTCACCTTATCACCCCTTCTTAATATAGGCCAGCATATCGCCGAGGCTTTTCACGGCCACCAGCTCTATGCCCGCCTTGTCTATGCCGCCCAAGGCGTCAAATGGCAGCATACAGCGTTTAAAGCCCATTTTGGCAATCTCCGCTATGCGCCTTGAAGCCTGGGTAACGGTGCGCACTTCGCCGGTGAGCCCCACCTCGCCGAAAAAGGCCATATCCTTTGGCAGAGGCACGTTCATGGCGCTGCTGGCCACCGCCGCCGCGACGGCCAAATCCGCCGCAGTTTCGTCCAGCTTTATGCCGCCGGTGACGTTGATATAGCTGTCCTGCATGGCGAGGTCCAGACCCGTGCGCTTGTCCAGCACGGTTATTATCAGCGAGGCCCGGTAAAAATCAATGCCCGTGGCCATTCGCTTGGGATTGGGATAAACGCTTTTGGTTATGAGGGCCTGAATTTCCGCCAGAATTGGCCTTGTACCCTCCACCGAGCAGACTATGGCAGAGCCGGGCACATCCACCGGACGGCCGGAAAGGAGCATCAGGGACGGATTGGGCACGTCGATGAGCCCCTTGTCGGACATTTCAAATACGCCAATCTCGTTTGTGGAGCCGAAGCGGTTCTTCACCGCCCTTACGATGCGGTAGCTCTGGTGCCGCTCACCCTCAAAATACAGCACGCAGTCCACCATGTGCTCCAGCACTCTCGGGCCGGCTATGGAGCCCTCCTTGGTTACATGGCCGACGATAAAGAAGGTCACGCCGGTCTCCTTTGCGAGGCGCATAAAGCTCAGTGTACACTCCCTGACCTGAGACACGCTGCCAGGGGCGGATGTCACGTCGCCGGAAAATATGGTTTGAATTGAGTCGATGACCGCGAACTTTGGCTTTACCTCCCTGACGGCGTCGAGAATATTGCCCAAGTCTGTCTCATTTGCCACAAGGATATTATCGCTGACGGCGCCAAGCCGGTCGGCGCGTATTTTTATCTGCCGCTCCGATTCCTCGCCGGAAATATAGAGCACCTTGTCTGTCTTTGCGGCAAACTCACAAACCTGAAGGAGCAGCGTGGACTTGCCGATGCCCGGCTCGCCTCCGCAAAGTATCAGCGACCCCTCCACAATTCCTCCGCCCAGCACCCGATCCAGCTCGTCGCTGCCGGAGGAGCTGCGGGTCTCCTTTTCGGTGGATACAGTGGAAAGGGCCTTCGGCACGGCCGCTGTCCGGCGAAACGCGGTCTTCCCCGGCATACCGGCCCCCTCGCTGGTATTTTCGATTTTTTCCTCCACAAAGGTGTTCCACCCCCCGCAGCCGGGACATTTGCCCAGCCATTTTGGATTTTCGGTGCCGCACTCCTTGCAGACAAATACGGTTTTAGCTTTCATAATTACTCCTTCATTTCGGTTCAACGCTTGCTTATGATACTATTGGAGTAAGGAAAATCCTTGTACCGGCAAGGGAATGTTTTTTCAAACCGCCCGCCTCCCGATAATATATAAAAATTATAACACATTATAAAAATATTGTCAATATAAAAACCTCACAGCCCTTGACAAACGAGGGAAATTCATGTACAATATATAGCGGTGATAATATGGTTGACAAAATAAAGGACGCCGTACAGGGCTTTGCCGTTTCGGTGGTTACGGCGCTGGGCTTCAGCGCCGCGGCGGCGAATTACTTGTATATATTTCTTATTTCAATGATACCCATAGTGGAGCTTAGAGGCGCCATTCCGGTGGCGAGGGCCTTGGGGCTGGATTTTGCGCCGGCCTTTTTGGTGTCGGTTATCGGCAACATGATACCGGTACCCTTTATCCTCCTCCTGATAACGCCGTTCTGCAACCTGCTGAAAAGGACCAAGGCGTTCGCGTGGTTCCCGCGGTGGCTGGACGCCAAGGTGGAAAAGAACCGTCACAAGGTGGAAAAATACGCCTTCTGGGGCCTGTTCGCCTTTGTCGCCATACCCTTCCCCGGAACGGGCGCGTGGACCGGAAGCCTTATTGCCAGCTTTCTGGACTTCGACTTCAAAAAATCGCTGCTGGCGGTATTCTTGGGAGTTTGCACCGCCGGAGTTATAATGACGGCCATATCCTTCGGCCTGTTTGATTTGATACTTGCGTTATTTTAAGGAGGCACACTTATGACGAACAAAAAACTGTTTACGTCGGAATCCGTGACCGAGGGACATCCCGACAAGGTCTGCGACCAGATAGCCGACGCGGTGCTGGACGACATACTCGCCCACGACCCGGAGGCCAGAGTTGCCTGCGAGGTCTGCGCCGCTACCGGTCTTGTAATGGTATTCGGCGAAATAACTACCGAGCACTACTGCGACATACGCTCCATTGTCCGCAGGACAATCCGTGAAATAGGCTATACCGACCCGGAGATGGGCTTCCACTGCGACAACTGCGCGGTCATAAACACCCTTAACGAGCAGTCCCCCGACATTGCCATGGGAGTTAACAAGAGCCTTGAGGCCCGTGGCGGCGACAGCTCCGAATTTGACACCGGAGCGGGGGATCAGGGCATGATGTTCGGCTATGCCACCAACGAGACCGACGCGTATATGCCCGCGCCCATATACTACGCCCAGCGTATGGCCAAGCGTCTTGCCAAGGTGCGCAAGGACGGCCTTGTGCCTTACCTTCGCCCGGACGGAAAGACTCAGGTCACCGTTGAATACGACGGGGACAGGCCCGCGCGCATCGACGCGGTGGTGCTCAGCACCCAGCACACCCCCGACGCCGAGCTTGGCGTCATAAGAAAAGACATGATAGAAAAGGTCATACTCCCCTCCCTCCCCTCGGAGATGGTGGACGAAAATACAAAATTCTTTGTAAACCCCACCGGCCGCTTTGTTATCGGCGGCCCCCACGGGGACAGCGGACTTACGGGCCGGAAGATAATAGTTGACACCTACGGCGGCTACGCTCCTCACGGCGGCGGCAGCTTCAGCGGCAAGGATCCCACAAAGGTGGACCGCAGCGCCGCTTACATGGCCCGCTACATCGCAAAAAACGTGGTAGCGGCGGGATTGGCGGACAAGTGTCAATTGCAGCTGGCCTACGCCATAGGCGTGGCGAACCCGGTCTCAGTACGGGTGGACAGCTTCGGCACCGGAAAGGTCAGCGACGACGAGCTGGCGAAGATAGTCGCGGCCGGCTTTGACCTCCGCCCCGCGGCCATAATAAAACGCCTCGGCCTGAGGAGGCCCATTTACCGTCAAACCGCGGCCTACGGCCACTTTGGAAGAATGGACCTTGACCTTCCGTGGGAAAAGCTGGACGCCGCTCCCGAGCTGGCGAAATACCTTAAATAAATTAACAAAACCGCCCCGATACGCATATTTTGTTATCGGGGTGATGTTTATGGCGGAAATTGCGGTGGCGTTGCTGATAGGCTTTCTTGTGGCCTTCTGCTTCGGAACTCTGTTTTTCGGAAAATATTTTGAGCCCTGCCGCAGGGCGCTCAATAAGGAAGAACTGCTGGCGGCCCTGACGAGCCTGCCGGAAAACGCGAAAATCTACATAAGCATTGACAGGAGATGAGACCATGGCCGCAACGCTGGAGGGCGAGGTTTACGAGGTTGTATATGTAAACGAGGAAAACGGTTACACCGTATGCGAGATAGATTCGGGCGGCGAGCTTAATGTTATCGTGGGACATATGCCCTTTATCGCCCCCGGCGAGACCGTGCGCGTGACCGGCGAATGGGTCAACCACGCCGACTACGGTCAACAGCTTAAGGTGGAGACTCTCGAGCATATCCTTCCTCAAAATGTCAGCTCTATCTATACCTATCTGTCCTCCGGCGCCGTGAGCGGCATCGGGCCCTCCACGGCACGGAAAATAGTGGACAAGTTCGGCGAGGACGCCCTTAACATCATTCGCACCGACCCGCAGCGGCTCGCGTCAATAAAGGGCATCAGCCCCGCTAAGGCGGCCGCCATTAACGAAGCCTTTATCCTCCGTCAGGACACGGCCGAAACGGTGATGTTTTTCCAGAATTTCGGCGTTTCTCCCGCTCTGGCAATCAAGGTATACAACAAGTACGGCGCGGACGGGATAAACATCGTTCGGGAAAATCCCTACTCCCTCTGCGACACCATACAGGGCATGGGCTTCAAAACCTGCGACAGGATAGCGGTGGCCCTTGGACTGCCCTTTGACAGCCGCAGCCGAATTAAAAGCGGGCTGCGATATGCCATGAGCGAGGCGGCGATGAACGGCCACACCTGCTATCCGGTCAATGAACTGCTGGACTGCGCCGCCAAGCTTCTCGACTGCGGCATCGACGCCGTCCGTGACTGCTATAACGAAAGCGTCCTCTTCGGCGGCTTGATAGCCGAAAAGGATATGGTTTATCTGCCCCATTACTATAACATGGAGCTGTCCGTTGCCAACCGTTTGGCGGCCCTTTCAAGAGCCAAAAAGGAAGAAAAAAACAAGGCCGTCGATGATTTGCTGGATAGCTTCGCCCGTGAAAGCGGAATTATCCTCTCCGACGAGCAGCGGCTTGCCATTATGACCGCAGATGAAAAAAAGGCCCTTATCATTACCGGCGGCCCCGGCACCGGCAAGACCACGATAATGAGGGGCGTGCTTTACGTCATGGTGCGCCGAGGGCTGGACGTGGCCCTGTGCGCCCCCACGGGCAAAGCCGCCAAGCGGCTTGAGGAGTCCTGCGGCCATGAGGCCAAAACCATACACCGCCTCCTCGAGGTGGGCGGCGACATAGACGGCGACACCCAGACCTTCGGGCGCAATGAGACCAACCCCCTTGAGGCGGACTTCATAATAGTTGACGAGATGAGCATGGTGGACCTTTCACTTATGGACGCCCTGCTCAAGGCCATGAAGCGCGGGGCGGGCATAGTTATGGCCGGCGACGTGGACCAGCTCCCCTCGGTGGGCGCGGGCAACGTACTAAGCGACATGATAGAGAGCGGGCTTATCCCCACGGTAAGACTTAATACCGTATTCCGTCAGGCGGAGGAAAGCATGATAGTCGTCAACGCTCACCGCATAAACGACGGAATTATGCCTGACCTGTCCAACCGCAGCTCGGACTTCTTCTTCATGGGCCGGCCAGACCACCGCTCCGCCGCCGAAGTGATACTCGACCTTGTGCAGACACGGCTGCCCCGGGCCTATGGTTACGACAGTCTTACCGATATACAGGTCCTCTCCCCCTCAAAAAAGGGGACGGCCGGCACGCTCAATCTCAACGCCCTTCTTCAGGCCCGGCTCAATCCTCCCTCGAGGGACAAGCTCGAACATAAGCGTGGGACGACGGTGTTCCGAGAAGGAGATAAGGTAATACAAATAAGGAATGATTATAAGTTAAGCTGGACAAATGCAGATGACAATTCGGAAGGAATGGGCATCTTCAACGGCGACGTGGGTATAATAGAGAGCATTGACCCCGACGAAAGAACGCTTACCGTCGGCTTCGACGACGGCAAACGGGTGGAATATCCCTTTGCCTCCCTCGACCTTTTGGAGCTGGCCTACGCCCTGACGGTGCATAAAAGCCAGGGCTGCGAGTTCAGGGCCATTGTTGTGCCGGTGTGCCATTTCATGCCCTTGCTTATGACGCGCAATCTGCTATATACTGCCATAACAAGGGCCAAGGAGCTGGTCGTCCTTGTTGGCGGCCAGGACGCGGTGGCCCACATGGTCCGCAACAATCACCGTACCCGCCGCTATACCGGACTTTTGGACAAGCTGCGCTTGTTTGTGAGGCGTGAAGATGAAAGAGAAAATTAGGGCCTTTGCCGCCGGCATCGGCATAAACGAGGTCGGTTTTACCGAATACGGCGGTCAGTCCGCCGTGGTCTGCCTTTTCCCGTATTTTTCGGAGTACCGTCCCGGGAACCTTTCGGTTTACGCCTATTCTACCGATTATCATATAATCGTCCGTGACAAGCTTAAACTGATATGCGATTTTTTGCTTGAGAGCGGCGCTTCCCGCGCGGAGGGCTTCGCCGACATCGGCCCAAGCATAGACAAGGATCTCGCCTATCATGCGGGACTGGGCTTTTACGGCAAAAACTCACTGATGATAAACCCGCGGCTGGGCAGTTATTTTTTCATCGGCTATGTGCTGACGGATATGCGCCTCGAGCCTGACTCTCCAGTCGAGGGCGGCTGCCTCGGCTGTGGACGCTGCGTAGCCGCCTGTCCGGGCAATGCCCTTGAAAACGGCTTTTGCGAGGAGCGGTGCGCTTCCGCGATAAGTCAGAAAAAGGGGGAGCTCACGGCGGACGAGGCCGCTCTGCTCAAAAAGGCGGGATACGTCTTTGGCTGCGACATCTGCCAGAAGGTCTGCCCCCACAATGACGCGGCCTTCTCCCCCATGCCGGAATTTTTGCAGGACAGGATATTCACCGTCACCGAGGATATGCTCGACGGGCTGAGCAACCGTGAATTCCGCCAAAGGTACGGCCGCTACGCTTTCGCGTGGAGGGGGAAATCGGTGCTTGTCAGAAATCTGAAAATTTTAAACGGTTAAATAAAAATATTGGGGAAAATCCTTGACACTTTTTGTCGTTTTATGATATAATTAATTCGCAGATTTCAAAAGGAGGGTGAAAAAATTGCATTGTACAAATTGTGGCGCCTTGCTGGACGACGGAGCGACCTTCTGCGGAAAATGTGGGGCCAAGGTTGATGTTGAACAGCCCTGGCCGCAGCAGCAAGGCCAAACTCAGTACGCCCAGCAGAACAATCAGGCCCAATACCGGCCGCAACCCGAGCCATACGTCTATCAGCCTGTTCAGCCGGAAACATATTACGATGCCGCGCCGCCCGCTCCCGTAAAGAAAAAGAGCATGGCGCCGATAATTATCGCGGTGATTTTGGCGGTGATAGCCGCCGCAGCAGCAACCTGCACATTCATTTTCTGGGATGATATACCCACGTTTTTCTCCGAGCTCACAGGCGGCGGCGACAGCGACGAGGATGAGGAGGAAAGCGGAAGCGGCGGCGCCGAAAAGGACGCGGCCGACGATGAAAAACAGAGCGACAAAAAAACGGCGAAGGCCGCGGATAGCGCCAAGGCCGCCGTTGACCTCATGCTCAACGCTTATCCCTCCGTTTCAAGTGAGGATACCGTCACCTTAAGCGGCTCCGTTTACACAAGGGAAAATAAGGCGACGCTGACAATAGACGGCAAAAAAATAGAAGAAGTCTATAAGGATGACGGAAAAGTAAACTGGACGTATGACGTTCAGCTTCAGGACGGGAGCAACACCTTTGAGCTTGTGATATCCGACAGCGAGGGGAACAGGGATAAGGAGACCGTTAAAATAACCTTTGACGGCGGCGCCTGGCCCTTCCCCAAAAATACCGAGCTCATCAGGACGGACGAGTGGGCAAACGACAGGATATTTGTACGCCCCGGCCCCGGAAAGAGCAGCGGCGAGCCCATTTATACCATAAATCCCGGCGACTATTCCTTCACCATGACGTATACCGGCAGCTATGAGTCCGTGTATGACTCGCAGAAGGCCCAGTATTACTATTGGTATCAGGTGAACCTGCCCAACAATTCGGTGGGCTGGATTCGCGCGGATATGGTGGATTTCAAGAAATTTGACGACTCCGACAAATACGGTACGCCGTTCCGTGACCCAAGCGTGGACGTGGGACAATAATACTGACGCAAATAAAGAAAATTCGCCCTTAAGGGCGAATTTTCTTTATTTATTGCTATTTTACTGGCTGTTTCACATTTCCCGCTGAATGTCGCTGGTATAGTAGGCGACGACGCTTATATACTCTCCGTGGACGTCGGTACCGCTGATGACGGCCCCGCCGAGGCTCATAAGCTCACCCAGCTTCGCCTTTGCCAGCTCCATGCGGAGCACCTCTTTATTTTCGGAGTAGATGGCTATCTCCTTTTCGTCAATAATGTTTATGACCGCTTCGCGGCAGAGTATCGTCTCGCCGTTCTCGTCCCGACGGGCAACGTATAGGACCTTGCGGCTGCGGATGCGCTCGAGGAGAATTTTTTGCTCCTCGGCCTCGCGCTGCTGTTCTTTTTTCTTTTTCGAAAGGAACACGTCCGTCCCCCCTATTCGGTAATCATGGTGCCGATACCGGTATCGGTGAAGATTTCCAGCAAAATGCAGTGGGGCACCCGGCCGTCTATGATATGGACGCGGTTCACTCCCGCCTCTATCGCGTCAAGGCAGCCCTGAACCTTGGGTATCATGCCGCCGCTTATGATGCCCTTGTCTATCATATCAAGGGCGGTCTTGCGTCTCATCTCGTAAATTATATTGTCGTCGGAGTCCTTGACGCCCTCTATGTCAGTGAGGAACATGAGCTTCTCCGCGCCCAGCGCCGCCGCCACCGACGACGCGACAGTGTCGGCGTTGATGTTGTAGCTTTGGCCGTTTTCATCGGTGCCAATGGGCGCTATGACGGGAATGAACTGGTCGTCGCTTATGAGCTTCAGCACATGGGTATCGACCTTGACAACATCGCCCACAAAGCCCAGCTCCTGCTCAACGCCGTCAACAACGGTGGTCTTTTTGCGGCACTGGATAATGCCGCCGTCTATGCCGCATAGACCGATCGCCTTGCCGCCCTTGGCGTTGAGGGTGGAAACTATGGTCTTATTGGTCTTGCCGACAAGCACCATCTGCGCCACGGCCATGGTGTCCGCGTCGGTATAGCGGAGGCCGTTTATGAAGCGGCTCTCCACATTGTAGGTCTTAAGGGCCGCGGTTATGTCGGGGCCGCCGCCGTGTACCACGATAGGCTGAGCGCCAATGTACTTAAGCAGCGTGATGTCCTCCATCACCGACTGCTTAAGCTCGTCGTTTATCATGGCGTTGCCGCCGTACTTTATAACGATGGTCTTTCCGCTGATTTGCTGTATGTAGGGCAGGGCCTCAACAAGAATACCCGCCTTTTTTATAAATTCGTCCATATTATTTACCTCCGAAGTTTACAGATAAAGACCCGCCTGAAAGAGGCCGGTTTCCTCTGGCAGACCGAACATCAGGTTCATGTTCTGCACCGCCTGTCCGGCCGCGCCCTTTACGAGGTTGTCGATAGCACTGACGACTATCACACGGTTGAGCCGCCTGTCTACCACAAGGCCGATATCCACAAAGTTGCTGCCGGACACATGGTTGCTCTCCGGAAGCCGGCCGCTCTCGTAGACGCGGACGAAGCGTTCGCCCGCATAGAAATCCTTGTAGAGTTGAATAAGCTCTTCTTGAGACTTGTCGGTTTTGAGATTTGCGTAGCAGGTGGCAAAAATACCGCGCTTCATGGGCACAAGATGAGGGCTGAAGGAAAGGCGTATCTCCTCCCCCGCCAGCAGTCCAAGCTCCTGCTCTATCTCGCTGGTGTGGCGGTGCGTGCCCAGCTTGTACGCCTTTAGGTTTTCCGTACACTCGCAGAAATGGTAATCCAGCGCCAGACCGCGGCCCGCGCCGCTCACGCCGCTTTTCGCGTCAATGATTATGGAGGAATTGTCGATAAGGCCGTGCTTTACCAGCGGGGCCATGCCCAATATGGAGCAGGTGGTGTAGCAGCCGGGATTGCCCACAAGTCTGGTCTTTTTTATTTCCTCCCGGTGCAGCTCGCAGAGGCCGTACACGGACTCTTTCAAAAGCTCCGGCGCGTTGTGGGGCTGGCCATACCATTCCTCATAGACCTTTACGTCGTTGTATCTGAAGTCGCCGCTCAGGTCGATGACCCGCAGACCGGCGCCGTAAAGCGAGGGAATGACCTCCTTTGAGGCCCCGTGGGGCAGGGCGGTAAACACCACGTCGCAGCGGCGGGCGGCCTCCTCCACATCCAGCTCCTCGCACACTATGTCGCATATTCCTCTGAGATTTTGGTATACATCGCTGATTTTCTGTCCCTTAAATGTCTGGGAAACGGCCATGGTTATCTCACATTCACTGTGTCGGGAAAGCAGCCGCACCACCTCAATTCCCGCATAGCCGGTGGCTCCAAGAATTCCTGCTCTTATCACGTCAAAAACCTCCGTTAAATCATATTCGGATTTAATAATTATACAACGCCGCGCATAAAATTGCAAGGACTTTTTTTAAATTTCTCCATTTTCTTCAAATATGTCAAAAACAGGCCCTGACAAGGGCCTGTTTTTATGCGATAATTTACTTTAACACGGATTTTCCCAAAGTGAAAGTCCCTATCCGGCCCAGAACGGGAGCGCCGATAATACTGGACAGCATCTCTTCGGTCCTTACCTTGGTGTCGAAGATATCCCTTACGATAAGCACAATCGCCATGAAGAGGAAGCCTATCAAAAAGCCAATAAGCACGTTCCGCCCAACGGAAGGATAGTAGGGCTTCGGAGGAACCTCCGCCTTATCAATAACGTAGCCCGTGCTGCCGTCGTTTACATTGGCTATCTCGGTAACGCCGGTGGTGGCTATAGAATTGGCTATTACGGCGCAATACTTCTTATTCGGGTTGGTAACATTCAGCAAAAGCACCGCCGTGTCCTCGTACTGGTCCGTGGATATCATGCCCTGAAGCTGAGTGGCGGTATAGTTGATCTCGTTTTTCTTAATGCCAAGCTCCTCGTCGGAAAAGCTGCGCAAGTCATCTGCCACCTTCTCAAGCACCAGATTAGTGCTTACCATGGTCGAATATATAGGCACAAGCGACTGCGACGTAACCAGAGAGGAATAATCGACCTCATCCTGATTTGTGTTAAAATCGACCTTATTGCTTACATAAACCGTGGCCGTAGCCCGGTACAGCGGAGTAACAAGGAAGCTCGTATATAAGAACGCAAGCACGCCAACGAGTACACCGGCGCCAATTATCATATACCAGCGCCTGAGAAGTACTCCGATAAGCCGCATTATATCAATTTCATTCCTATCTTCCACCCGATCATCTCCTTACCGTCTGTTATTATAGCATATTATTAAGGAGATTGCAAGATTTTATATAAAAAAACTTGAAAAATTTTTTCCTGCGGGTCAGTTTGGGATTTTAAGAACCTGCCCTTCATATATCATATGGTCCTCTATATCGTTCACCGCGGCGATTTCATGAGCAAAAGCGCGTATGTCGGTATTGTCGGGCCGGTACTCCTCCGCCACGCTCCATATGGTGTCGCCGCCGTGTACGGATACACATATGTAACCGCGATCCGCGGCCTCGGAGGTCAGCGAACCAACTGGCGACATATTTATAAACCACACGAGGAGTACTATGGCGGCCGCCGCCCCAAGCGCGAGTCTGCGTTGGCGGTTAAGCACGGCCTCACGGTGAGCCTTTTTTATTCTGTAAGAAGTTGACCTCATAGTAAATACCCCTTTCAAAACATTTGTTCTCGAGAACGCCTGTTCGCTCTCTTTGATTACAGTATAACAGAACATCTGTTCGTTGTCAATACTTTTTTGAAAAATTTTTGAAAAAATTTTTTTGGGGCGCGTTGTAAAATGAAGTTGCAATACCCCACTGGGTAAAAGTTTTCAAAAAAGAAAATCCATAGTGACAAATCTG
>CANPZO010000032.1 GCA_947589005.1 uncultured Clostridia bacterium | reverse complement strand
CTTCCGATAACTTTCCTTATGGGAAAATCAACGGCAAAGCGTTATAACTGTGGTCGAGAAAATGTAATTGTGAGCGTTACTCGAAGGCGCGCAGGCGCGCCGGACGGAGCTTGCCGGCGGCTTCTCCTCGGGAGCCATGTGGCCGGATCCCCGCCAAACGAAACACGCCCGCGAATACCATATCGCGGCCATAAAACCAAAATATTTAAGGAGGAAATTTAAGATGAGAATCAAGAAAATTCTGTCATTGGCCGTGGTCCTCGCCATGGTAATGGCGGTAGTGCCCATGTTCGGGCTGACAGCGTCAGCGGAAGCGGGAAACAAGGCCCTCACTTTATTAGGTGGCACCTCCCTATATTCGATTCCTGACTCTGCAAATGACTCTATCGATTGATGGACAGTAACCGGCAGTGATCATGCAGATACTAAAATCGTTAATGGCTCGGTACAAATAGTCCATAAAGGAGGACGCGATGGTGATAGAAGCACCATTTCATCTATTGAATCGACTAATGGCTATGGTGTCGGTGCAAAGATGATCGTTGTTTCTTGGACATGGGATAATAAAAACAATGTAAATGCCGGTAATCAACCAGATTTGTATGCCGATGTTGAACTCATTGATACAACGGGTAACCAAATTACAATATTCAGAGTTAACCGAGATAGCAACAACGGAGGTGACCCTGAGGCTGATTTGATGGGACTTGGATCTATGATAAGCAATAACGGCAAAGAGGTTGCCGTTGTTGCTTACAACAACAGCGATGGCACTCATACCGTAGATTTCTACCTTGACGGCGAAAAAACAGCTCTCAGTAAGATTAATCTCCCCGGCACAATAAACGGATTTAAGGCTTTAAAGACATCTGGCGGCGGATGGACTTGGGACGGCAATTATGTTGGTTTTAAAAATTTGAGTGTAGGAACGGTTTCCGAAAGTAATGACGCCACAGTTCAGGTTGCTCTTGACCGCTTGAATATTGACCCCATTGCGCAGTCGAAGGTTACCCTGCCTGAAACGGTAAACGACAGTATTTCTGATAATAAAATCACTTGGTCGACAACAAATACAGATATTGTTAGAGATGACGGCACTGTTATCAAGTCTCCTGAGAATGTTACTGATGTAAAATTTAAAGCGACCGTTAACGTGAAGGGCAAAGATGTTACCGCCGAAAAGACCGTGAAGATTTTGCCGGCCGCATTGAAAGGCGGCGAGACTTTTGGTGAACATACACTTGGAGATAAAAACCTTTTTGGAGACAACTATGACTTCAGCAAGGGATATGACGGTTGGTCCACAGGCGCAAATGTGAATATGAGCGAAGCAGGGTTCAAGCTTGTTACATCAAACGACGTAAAGTACGTTAGTCCGTCAACATCTGATTTAGGCACTGATAAAATAGGCTCAATAAAAAAGACGGTTCCTGTTACCATGGGAAAAACATATCTTTTGGCAGTCACAGCCAATAAGCTTAACAAGGATTATTCCGGCGTAAAAGCCGGCGCAACCGAGGAAACAAAGAAATTTTCCAATGACGAATGGAGCCGCCAAACTTACGAATTTGTTGCGCAGGCTCCCGAGGTGACTATTCATTTTCGGTGGATGACAAAAGATGTATCAGCCATTTCCAGCATTGAGCTTTACGAGGAAACGGACGTTGAGGCTTATACATTTGAAAAAATTGAATATCCCGCCAATGGAGTTGAGTATACAACTATAGGGCTCAATGATCTCCCGTTCCCCGACACGGCGACGGCCACCTATAAAAACAAAAGCGACGCAACATTTACCTATGCCGCGCCGTTGAATTGGGATATCGAAGAAAAAATCACCGGTTCCACCAATGAAGCTGTTGAATTGACAGGAACATATAGCTTTGACGGTCAAAGCGGCCACTATAATGTTAAGTTGAACGTATTGCCCGAAATGTTCAAGATAGACGGGGAAATGAAAAAAGATTCAAGAAAAACTTTCCCAAACAATTTAATTATTGATAAGGGCATACTTGCTGCTGAGTTCGATTTTACTACAACGAACGTCAATAATGTATGGATTTATTTAAGTGAAGGCAATAATGAGTATGGCCAAGGTGGAGCTGGGTTTGGCCTCGGTAAGGTAAGCAATAGTGCAACTCAGGCATTGCAACTTGGGTCGTCAGAACCAAATAACCATTCAACAGAGGAAATATCTGAAGCTATACTTAAAAACGATACTAAATACCATGTAGTGATGCAGTTGAATATGGATAATCATACTTATGGTGTTTCCGTTTTTGATCCGAGTGGCAGTGTAATTCATGACGACTTAAAGACCGGAAAGCATAATTTTAGACAGGATCAGCCAATCAACACGCTCCGAGTATGCAGCGGCGGCGGCCCTACAATAAGCAACATAAGGTTCTACACCGACCGTACTATTATTAGTTACAAAGAGGGCGATAAGGTTCTTGGACAAAAGGCCGTTGATCCCAATTCGGAATACAGTGCGAGAACATACTACAGCGACGGCGATAAAGCCATTTACAATTTCGCTGACGGAAATTCCGGCGATGGCGAACGCATTGTGGAAGTGACAGCCGTTAAGGACGATACGAAGGTACCTGCATCCAAGGACGGATTTTTCACTCCAAACGATTCTGACTTTGAGCCGTATATTAACAGCGCGAACGAAAACGACATTTGCGTTTACGGCGCAACGGATGCTGACAAATTCGGGTTGTTGGCTAAAATCCTTGAAAAGGATCCCTCGGCCAAAGGCGATGGTACAGTTTCATCGACTAAACCCACCAAAAAGACCCGTGTGGGCTATGTTGTGTTTAAGGCTCCCGAGGGATTTAAGAAAGGCGACAAGGCTACCCTTACTCTTAACGCTTACAAGAGCGAGGGCGTAAAGGGTTCAAAGTTGGTAGCCATACCCACTGATTACGATATTGGAGATACCAAAGACGGGACAAGTATAACCGGCTTCGACCTTCAAGCAAAAGAAGAGTACTATTTCTCTGATGCTTTGGATGACAATCCCACCGGCCCTGTGACCATTGACGTTACCGGCGTTCAGGCGGATGAGAATGGCAACATCAAGCTGCTGATAGCTGTTCCTAACGGTGTTATCTGGTTCTCCATCATGGAGAGGGCCGGATTTAACGGAACTCATGAGGGCAAGGTGGCCTACATAGAGGTAACCCCCGTTGAGCATCCTGACGATGTGACCGCCGAGCTTGGCTGGAACAACACAGACAAGAAATTCGCTATCAATGTTAAGTATGGCGCTAAGCCCGGCGACGCGGTTGTCGTAAACGGCGAGGAGCAAAAGGCAGACGGCGAGGGCCTTACCATTAGCACCGACCTCACCAACAAGGTTTACACTGTTGCGGCCTCTCTTAAAGGCGCGTGGAGCGATACCATTAAGACCAGCATCTACAGCCTTGTGGTTGACGCGATAATGGCCGACGACAGCGCCGAAACAAATCCCGACAAGATAAAGGCGGCCAGCGAAGTTATTTCCGCCGGCGGTATTTATCTGAACGGCGACAAGCTTGATGACACGACCGATAAAATTATTGACTACAATAAAGAGGAAAATACTGTCACGATGAGCGACGCGGCACAGGCCCTTAAAATAGGCTTTACCGTTGTGGACGGCAATGTTTATCTTGGAAGCGGCGAAAATGTCAACGAAACCGCGGCTACCGCTAATGTCAACGAGGCCGGCAAAGTTTATAAGAAAGCAACAATCGATATAGAGAAAAACACTATTACATTTGCCGCCGAGGACGCCTATGACGAAGTTGCCACAAACGAGGCGATTACCCTTTCGCTTGACGCCGTAAACATCGAGTTTGTCGAGACCCTCGTCGAGGAGCTTGAGGCCGCCGGCGCGGACGCCGACATCGCCCTCACTCCCGAGCTGTAAAAAGGAGGAACGATCAACATGAAAAAAGAATTTGAATCTCCGATAATAGAGACAAAGGAACTTTCAACAGGCGTAATCATGGGATTTTTCGATGGTAGCACCGACAACACCATGACTAATTCGTGGACGGACGAAGATGTTGCCGAGGATTACAAAATCTGGAAAGGCTTAAAGTAACTCAATAACGCGAAGGGCTCACCCGTTTGGGTGAGCCCTTTTTCGGCGGTTTTTCGACGGCCCCCGGGCAAGCCGCCCCTACGGGTGGGACGCCCTACGGCGAGGCGGAGCATAGAAAAAGACGGGAAAGGCCGTAAATTTGGTCGTATAATGCGCGAAGGGCTCGCCCGTTTTGGGTGAGCCCTTAACAATTAATCTCAGTTTATTCCCGCCGGAAAGCCCGCTCTCCGATGTCGTTGACCGAGTCGGGTATCTCCATGGACTTGAGGTTGCGGCAGCCCTCGAAAGCATAATTGCCGATGGACTCGAGGCCATCGGGAAATTTGATGCTTGTGATGCCGATGCAGTTGAGAAAGGCTCCGCTGCCGATGTGCTTTACACCGTCGGCGACGACAAACTCGCCCTCATACCCGATGGGACAGCAAATCAGCCGGTGGAGATCCTTAACATAAAGCGCCCCGTCCACGCTGACAAAATTTTTGTTGTCGCCGTCAACGACGATGCTCCGCAGATTTTTGGCGAAAGCAAAGGGACAGGAGCCTATTTTTTCCACGTTGGGCGGGATAACTATCTCCTTGAGCCCGTCGCATTCGCAGAAGCTCCAGCCGCCAATCGCCTTAAGACTTTCGGGCAGAACGATTATCTTGATGTTGCGGCACTGGCGAAAGGCGTGGTCGCCAAGGGCCTTAATTCCCTCGCTGAGCTCGACAAACCTGAGCGCGGCGCAGCCGTGAAAGCACCATGGCGACACGGCGGCAACGGTGCCGGGGACGGCTATGCTCTCGAGGGAGATGCAGTCCTCAAAGGCGCCCTGGCCGAGGAACTTGAGCCGCCGGGGCAGCTCGATATTTTTAAGGAAGGAACAGCCCATAAAGGCAAACTCGCCGATAAAGCGCAGGGATTTGGGCAGCTTTACGGTCTTAAGACTGCGGCAGCCCTCAAAGCAGAGGACGCCCACGCGGGTCAGTCCCTCGGGCAGGGTCACCTTGGTGAGCTGAGAGCAGCCGCGGAAGGCGTCGTCCCCCAGCTCGAGCACACCGTCGGGGAGGGTTATTTCGCCCACAACGTCCTTGGGGACGCTGTAAAGGACGGTGCCGTCGGCGTTATATTCAAAATCCTTCATTTCTTCAGTTATCATCAGATAACCTCCAGTCGGTCAATTTTTGCTTTTAATGTAGGCGTCGATGGCTTTGGCGGCGTTTTTGCCCGCGCCCATGGCCAGAATTACCGTCGCCGCGCCGGTGACGGCGTCGCCGCCGGCGTATACACCCTCGCGGGAGGTGAGGCCGTCCTCGCCCTGAGTGACGATGCAGCCGTGGCGGTTGGTCTCGAGACCGGGAGTGGTGCTGCGTATAAGGGGGTTGGGGCTGGTGCCGATGGACATGATGACGGTGTCCACCTCAAGCTCAAACTCGCTGCCGGGCTTTTCGACGGGGCGGCGGCGGCCGCTGGCGTCAGGCTCGCCCAGCTCCATTTCGATGCAGCGTATGCCGCGCACAAAGCCGTTTTCGTCGCCGAGTATCTCAACGGGATTGTTGAGGGTCTTAAATATGATACCCTCCTCCATGGCGTGCTCCACCTCTTCCTTACGGGCGGGCAGCTCCTCCATGCCGCGGCGGTAAACGATGTACACCGTGTCCGCGCCGAGGCGCATCGCGCTGCGGGCGGCGTCCATGGCGACGTTGCCGCCGCCGACCACGGCCACCTTGGAGCTCTTTTTGATGGGGGTCTTGCTGTCGGGGCGGTAAGCCTTCATAAGGTTCACGCGGGTCAGGTACTCGTTGGCGCTGTAAACGCCCTTGAGACTTTCGCCGGGAATGTTCATAAAGCGGGGCAGGCCCGCGCCGCTGCCGATAAATACGGCCTCGTTGCCCATTTCAAACAGTTCGTCCACGGTGAGCACCTTGCCGATGACCATGTTGGTCTCTATATCGACGCCGATGGCCTTGAGGTTATCAATCTCCTTCTGAACGATGGCCTTGGGCAGACGGAACTCGGGTATGCCGTATACCAGCACGCCGCCGGCGGTGTGGAGAGCCTCGTAAACCGTCACCTTGTAGCCCATTTTCGCCAAATCTCCGGCGGCGGTAAGCCCGCTGGGGCCCGCGCCGACGATGGCCACCTTGTGGCCGTTGGGCTTTGGCATGGCGGGCGCTTCGGAGCTGTGCTCACGGTGCCAGTCGGCGACAAAACGCTCCAGCCGGCCTATGCCCACGCTTTCGCCCTTTATGCCGCGGACGCATTTGCCCTCGCACTGGTTCTCCTGGGGGCATACGCGGCCGCAGACGGCGGGCAGGGCGCTGCTTTGGCTGATTATTTCAAAGGCCCCTTCCATATCCTCGTTGGCCACCCGCTCAATAAAGGCGGGAATGTCGATGGCCACGGGGCAGGCGCCGACGCAGGGCTTGTTTTTACAGTTGAGGCAGCGCCTCGCTTCGCCGACCGCCATCTCGTAGGTATAGCCCAGAGCCACCTCGTCAAAGTTCCTGGCGCGCACCTTGGGGTCCTGAGAGGGCATGGGGCATTTTTCGTTGCTCATATTGCGCTGGGCCATCTCACTCGACCTCCTTTTTCATCAAATTGCAAAAGCTGTCGCGGGCTTTTTGTTCGAAATCTCTGTACATCGAGCCGCGGCTCATGGCCTCGTCAAAGTCCACTTGATGGCCGTCGAAGTCGGGACCGTCCACGCAGGCGAACTTTGTCTCGCCGCCCACGGTCAGGCGGCAGCCGCCGCACATTCCCGTCCCGTCTATCATTATGGGGTTCATGGAAACGACGGTCTTTACGCCGTACTTTTTGGTGACGGCGCAGACGAACTTCATCATCACCAGGGGGCCGATGGCGATGACCTCGTCGTACTCGTTGCCCTCGGTAATAAGCCTCTCAAGCGCGGCGGTGACAAGGCCCTTTTCGCCGTAGCTGCCGTCGTCGGTCATTATCACGAGCTTGTCGCTGGCGGCGCGGAACTCGTCCTCGAGTATGAGCAAATCCTTATTTCTGAAGCCGACCACGGAATGAACCTCGCGGCCCAGGGAATGGAGCTTTTTGGCGATGGGGTAGGCTATGGCGCAACCGACACCGCCGCCGACCACGCAGACCTTTTTGAGGCCCTCGACGTGACTGGGCGTACCCAGCGGGCCGACGAAATCGTGGATACATTCGCCCTGCTCGAGAGTATTCAACTCCATCGTGGCGCCGCCCACTATCTGAAAGATTATGGTGACGGTGCCCTTTTCACGGTCAAAATCGGCAATGGTAAGCGGCACCCGCTCACCGTCCTCGGTGGCGCGGAATATGATGAATTGACCCGGCTCCGCCTTTTTCGCGATGAGGGGAGCGTCCACCACCATTTTTGTGACGGTGGGATTAAGGGCCGTCTTTTCAAGAATTTTAAACACGGCAATTACTTCCTTTTCATGAATTTCCGTTTTGTACGCGGCCCGCCGTAACACAGGCCGGCCGAGTATTTGGTTTATCACCTATTATATCAAATCGCGGCGAAAAATGCAATATTATTTTTGAGCTTTCTTGTCTTAAATTTAAGCCGATTTAAGCTCAAATTTCCAAACTTGCCCCTTCGAGGCCGTCGGCCCGGGCGGTAAAGGTGATTTTCCCCCCGTCGGAGAGGCAGCTTTGCACCACGGCCGCGCAGCAGCCGTTGAAGGTGCGGCGGCGCGTGGCCTTGTCAGGCTCGTGACTGCTGGGGTCGCCGTTGCCCACGCCGATTATTTTGGCGCCGCCGGTGACGGAGAAGTTTATCTCGCTGTCGGCATAAGGTACAAAGCTGCCGCCGGCGTCGAGAACATAGGCTTTCACCACAACGGCGTCCTCGCCGTCACGGACGAGGCGGCGGTTTACCTTGAGGCAGATTTTCGCCGGAGGGCCGGCGGTGACGGACTCCTGAGCGCAGACCCGCTGTCCGCCGTTTTTGCCGTAGGCGACGAGCTTCCCCGGCTCGAAGGTCAGGGGCCAGTCGATGTGGCCTGTCTTGTCCAGCTCACGCTCGCCCAGCGGCCGTCCGTTGAGGACAAGCTCCACGCTGTCGCAGTTCCCGACGATGCGCAGGTTCACCGTCTCGCCGGGAGTTTTAAGGCTCCAATGCGGGAAAAAGTGCACCACCGGCTCGTCGCCCCAAATCGCCTTGTAGTAAAAGTACGCGTCCTTGGGGAAGCCGCAGGTATCCATAATTCCGAAGTGGGAATTTATGCACGGCCAGGCGTAGGGCGTTGGCTCGCCACGGTAATCGAAGCCCGTCCAAACGAAAATCCCCGTAAGCCGCGGATTGGCGACAAGGTCCTTCCAGCTCTTTTCATGGGTGCAGCACCACGAGGCCAGATTTGTCTCGTAGCTGGTGCAGTAGCCGCGCTCGTCGTCGTCGGCGTAAACGCCGCGGGTGGTGGTCGAGCTGGTGCTTTCGGTGCATATCATCAGCCTGTCGGGGTAAGTCTCCTGATCCTTTATGTACTGGTCCTTACGCTGACCGTAGTTGTAGCCCATGATGTCCATGGCCTCGCCGTAATCGTTCTCGTCCCAGCCGTGGTTCATGGCCACGGTCGTTGGGCGTGTGGGGTCCAGCTTGTTCACCACCCGGCGCAGCGTCTGCTCGATGCGCTTGCCGGTCTTTGTGCCGAGAATGACCTCCTCGTTGTCCAGACACCAAAGTATAATGCTCGGATGGTTGCGGTCGCGCAAAATGAGCGACCGTAAATCCTTGATGCCGCGCGGACTGCTGTCCAGCTTGCGGTTTTCGTCCATCACAAGCATACCCAGCCTGTCGCAGGCGTCCAGCAGCGACTCCGTCGCCGGATGATGCGAACTGCGGTAGGCGTTGCTGCCCATGTCCTTGAGGCTCTGTATCTTGTACTCGTTTATGCTGTCGGGCAGGGCCGAGCCTATGCCCGCGAAGTCCTGATGGTTGCAGGTGCCCTTTATAATCACCTTTTTTCCGTTGAGGAAAAAGCCGTTTTTGTCAAAGTAAATCGTCCTTATGCCAAAGGCGGTCTCACAGTTGTCCACCGTTTCGCCGTCCCACAGCAGGGTCGAGACCGCCCTGTACAGGTTGGGGCTGTCAATGTCCCACAGCCTCGGCCCGATAACCTCCACGTACTGCGTGACCGTGGCTTTGTCGGTGTTTTCGACGCTGAACTCACATTTCGTCTCGCCGGCCTTTTCACCGTCGGGACCGTAAATTTCCGTCAAAAGCTCACCCGCGTCGGGCAAGGGGCCGTGATTTACGACGGTGGTCTCAATCTTGACCCGCGCGCGGTCTCCCTCTACCTGCGAGGTGATATATGTGCCCCATTTTTCAATGCGGAGCTGGTCGGTGACGGTCAGCCACACATGGCGGTAAATGCCCGCCCCCTCGTACCACCAGCCCTCAAACTCACGGGCGTCAACCTTTACGAACAGCACGTTCTTCCCCTCGCCGCCGTAACGCAGATAGTCGGTCAAATCATATGAAAAGCTCGTGTACCCGCTGAAGTGACTGCCGATGAGGTGGCCGTTGAGCCAGACGGTGCAGTTCCTAGAAACGCCGTCGAACTCGATTTCGATATGCTTTCCTTCCCATTCCGCCGGTACGTCGAACTCCTTTCGGTAACAGCCCACCCCCGTCGGCAAATAGCCCTGAGCGTCCCATTCGTCCCTGGAAAAATTCCCCTCCACTATCCAGTCGTGGGGGAGGGTCACCTCCCGCCAGTCCTTTTCGCTGACGTTGACGCGCTCCTCCTTGTCGTTATAGGCGATTTGCGTCCATTCGCCGTCATGTCCCTTGCCGGTGTCGGTCACGCCGCCGGTGCGCCCGGCTTTGATGGCGTACTGCACGTGAATGTCGCCCTTGTAAAACTTCCATCCGTCGTTGAATTTTGCGTGTATTCTGTTCATGCTGTTGCCTCTCAATAATATATAGATTCGATTATTTCCTGTTTTTCGTCCGTAACTTTCATCTCGCCCGCGCGCACGCGGTAAACCTCACGGTGAGTGCGGGTCATTTCGGCGGCCATCTCCGCGTATGGCCGTCCGCACACATCGACAAGGCCGATTTGGTAGTTTTCCCCGTCGAAACGCCCAAGGTAAGGCTGGTCGGCGTACTGGAAGTAGTGCGCCCCAAGGCACATCGGATGGGCGGCGCAGCGGTGCATATACCGGCGGTAAGCCTTCGCCCTGTCCTTTTGCGACGCGACCGCCTGAATACCCGTCGCGTCGAGGCCCCTGTCCAGCGCGCCGAAGTGGAACTCGCCGATCATCACCGGCATATCCACCATTTTCACCATGGCCTCGATGCTGTCCCAGGGGTCGTGGCGGTAGCAGTTGAAGCTGAAAACGTCCATGAACTCCTTCCCCGCCGCCAGCGCGGGGCTGCTTAGCCAGGCGTAGCGCATACCCAGGTTAAGGTGGTTGGGATCGACGGCCTTTAGCGCCAGCGCCGGAACCCTGACAAACTCCCGCACCATTTCCTCGGACAGCCTTTCGGTGTCGGCAATCGCGGCGGCGTTGAATTTGTTCAAGCCGCGCTTCAAGTCCTCAAAGTCCGCAAAATCCGTTCCCCACGCGGAATTAAGCGCCGCGACGCCGCCGTATTTTTCCTTCAAAAGCTCGACAATACGGCCCTTGCTGTAAAGCTCCTCGCCGCTTTCGAGGGTCATTTTCGCGATATTCAGCTTGTCAACAAAGGCCCAGTTCGGCTCGTTGCACATGAAATAGCCTATCATGTATCTGTCACCTTTGCGGCTTTCAAGCTGCCGCGCCCAGCGGGCGCTGTCCTCGGCGTATTCGGGGTCGAACACGTCCGGGAAGTCGCGGAAAATGTATTTCCCCGCCTTCGGAAAGCCGTTCAGTATGTGTACATAGGGCGTCTTTGCGTATTCGATAAACCTCGGGTCGCTCCAGCAGGCGACGGTGTTCGCGCCCCATTCTCTCAGGCGGCGGAGGGTGATTTTGCTCCACGCCTCGTACCATTTATCCCCGAAAGCCCTTACAAAGTTCGCCTTGGCCCAGCTGTAAAACCCACGGTGCAGCTCCCCGCCCTCGGGCAAATCGCCGCACAGCGGAGCGATGCCCTCTATGTTGCAGTCGCCGCCTATGCCGACGCAGTCGGGCCCGGCGCTGAAAAAGGCGTACCCCTCCGGGTCGGCCAGCCAGTATTTGCCGTCCTCTTTTCGGAGGGCGAAGTACCCGCTCGGCTCAAAGCGTTTGCTCAGGCTGCCGCCGTATTTGCCGCAGCCCTCGGCCGTCTCAGGCATGGGCTTTTCGTACTCCGCGCGGAGATAGGCCGTAACCTCGTCCTCGCCGCTCATTTTTCCGGGCCACAGCCCCGCGGCCTTTTGGCCCAGCCCGTCCACCAGCGGACGGCCCTCAAGGGGGAAGTCCGGCTCGGTCTCGGATATGTAGAGGCCGTGCAGACATATTTTGGTTTCGTCCGGCGCACGGTCAACTCCCACCGCGAAGCGGCGGATTTTGTCGGGCCTTACCGGGCGTCCCTGTGTCACGGTTTTGAGCTTGCCGGGCGTGCGCTTTAAAAACAGCTTCCGCCCCAAAACGGTTGATACCGGCAGGGCCAGCCTTGTCTTAAGCCCCGGCAGCAGGCCCATTTTTATGCTTTCGGCCTCCGCCTCGGAGCCGTCGTCCCAAAACTTCCACAGCACGCTCACGCAGAAGTCCGACAGGTTCGTCACGTCCATAACGATGTGGCTGTCCGGCCGGGCCGGTTTTCCCAGCACCGTGCCGTTTTCCTCAAAGATAAGGTCTCCGCCCGCCGCTCCGAAGACGTACACTCCGCCGGGCAGAGCCTTGGCGTTTTTCAGTTCCATAACAAAACCTCCCAAAACGGTCCGTTTTTGCCATTTGTGGCTTCTCTGGTTATTATAGCATTGACCCGCCGGAAATACAAGCCCTAAAATGTTAAAAATTTCAGGTAGCGCCCAATTACCCCCGACAGTCCCACCGTATGGCGCTCCACCCGCAGGGGAGCGCATTGCGCTCCCGTTTACACATATATACGGCGACAAATATACGATTAAGTATGTATACTTGCCAATTATTCCCTCCCCCGCCAAACCCGCGACGACGCAGGGCGGCTTGCCCGGGGCCGCCAAAAAAGGGCCCACCCAAACGGGCGAGCCCTTCGCGTTATTGAGTTACTTTAAACCTTTCCAGATTTTGTAACCTTCATTTACATCATCAACAACTGGCGTTAAGCCCTTAATACTTGTATTTGTACTTATGAGCATACCGCCTTCCATAATATTGTTGATAATGGAAAGCTCCTTTACCTCTACAATCGGGGCCTTAAATTTATTTTTCATGTTGATTGCGCCTCCTTAATTAAAGCTCGGGAGTGAGGGCAACGTCGGCATCCGCACCGGCGGCCTCAAGCTCCTCGATGAGGGTTTCGACAAACTCGATGTTCACCGCGCCAAGGGTAATGACAGAGCCGTCAGCGGCTTCAAGCTTAACAGAAGTGTCATCAAGCGTACCTTCGGAAGTGATGACCAGCTTCGTATATGTGCCGCTTCCTGTGACGGAGTTCTTGTCGTCGCTGCCGAAATAAATCGTATTTCCGTCAAGCACAAAGCCAATGCCTATATCAACGGCTTTCTGAGCTATTTCGGCTGTTATTTTACCGTCCTCGTCTTTGCTTACGGTTATCAAGCCCTTGACATCGTCTGTCGCTTCGGTTTCATAGAAAATACCGCCTTTAGCGATTATGTCGTTTGCGGCTTTAAGACGTGCAGCGTCAACGTTTTCCTTAGTATAACTTTCGCCGTTGATAACATTGGCGATGATGTCCTTGACAACGAGACTGTACAAACTTACCGATTCGCTTGCCGGACCCTCGACTTCGCCGCTTCGAGTTGTGGCGACAGCCTTGTAAATGCGGTTGGGGACATTGGTGGTCAGGGTTACGCCGGTTTCGGTAACTTCGTTTTTGCCGATTACCGTCGCATCGCCAAACGAGCCATTTTCATCGGCGCCATAAACCTTTATACCCTCGCCGTCGCTTTCTTCGCCGGGAACAAAGTCAATAGTGAACTGGCTGCCGTTCCAGCCGAGAGAAGCCTTGGGTGCGACTTTAGGCGCAGGCACTTCCTCTACCTCGACAAGGACAAAGTTATCAAACAGGAAGTTTCCGTTATCTCCCTTTCCGTTATCTCCCCAGGTATTATTTGAATTACCGATAAAATAGGCGTTGAATTGAACGTAGGGGTCGGTGTTATCACTCGGTACATCAATTATGCGTGCATTTGTTATCCATTTTTGGTAATCAATGTTGTAGATAAGAGTTTCTTCTTTGAGATTGTCACTATTCACTGTGGCATGTACTCCGGTTGCGACACCTGTAGTGACAGTAGAACGCTCATGTCCCGTTACACTGCCTTTATCATTCTTCAGCTCTGTATCGCGTGCCTTTTCGCAGTTGCGGTACACATCATATGCGAAATAATACTTTTTGCCCGCTTCGACCTTAAAGTTGTTAAGAATTGAGCATCTTCCATCCCAAGGATCCCCCCAATGCGAAGCAAAGGAATAAGTTCCGGCGGTGGCAGTTTTGCTTTCTGTACGCATACCTACCTCGAATGGAATATTGTTTGCCTTGTTTCCCGCAGTAGCGTTATATGGGCTATACCATCCGGAAGAAGAGAAGCTTCCGTTTTCAAGCTCAAAACTGGGATTGGGAACAATATTTGGGCTCTTTGTCTCGTAATACTTTCCGTCGACGGAATAAATGTCCTTTAATTCAACAGCTTTAAATTTCGGGTCGGCTAAAACAATGTCAATTACATTTTCCTTTGCTTCAAGTGAATCTATCTTATATGATGCTTGTTCAGGTACCTTGATTGATGTGTAAGTTTCATTAACACGTTCGTCGGCAGCAGCGTCGTAAGAATAACTTAGACCACCATATGTTTTTATATTATCTGTGGTAAACGTTTTATACGGCTGCCCATCCTTATTATCTTCCCAGAAGTTTACGGTTACACTTCCGTGGCCGTTTGCAGGAGTGGCCTCGTAAACCTCAAAATCGCTGTAGTAGTTTGTATTGAGTTCTGACCATGCTCCGAAGGAGAGCATGATATATTTGCCGACGATACTGTTTACGGTGTCATTTGGTACATAAACGACATACTCATACTTAGTGAGACCGGCAGGATGATTTACTTTAACTTCATCCGTCAATGTTCCGGTTACAGATGCGGCAGAATCTCCACCGGACCAGCTGCTCCATCCACCGTAATCCAAATAACTTAAAATATTTCCACCTGCTTGTGCGCTAAAACCATTGGACTTTGTTGCAACTGCGGATGTGAATTCACCACCGTTCTGCTTGGTTGAATAAGTATAATAGGACACGTAATAGCTCTTTCCCGAATCTACAGGAACATATCTGCGAATAGTTGCTGAACCATTTGCGCCGTTGCCGCTATTATCGTCCGGGTTACCGGTTCTCGCGGCACCGTTTCCGTGAACACCATACTTTTCATTGGTTTCCCATTTGGCTATTTGTTCGCCTGTGCCGCCTGTCCAACCTGTCATACTATCAGCAAAATCACCGTTGGAGACCTTGTTGACTGTGTCAATATTGAATGTTACACCGTTCTGTTCAAATGCTTTGCCTGCTTTGCTTGCGGTCGCCGCATAAATCTTCGAGAAAGTCTTTACTTTTTTGTGACCATCTTTTTCTACCGTAGCAAATACAGATAGACGTGTTACCGATTCGGGAGCCGTAAATGTTCCTTTATTGCCTTCGAAAGCAATAATTTTGGGCTCGGTACTTGACCACGTAACATTTTCACCGGACATGGTAAGATCGTCGTCAATAATTACATCATCATATGTAATTCCTTTACAAGCTTCGTCAAGAGCGGCGGCATCTGTCCCAACATCACCGGTATAAATCTTGAGGTATTTCATTCTATGATTATGGCCCCAACCGTTAGATTCGGCTAAATAGTAATCAATAGAACCTATACCATTAAACTGACCGGTGTAAGTTGCCGTATACATTTTTGTCCATTTTGCCGTTGTCCAGTCGTTCTGATAATTATTTTTATAATCATCATCATTGTTCAATTGTTTTGTAACATCTCCAGAGTCGGCCGCTCCGGCAAGATAATATATTACAGAGTAAGTGTTGTCATCATTATTTACAAACACAATCCTTGTACCGGAATTATATGCGTTGGATACTTTCTTTGGAGAAGAAACACCAGCAGCGCCAGTTCCGCCGGGTGTGGGGGATGTAAAATGTGTTGTTTTACCGGAACTTAAGCCATCATCGACTCCTGACACCGCATGCCGACTTACAAATCCTGTTTCAATAATTTTATCGTCGGCATCTTTCACTGCAAATTCATGAGCATAGACTACATCTGGGTTATTACCAGTTGAACGTGTATGCATAAACTCCAACATAACAAAATCATTTCCAACACCAAACCCAGGCATTTTTAACGTGTCAGAATTTGTTGCCGCACCGTAAATTTGCAGTGCGTCACCGTTGGCATTGATATTGGCAGGATCACCTTGATTTGAGAAATTTGAGCCTGAAAAAGAAGATGACCAACCATCATAATACGCATCGGACAGAACAACATCACCTGAAACGCTTGTGTAGGTAAACACGGGCTCACCTGCATACTGATGCCATTGTTCCATGGTTACATTTGCGGAATCTGTAGCCGCAGCACTAACTGTCAGCCCGAACATGGGCACTACCGCCATTACCATGGCGAGGGCCACGGCCAATGACAGAATTTTCTTGATTCTCATCTTAAATTTTCCTCCTTAAATATTTTGATTTTATGGCCGCGATAGGGTATTCGCGGGCGTGCTTCGTTTGGCGGGGCTCCGGCCATGGCTCCCGAGGAGAAGCCGCCGGCAAGCTCCGTCTGGCGCGCCTCCGCGCCTCCGAAAAACGCTCGCAATTACATTTTCTCGACCACAGTTATAACGCTTTGCCGCTAATTTCCCATAAGGAAAGTTATCGGAAG
>CANPZO010000031.1 GCA_947589005.1 uncultured Clostridia bacterium | reverse complement strand
GCCGCCGAGCAAGCCCTCCCGACGGCGTACACAGGTACGCCGAGGGTGATTTTCGTTCGTAGTTCAAGGGCATAAAACAAAAAGAAAAACCGTCTTTTTCTTGTAAAAAGACGGTTTTTCCACATCAATTCACAAATTTGATTGTATTGCCGTATTTATCAATACATAAATTTGGCCTAAATAAAGGTTTTCAGCCAAAATGGGGCCCCCGCAAAACGGCGAAGCCGATTTTGTGGGGAAAAGGAGTCACAGCGAGGTAAGCCGAGTTTCGATTTTTAAATCGAAACTTGCGATACCGAGCTTGTGACGACGCCGATCTGCGCCATTTTTTTACAGCCCCTTTTTAATTTTATGAACCCCTACGCCAGCATCTCCAGCCGCAGCTTGTCGGCTATCATGGCGATAAACTCTGAATTTGTGGGCTTTCCCTTGTTGTTGCTGACGGTGTAGCCGAACAGGTCGTACAAAGCCTCCTCGTTGCCCCTGACGCAGGCCACCTCTATGGCGTGGCGTATGGCCCTCTCCACCCGACTGGGCGAGGTGTTGTGCTTTTCCGCCACCTTGGGGTAAAGCTGCTTGGTCACGGCGTTTATCAGCTCGCTGTCCTTTATGCTCATGATTATCGCGTCCCTGAGATATTGATAACCTTTGATGTTTGCGGGCACGCCCACGGCGTGTATGGTGTTCGTGACGGTAATCTCGATGGCCCTGTCCCCGGGACGGTCGCCGGTGTCCCCCGGACGGAACCGCACGCAGAGCATTTTTATGCGGTCGTAAAGGGTCTCGTTGTTGTACGGACGTATCATAAAGTAGTCCGCGCCCAGCTCCATGCAGCGGTTTATCAGCGTGCGGTTGGACGTGGAGGACACGATGATGATCACCGGCCGGCGGCTCATGTCGCGCAGCTGCTCCAGCACGCCTATGCCGTCCAGCCTGCTCATGACCGGGTCCATTATAAGGAGGTCGGGTCTCAGCTTGCGGACCTTTTCCACCGTTTCCTCACCGTCGGCCGCCGACGCCAACACGCTTAAATCGCTTTTCGTCCCGAGAAAATTCCCCATTTCCTCCGTAAAATCCCTACCGTCTCCGGCAATAACCGTCTTTATCAGCTTTTCCATAACAAATTCCTCCCATGTCGTTTTGTTTTATGATATTATATTACCATATTTTGGGAGAAATTGCAAGCAAGAATTTCCATTTTTTGGAAATTTCTTTTGATGAATATTGACATTTTCTGACAATGAACAACGCCGTGCGGCACGTTTCGCCAAGGCGGAGCAAAGGGTCGCCCCGCACCGAATATGATGCGTTGGCAAAATTTATTGAAAAATAACTTGCTTTTTGGCGCGGGCGGTGATATAATTAAAATGATATGGATTGACTATTCTGACAAGGAAGGTGCATCCTTTTGGAAAAACTTGAAATCATCGGCGGAAACAGGCTCTACGGAGAAATATCCGTCTGCGGCGCGAAGAACGCCGCCGTCGCCATAATTCCCGCCGCCCTTCTGGTGGAAGGCGTTTGCCGAATAGAAAACGTCCCCGACATCAAGGACGTACAGCTTATACTTCAGATGCTGGTCCACCTCGGTGCGAAGGTCAATAAAATCGACGTAAGCACTATTGAAATTGACGCTTCGGAGCTGCGCACCCATGTGGCGGCCTACGACATGGCCAGCCGGATGCGGGCCTCCTATTATCTGCTGGGCGCGCTGCTGGGCCGTCTGGGCAAGGCCGAGGTGGCCCTGCCGGGCGGATGCAATTTCGGCCAGCGCCCCATCAACCTTCACGAAAAAGGCTTCCGCGCCATGGGCGCCAAGGTCGCCACCGTCCGCGGCCAGGTCATCGCCACCGCCGAGGAGCTTCACGGAAACAGCATTTACCTTGACACCGCCAGCGTCGGCGCCACCATAAATATCATGCTGGCCGCCGCCCTCGCCCGGGGCCGCACCGTTATAGAAAACGCCGCCAAGGAGCCCCATGTGGTGGACGTGGCCAACTTCCTCAACACCATGGGCGCCAACGTCCGCGGCGCGGGTACCGACGTCATACGCGTAAACGGCGTTGAAAAGATGTACGGCGGCGTCTACAGCATAATCCCCGACCAGATAGAGGCCGGCACCTTCATGCTGGCGGCGGCCGCGGCGGGGGGCAACGTGCTGGTGAAAAACGTCATTCCCCGCCACATGGATTCCATCTGCTCCAAGCTGGAGGAAATGGGCGTCAAGGTTACCGAATACGACGACAGCATCCGCGTCGAGCGGGACGGCGAGATACACGGCGTCCGCATAAAGACCCGCTACTACCCCGGCTTCCCCACCGATATGCAGCCCCAGATGGCGGCGCTTATGACCACCGCCGTCGGTGAAAGCACCATCACCGAGGACGTGTGGGACAACCGTTTCCAGTATATAGGCGAGCTTCAGCGCCTTGGGGCAGACATCCGCGTCGAGGGGCGCAGCGCCATCATCAACGGCGGCCCTCTTTACGGCGCGCCGGTTCGGGCCACGGATCTGAGGGCGGGGGCCGCGATGATAATCGCGGGACTGGCCGCCGAGGGCAAGACCGTGATCAACGACCCCTACTATATCGACCGCGGCTACAGCAACATCGAGGAGCGTCTCCGTTCCATCGGGGCGCGGATAGAGAGAGTTTACGAGGTCTGATGCCAAATGCTTAAGCTCTGCACTCTCAGCTCCGGCAGCAGCGGCAACGCCGTTTTCGCCGAGGCCGGCGGGACAAAACTGCTCATAGACTGCGGCATCAGCGGCAAGGCCGCCGCCGAAAGGCTCTGCTCCATAGGGGTGGACCCCTCTGAGCTTTCGGCCATCATTGTCACTCACGAGCATATCGACCACATAAAGGGCGTGGGCGTGTTCAGCCGCCGGTACGGTCTGCCGGTCTATGCCAGCGTCGGCACATGGAACGGCATGATATCCACCGTGGGCAGCCTGCCCGCGGACAATATCCGCTACATAGAGGCCGACACCCCCTTCTCCGTGGAAGAGGCCATAATCTTCCCCTTCGCCACCAGTCACGACGCCAACGAAAGCCTTGGCTTCACGGTCAGCGACGGGAGGAAATTTCTCTCCCTTGCCACCGATTTGGGCAAGGTGGACAAATATGTTTACGACAATATCCGCGCCTCCGAGCTTTTGCTGCTGGAGGCCAATCACGACGAGAATATGCTCCTTAACGGGCCTTATCCGCCCCAACTGAAGCAGCGTATTTTTTCCGACAGCGGCCACATTTCCAATAAGGTCTGCGGGGCGCTGTGCGGACGGCTGCTCGACGAGGGCGGGCGTGAAAAGCGGGTCATTTTGGGCCATTTGTCTCAGGAGAACAACACCCCTCGCATAGCCTTCGACACCGTGCGGCGCAGCGTCGAGCACGCCGGCGGCAGGGTGGGCGGCGACATTTTCGTCACCGTGGCCGGGCGCGGCGAGCCCGGCGAAATTTTAGAGGCTTAACCCCCTAACGAGAGGATGATATCCGATGAAAAATTGTGACAACAACGACCGTCACAAAAATCTGGCGGAGCACTATGCCGCCGCGGACATCGATGAAAAGCTCACCGTCAACATTCGGGGCCTGGGCCACACTCTGCGCTTTATGCACGAGGGCAAGGGCTGCCAGCGCAGAATACTGTCCATACTGAACGAGGACGGCGCCACAACTCAGCGCGAGCTGACGGCCCGCCTCGGCATACAGCCCGGCTCGGCCAGCGAGGTCATATCCAAGCTTGAAAACGCCGGCCTTATCGTCCGCGGGCAGAACGCCGACGACCGCCGCACCGTGGATATAAGCCTCACCGACGAGGGCCGCCGTCAGGCCGCCGAAATCATCGGTCAAAAGGCCCGCCGCCGGGAGGAGATGTTTTCCTGTCTGGATAATGACGAAAAGCGCGAGCTTCTGTCCCTGCTCGAAAAGCTCCACACCGATTGGAAGCGCCGGTATAACTGCGGCTGCTCTCACGGGCGCGGCGAGCAACAGGAATAGGGGCCCGTTACGGCAACAAATATATCCGCAAAATCGTATAAATATTACCGTAAATCTGTGTAAGCGGGAGCGCAATGCGTTCCCCTACAATGAGGACAAGCCGAATTCCGTTCATGAAACAAAATACATACGGCGGCTTGAGGGCAAGCCGCCCTACGGTGCACTAACGTAACAAAGCAATGCAGGGGCGGCCATTAGCCGTCCACTATTAAGCGTTTATATTGGCAACGATAAATGATATTGCAATTAAATATGTCCGCAAAACATATAAAAACCGTGACGGCGGCGCTGTCACGGTTTTTTTGAATTTTCTTTTGTCCTGAAACTAAAACTTTTGGGGCAACGGCAAAACGCAAGGCAGGGGTGGGGGTGTCCCAAATTTCGAATAGGTACACTAATCCCATTCTCTATGCTAATTTATTATAGCAATATGCTGTGAATTTGTCAAGTGTTTTTTTGTAAATTTCTTAAAAAAAATGTTCGTATAAAAGCGGCCAAATCCCTGTAAACAGGCGGGATTTGGCCGCTTTTGCGCAGGTTCGGGGCCGCGGACGGGGAATTCGCCGTCACGGGCGTGGTCAATGGCGGGTCGGGGCGCGGGGACGTCACCTTTCGGGCGGCCGCCGGCCCCCGCCGTACGGGGCGGAAAATTCGCCGTCAAAATTCGCCGTCAATGGCCGCATCCCCCTAAGTCACGGGGATTGCCCCAAAAGTTTTAGTTTCAGGGCGCGGAGGCGCGGTGATTATATTATATAAAGGTAGAAATTCCCTCTCCGAAATTTAGTCGGGGGGGGGTATTAGTCATTAAATTTGGCGCGGTCCGCCGCGCGATGGCTGTCCAAAAAATAAAACGGCCTTAGGAGGATGGTTTTATGCTTGGCTTTAGGACAAAACTGTATAATAAGATGAAGGAAGGGCTCGCAGGGCTTTTAAGTTTGTGCGTGCTTTTTTCGTCTGTGAACTTTCCGTTCGCGGCGTTCGCGGCGGGGGGCGACGGCGCCACCTACGCTATGCCGAGGGTGACGGAGGGCCTTGTCACCCGTTTGTCGGACGACGACACCACCGACACCTACGTTCAGGAGATGCTTGGCGGCTATGATAAGGACGAGAAGGTCAAGGCCATCGTCCGCAACAACGGCAGCCGCTATGCCGGCCGTATCTGGTCGGACAAGAGCGTCTTCGGCGAAGGCACAAATGGCCAAGAGGGCTCCATAACCCTTGACACGCAGACCGACGGCTGGGCGGGCACCGTAACCAGCGACGCCGACTTTCTCCATGTGTTCTCGGCCCTGGGCTCCAGCCAGATCGTCAACGAGTATCCCCCCAGCCCCATCGACATGGTCATAGCGCTGGATATGTCCGCCTCCATGGCGCAGAGCACCAAGTATGCGGTGGGAGTCACCAAAGAAAATGATGGCTATACCGAGACCATGGAAGAACGTATAGCTAACTCCCGTATAAAAGCCACCTTGGACGCGGTGAACAATACCATCGACGCCCTTATGAAGCAAAACCCCCAAAACCGTGTGGCGGTCTGCGTCTACGGCGCCAACGCCTACACCATTATGCCTCTGGCTCACTATCGGAGACATGAAGGAAAACCCTATCTCTCCGTGGGCGGCATAGAGACCCTTTACGACTTGAGTGATTTGGAATTTGATAGCAACAGCAAAACATGGAAGTGGACGATAAACCGTGACGCCAGCTATACCATAGTTGCGGACTCGGAGAAGAACGAATATACAAAGCCTCTTTCAGATTCGGAAGGAAGTACAGATGACAATAAGCACAAGAACGAATGGAAAAATTATAAAAACTCTGTCAGCAACAATGTTGACAGAAGAAATGAGAGTGCTGGAAAGATTGCTCCCAATCCCGGCTACGAAGAGCCCAAGGAAGGTGATTACAAAAGTGAACCTAGAGATAAAAAGCAGCTCAAAGCCAACCGCTATGTAGGCTACTTTACCAACACTCAGGCCGGTATCTTTGAGGCTTATAAGCAGCTTGCGGACACCAAAGTAACCACTTACACCGAAAGGCTTACCACCGGAAAGGACTCCACCGTGGCCCGTATTCCCGCCGTGCTTGTTATGACCGACGGCGGCGCCAACATTGCCTTGAATAAAATGGATCATTGGGATAAACTGTATGGTAAGACAGTAAATGATGAAGGAGGACTTCATTATCCTGAAGATAATGAGTGGGTTGATATTTGGAACAATCCTAACAACAAAGTCAGAGATGAAGAGAATTTTAAGCACCGACTTCCCGGCTCGGGCGACGAGTGGTATGATGTTTATGTTCATAATGATAGTTTAAAGACATTATATAATACTGGAATTACGGATGACAAATTGACAAACCCACCAAGTTGGTCGTATAAGGGTATTTTCTACAGCAACGACGGTCTCGGAATCAATGCTAATATGATGGCCACTCCCGGCACGGTGCTCCAGACGGTTATGACCGCCTCCTATATGAAGTCGGTGGTGGATAAGATTTACCGAAAGGGCTGGGATGAGGGCAAGGCCACCGAGGCCAGCCGCGTCCCCGTCAGCACCTACACCGTCAGCGTGGACGCTCAACACGTACCCCTTTGGGGCCGTCTGCGCCTTTACCCCTCCATGGACCCCAAGACCTATCTCCTCAGCAGCGACAAGTGGGGCGGAACAGAGTTTGAACCACACAGTGATGATAATATACCCGAAGGTGAGAGTGGATATAGAGATTATCTCAAAGAAACTAAAGAAACATGGGAAAAATGGACAAAAACAGAGGACGGCGGCTATATTTACGCCGATATTGACCCGAGTAATCCGGTTCCCGAAGGCGTCCACCAAGATTATGAGCACGGCGTAAAAATCAACCGGCTTGAGGACCCGACAGACCCGACAATAATTGATACGGAAAACGGTACATACACAGAGAAAACCTATAAAGTTCAAGTCACCAACAAAGACGTTGAAGACAACATCGCCTACAGCGACGGCTTCTACGACGTAAAGTCCGGCGAGCTGTCCGCCATTTTCAGCGACATACTTTCACTCATTATGGGCAAGGTGTTCGTGCCCGTTTCCGGCGACAACGACGCCGGCGCCAGCGACTCCCTGACCTACGTTGACCCCATCGGCGACTATATGAAGATCAAGGACGGCGGCATCGAGATCAGCGGCCAGGTGACAACGCACACCGGCTTGGCCGACGAGAAGACCCAAGAAACCGTAACAGACGGCACCTACGATATGTCCATCCTCCTCTTCGGCGAGATGCACGGCCTTACCCGCGCCGCCGTATATGACTACGATTTCAACAACACCTATATGATGAACCGGAGGCAGACCGGCGAAACCTTCCCCGAGGGCTGGTACAGGGGCACCCCCACCCTCACCGGCAACGCCGCGGGCAACAGCGGCGTCGAGTTTGACGCCGGCGAGGATACCAATGACGGCTCAAAGCTGCCCACCGGTTACACCGACGCGAAGAAAGCCTGGGAGGACGGCTGGGTATTCCGCATCGGCTCTCCGACCCTGAGCACCTTTGTGCCCTACCTTGCGGACGGCAGCAAACCTGACGAGGTCGCCGACAGGCAGAAGCACACCATCTACACCGTCTACCGCATGGCCGACCCCTCAAGCGGCCGCACCATTGACCTGCCCAACCCCAGCTATAACTATAACGAGAAAAACGAGACCACCTTCAAGCTCAGCGACATCCGCGTCTGGGCCGAGGAAACCGACGACTATCAGGACGACGGCGGCGCGGTGCTCAACACCGAGTTCAACAACGCCCTCTATGTCAACATTCCCGTTCAGGCTCTGCCCCTCCAGGCGGCGGAGATAACCATGGGCAAGGACGGCGTCGAGGCGTACAAGGACAACTTGGGCGAAGCTGCCTCCATGCCCCTGCGCCTGTTCTACTCCGTGGGCATCGATGACGAAATCCGTACCGACCCCACCGACCCCTCCTCCGCCGTGGACTCCACCAAGCTGTCCCCGGAGTACGTCGCCTCCCACACGGACGACGAGGGCCGCATATACTTTTTGTCCAATTTCTACAGCGGCAACCGCTATGACGGTTATACCTCCGACAACAACACCTACACCATGGGCGACGCCCACCTGACCTTCTCCCCCGGCGACGCCAACCGCTACTATGTGTTCCAGGAGCCTTTGACCCTGTACACCCGAGCGTATATATATGACGGCAGCGGATGGAAGCGTTTGCTCGCGCAGAACACCGGCGCCGAAGGTGTGCCGGATGAATACACAAAATATATCGACAGCTCCCAAATAGGCGGCCGTATGCTTGGCGTGTTCGATTTCAGCGGCTGGAGTGACTTGAGCAATCTGGAAAAACAGCTTCAAGAAGCCAAAATAACGCCCGAGGACGGCGACATCGTATTCAGCAAGCAGCACGTCTTAAGCGAAACCGGGGCCAAAGACCTCAGCAGCGACGGGTATTATTTCATCGCGGTTCGCTTCTATATGCCGAATGATGAGTATACACGGGAAGAACTGGAAGCTCTTAAGAGTGATTCGGATAAGTCCACGAAGTACGAGGGGGCCTTCCACGCCGACGAGTGGAACTGGGCCGTGGCCCGCAAGGGCAGCGAGTTCGGCTCCGGCGTGGCCGGCAGCGCCATCGCCACGGGCGATATGCTCTGCTGGTACGACGAGTCCGGCACCCATCCCGAAATCTATCCTTATATAAGCTCCGCCAACGGCGGAGACGACTGCAACCGCGGCTATGACTACATAGGCGCCGCCCTTGACGAGAACGGCAACTTTGTCCACACCGAGAACGGCAAGCCCAATGATCCTGACCTTGAGGACCAGCACAGGGCGTTTACGACCGGCGAGGGCGTCCGCTGGGTGCTGGCCGCCCGTCCCGGCGGTATGCGCACGGGCAACCTGGCCCAGAACGTAAAGCCGAAGACAAAAAATCGCACCGAAACCTCATACAATGTCCGCGTACCCGTTGTCAGCCAAAACACCACCGTCGAGGCCCAGTCCATGGACGGCGTGCAGGGCGCGTTGAAGGCCAACTTCATCATTGACAACTACATGGGCAACAACGGCCGCATTTCCATATCCAACACCATGCTTCTGGTGACCAAGACCCTTTTGCCTTACGACGAGGGCTTTGAGCTCACCGACGAGCAGAAAAACCGCTATTTCAACTATCAGATATTCCTGGACGGCGTTACCGGCTCGCGTGAGGCCATTCGCGTTTTCCGCAACCCCTACACCAAAAACGAGACCTGGCAGCGCGAGTATGCCAACATCGACGTCACCACCAGCAACAGCGGCCTTGTTATCAGCCACACCGGTAACTTCGCCCTGTTCGAGCACATACATGGATCGAGCGGCATTACCACAAAACAGCTCGTTTACTACACCAGCACCGGCTCCGACGGGCATGACTCCGGCTATTACTATGCCGACGCCAGCGGTCAGCCTATTTTCAGTGACGTTCCAATAAACATCGACGATGATGAGGTTAAAGGACACCTTTATTGCGCGTACCTGCCCCCCAACTCCGAGTCCGAGACGGGCAGCGATTTGACCCGCACGGTTTATTCCAGAAACACCACCCTTGAGAACGCGGGCATAACCGTGTATGTCGATAACTATACCGAGGGCATGAATACCGACGAGCATATGCTGTTCGCGCAAGCGACGGAAGAAAAGCCGGCCGGCACCTCGGAAATCTGGGTCAAAGACGCGGTGCTCATTCCCCTTCAGGAAATACTCGACGGACAGACGAACGAGATCGAGCTTGAGTCCGTTGGCGGGACCACCGGCGCCATAGGCAGCGTCACCTCCTGGACCTATCCGGACGATCTGACGGGACACGAGTACCACGACTATATGTCGGGCAGTGACGGCAACTTCGTAATAATGACCATCGACTCCGACGTGGACGCCAGCGAGTCTGTACTTTCCACGCCCTTCACCACCAGGAGCACCTACGCCACCCAGACGCTGTATTTCGGTCAGGGTCTGCGCACCGACGCCGACGGCGCCATCATGCGTGACGAAAACGGCGCGTATATCCCCAACGGCAATCTCAGCGAGGTATACGATACCGTCGCGCCCTCCGGCGACTACAGCTGGTTCAGCAAAGGAAACAATTCTGACCTGGGTGCCATTGCCCGCAACACCGCCGAGTTCTCCCTTAAGGACGGCGAGGGCCTGCTGCTCACCAGCTTGGGCAACGGCACCGTTTACCGCGTGACCGAAAAGCTCACCGACAGCGACACCAAAGAGGGCTACAACTTTAAGAATGTTCGGCACATCACCGATTACGGCAGCCTCATTGAATATGAGGAGGGCACCAACGCCTTTACCGATTTGGGCAGCGGCTATATTGTCGCGGAGGAAGATAAAGAAAACGGCGAGCCCTTCTATCACTCCAACGCCAAGGTCACCGAGGCTTACGCCACCTTCAAGGGCGATAGCTCTGACCCCAACCTTAAGTTTGATGGCAACCACCACCATAACGGTGAAAATCCGTCCTGCAACATAGAGGACGGCGGAGTTGACAAAGAACAGGAGGATAAAAGCGTCCGTCACTACTTTGTGAAGGGCGGCGACCTTGTCGATAAGCACTATGATAAAGAAACGGAAGACAGGGTCAACCGTTATATAATAGAAAACACCGCCCACTTCCTTGTAAACAACGAGGAGCAGAAACACGCCGAAACCGCCCTGCCGGCCAAGAATGTTGAAGTTGACGAAGACGGCAACACCGTCCTCAACAGGCAGGAATACGCCAACGTGTACTCCGTGTTCGGCGAAACCGGCAGCTATGAGGAGCAGGCGCATTTCACCAATGTCAGCATACCCATGGCCGACCTGACCATCAGCAAAACCGTGGACAGCACCGTCGCCGACACCGTGACCACCGCGGCCGACAAGGAGCTTTCATGGAACTTTGAAATTGAGATAAATCTGCCTTTGGGCTATACCGACAGCGGCACCGTAGTCTTCCCCTACACGGGCGGAGTCCTCACCGGCAGCCAGTATGCCGGCGTCGCCAGGCACGAGGACGGCTCGATCACCTTCAATAAGGTGACCGCGACCACCGCGGCCATAGCCGCCGAGCCGGTTGCCCCGATTGTGGATCTGGGCGACACGTATAAGTCCGCGGAACCCATCGTCCTCAAGCACGGCCAGACGGTGACCCTTCATCTGCCTGTCGGCACGAAGTATGTCATTACCGAGTCCGAGGCCAATACCGGCGTGTTCAGGACCAGCTACAACGGCGTCGCCATCGATGAGGACAAAAAGTCCGCCCCGGAGGGCACCATGACCTCCGGCAATACCGGCGCCAACGCTAATGTGGCCGACTTTGTGAACCACCGCATGGGCCCCGGCGACCTCAGCATCGAGAAGCATGTTGTGGGCGAGGCCGGCAACCGTAACAAGGTTTGGGACTTTACCGTTACCCTCACTCCCCGTGACACGGAAGCCAATACGACTTACTTTGAAAAGCTGCCGCTCGAATTTGAAGCGGTATGGCTGGTCAACGGTCAGGAGCAGACGTATGAGCCCGGGAGCAGACCCGCCAATAAACCCGCAAAAATAATATTTGAAAGGGTCCAGCCCGATCCCGAAAAGGAGGGCGCTCTGCCCACATATAAGGCCAATGTGCGGCTTAAGGACGGCGAGACCGTGCTCATCAAGGCTATCCCGCCCATGACCCATTATCTTGTGCAAGAGGAAAAAGCCACTGATTCGGGCAGGACGTATAGCGTTACGGCCAACAATGGGGAGGGTGATATACCCGACGGCCAGACCAACCCCGTGGACGTTAAGTTCTATAATATTTACGAAAATTTGGAGCCCGGCAACCTTGAGATAAACAAGGTCGTTACCGGTCTTGACCGTATCGGCAGCGAGAAGACCAAGGAGCGGGTACTCGATACTCAGTTCCTGTACGAGGTCACCTTTGAGGACGTTAACCATGACCCCTATCTGGGCGAAAAGGATGCGGCCGCACCCGACACGTACAAGGGTATACCCTATGTTTACGGCGTAAGCAACGTCAACGGCGAGACCGGCGTGGCTCTTATGAGCATGCAGCTCCCCGCTCCCAAGGTTGAAGACTTTACAGAGTCTGTCATAGTAGGGGGCAATGAGGTCGCCAAGGAGACCAAACCCGGCGAGACGTATTACGTTATTCCCGACGAAAACGGCACGCTTCAGTTCACTCTTAAGCACGGCCAGTACATCCGCTTTGTTGACCTGCCCGACGGCACCAACTATAAGGTTCAGGAGCTCGGCGTCGTGACTAACAGTGATGTCGCCAATCCCCCTGAGGTGCCCTTTGAGACCGACAACGAATTGGTTGACAAGCACGGCTTCACCGACGTCGCTCCGTACAAGGAGGGCGTGGATAGCAGCCGGGGTCTTATCGAGGACACCATCGACACCCGTTCCCAGAGCGGCCCCGATAAGTTCACCTTCTTCGGACGCTACACCAACGACTACGCGCCCCATCCCGTGGGACTGAAAATACCCGTCAGCAAGGAGATTGACGGTATCGGCAGCACCGGTGAGAAATTCACCTTTGTTCTGTCAAATATTGCCACTCAAAACGGCGCCTCTCTGCCTGATGAAGCTGGGCAGACGGTGACGGTTGAGGGCGCCGACACAGACAAGTTCGGCATCATCAAGTTCACCCGCGAGGGTACGTATACCTTCCGCATAACCGAGAAGAACGAGTCCAAGCCCGGCTGGGTTTATGACGATGCCGAGTGGACTGTTACTGTAACCGTCATCGACAATGACGGCACCCTCCTGCTTGAGACTGTCGAGTACGCGAAGGGCGACGAGGATACGCTTACCTTTACTAAGGACACGGAAGGCGATTTCGTTCTTGAGCCTGGGCTGAGCGATGTGGTCGAGGGCTTTAACGGGAATAAGTATAAGAATGTATATACCACTCGCGATACTCAGCCAATAACCTACACCAACAGATACGACGCGGGCATCGATACCTACGCCCCCGCGGTTAAAAAGATCACCGAATCGTTGGTTGAGGGCGAGGCCGTGCCCGACAACCAGATGTTTACATTTACACTTGCCGCGGCGGATGCCTACGGCGATGATACGGTTACCATGCCCGAAAATACCACCGTCACCGTTACCGGCGCGGGCGAGGCCAAGTTTGAGGATATCACATTCAGAAAGGCCGGTGAATATAAGTTCACCATCACCGAGGATACCGACGGACTGCCCGAAGAGTGGAACGGCGACAAAACTCAGTGGACCCTGACCGTCAAGGTTGAGATACAGGACGGCAAGCTTGTGGTAACCGACAATAGCTATACCGCCGATGGCAAGAGCACGAACATGGTCGCCGCGGAGTTTACCAACACCTATGACAACGGCAAGATCGAGTATACGCCGCAGGTCACCAAGAATGTAAGGGGCGAAACTCGCCTGGCCGAGGCGGAGTTCAACTTCACGCTGGCGAAGCTCGGCGGGGGAGACGGATTTGAGGACGCCGAAGCGGATACGGAATATACCGGCGTCGTTATGCCCGACGAGGCGGGGACCAAGGCCAAAGTGACCGTCGCCGCCGACTCGACCGAACCCATGACGGCGGAATTTGGAGGCATCTCCTTCTCCCAGACCGGCAAATATGAGTTTAAGATAACCGAGGATAATGACAAGCTCGCCGGCTGGACATATGACACGGCGGAGTGGAGACTCATCGTCACCGTTACCAACACTAACGGCAAATTCAGCGTTCAGTCCGAGTATAAGCGGGTTGGTCAGGATGGCCGCTTCGATTCGGCGCGGTTTACCAACGTATATTCCACCACATCCACCACCCTTAAGCCCAAGGTTATCAAGGAGGTTACGGGCGGCAATCCCACCGATGTTCAGTTCAGCTTTACTCTGGCCGAGCTCACGCACGAGGAAGACGAAACCATAACCGAGGAAAGCTACAACGGCGTGGTTATGCCCAATCCGGCCAATGTTACGATTTTCGGTTCGGGCGAGGCCGAGTTCGGCGACATCACCTTTAACCTTGCCGGCACCTACAAGTTTAAGATAACCGAGGACGAGGGTTCGTATCCCGGCTATACTTACGATACAGGCAAATGGATATTGGAGGTCACTGTCGTTGACAAGGACGGCACGCTGACCGCGAGCGGTACCTATACCAGGGACGGCGAGCCCGACACTTCCGCGGATGCGGCGACGTTTGTCAACAGCTACAGCCGTGACGATGACGCCGTATTCACGCCCAAGGTCAAAAAGGTAGTCCAGGGCGCCGTGCCCGAGGGCGCGGACGCGACGTTCACCTTCACCCTTTCAGAGGATAATAATAATCAGGCGGGCGCGATAATGCCCGGTTCCACTACCGCTTCTGTTGAGGGCCAGGGCGAGGCTCAGTTTGGCCAGATATCCTTCTACCGCGCCGGCACATATAATTTCTATATCGAGGAAATCGACGGCAAGGTTCCCGGATATACCTATGACACCGGCCGTTGGAAGCTGACCGTCGTGGTCACTGAGTCCTACGGAAAGCTTACCGCCACGGGGACTTATGTCAAGCTGGATGAGGAATTAAGCCCGCCCGCTCCTCTCACCGATGGCGAAGTACCTACCTTTACTAATAGTTATGAAACGGGTAAGGTTGTGTACGCTCCGAGGGTTGAAAAGTTTATCTTGGGCGAGAAGCCTGTCAAGGACGAAACCTTCACCTTTGAATTGGACGAGGCGCCCGGTGAAACCGGCGTTTCCGGTGGCGCCGTCGAGATGCCCGAGGTGACCGAGGTCACCGTGACGGGCGCGACAATCGGCAGCTTTGGCGACATCACCTTCAAAGAGGCCGGTACATACAAGTTCACCATCACCGAGAAGGACGAGAGCGAGACTAAGCCGTATGTATATGACAAGTCCGAGTGGACAGTCACCGTCACCGTCAAGGATATAAATTCCGTACTGATGATAGATAGTGTGGTTTATGCCGAGGACGGCCGCGTGGTCGATGGCGCCACGCTTGCGGCCTTTGAAAACACCTATACAACAACGGTGGCCGCCTATACTCCCAGCGTAACAAAGATTGTCGATGGCGAGACAACGACCGGCGAGGCGACGTTCGAGTTTGAGCTTGAGCCCAAGGCCGGCGACCCGACCGGATATAATATGCCCGAGACGGCGGCAAGCGGCAAGCTTACAGCCTCCGTGACGATGGATGGCAGCGAGGGCGGCGAGGGCCGTGAGGCCACGTTCGGCGAGATAGAGTTCACAAAGGCGGGCAAATATTACTTCGAGATAACCGAGGTCGAGGGCGACCAATTCGGCTACACCTACGACGCCGGAGTATGGACGCTTGAGGTGACCGTGGAGGATAAGGGCGGCGCGCTTGAGGTTACGGGACACAAGTACACCCGCGCTCGGGCGGAGGACAGCGACACTACCGCCACCTTCACCAACACCTACAGCGTAACGCGCGCTTCGTTCTACCCCGAGGTCAACAAGAGAGTGCGGGGCGAGACCATACCCGCCGACGCCGAGTTCACCTTTAAACTGGATGAGGCACGGGATGCCGAAGGCAAATCCGTCAACCCCGAGGGCACGGTAGAGATGCCGGATGTCACCACCACCACCGTCACTGTACGGGCCGGAACAGCCGACGCCAGCAGCGACGGGGCCTTTGGCCGGATAACCTTCCTTCGGGCGGGCACCTACAAGTTCGAGATAACCGAGACAATCAACACGGCCGGAATTGACGACAAGGGCTATGATGGCTACATCTATGATAAAAACACATGGATAGTCACCGTTGTGGTTGTTGAAAGCGATGGCAGACTTGTAAGAAACAGCGTCACCTACGCGACCAAGGCGGAGGACGGCAGCGAGATACCCATGTACGTTGACGGCGAGGGCAACCTTGGCACCGAAGGCACGACGCCGGCTGATAAGGCGTACTTTGTGAACGAACATAAGCCCAGACCCACCGCCGTGCAGGCCAATGTTACCAAGACTGTCGCCGGCGAGACGGTTCCCGTCGAGGAGACCTTCAACTTTGAGCTCGCGCCCAAGGTCGCCGACCCGACCGGATATAAGCTGCCCGAGACGGCGGAAAGCGACAAGCTTAAGGCTTCCGTGACGCTGAAGGGCGGCGAGGGCATGGCCACGTTCGACGAGATAGAGTTCACAAAAGCCGGCACATATACCTTCGAGATAACCGAGACGGCGGGCGACAACGGAAACTACGACTATGATACGAGCAAGTGGATATGGACGGTAGTCGTTACCGACAATGGGGCCGCTCTCAGCCCGAGATCCTACTACCAAAAGGACGATAGCCCCGATCTGAACATAGAGAGCGCCAGGTTCGTCAACACGTACAGCCATGGCGAGGACGCCGTATTCACGCCTCAGGTGGAAAAGGTAGTCGATGGCGCGGCTCCCAAGGATGAGGTGTTCAGCTTCTCCATCGGCGCGGCGGAGGGCAACCCCGAGGGCGCCACTATGCCCGCCGAGACCAGCGCGCAGACCACAGGCGCGGGCGAGGCGAAGTTCGGCGACATCAAGTTCAGCCAAACCGGTATATATAGGTTCTACATCACCGAGCTTGACAGCGAGCTTCCCGGCTACACCTACGACAGTTCCAGATGGGAGCTGACCGTAACCGTCAGCGACGTGAACGGCGACCTTGTTGCCGAGGGCGTTTACACCAAGCAGGAGCGTCAGGCCGACGGCAGCTACGTTGCCGCCGAGCCCGCCGTGACCAACGACGATAGGGCTGTGTTCACCAACGTGTATGTGACGCAGGATAGGGCGTCCTACGCCCCGCAGGTGAGAAAGGAAATCACCGGCGAAACGCCTTCCGCCGACGCGAGCTTTACCTTCACGCTGGACGAAAAGCGTAACGCCGACGGCACTTCCGTCAACCCCGAGGGCTCCGTGACCATGCCCACCCCCGCGACCGCCAAGGTTACGGTTAAGGCCGGCGAGATTAACGCCAACGGCGTATTTGACGATATTTGGTTCCATCAGACCGGCGAATTCTACTTTACCATAAGTGAGGAAGAGGGCGAAGAGGCCGGCTACACCTACAGTAATGAGATATGGGAGGTTAAGGTCACCGTTGACGATATCGCATCCGTGCTTACGGTTACCGATATACAGTACACGAAGGACGGCGAGGTGTCCGATGAGGCTGTGGCGGTGTTCACCAACGGCTATTCCACCGACAACACAAGGTATACTCCCAGCGTGACCAAGGTAATCAGCGGCGAAAATCCCCCGACGGACGCTCTGTTCCGGTTTAGACTGAGGCTTAAGCCCGGCACCAACGGGGACGGCGTGCGGATGCAGTCCAGAGTGGACCGTGAATATATGGCCGCCGAGGTTACCGGCGCGGGCACGGCCAGGTTCGGAGCGATAGAGTTCACAAAAGCGGGCACATATTACTTCGAGATAACCGAGGAAGACCTGGATCAGCCCGGCTACACCTACGACGCCGGAGTATGGACGCTTGAGGTGACCGTGGAGGATAATGAGGGCGCGCTCGAGGTTACGGGACATAAGTACACCCGGGCTAATATGGCGGACAGCGAGGATACCGCCACCTTCACCAACCCCTACAGCACGACATATATTTCGTTCTACCCCGAGGTCAACAAGAAGGTCGAGGGCGACGCGCCCAAGGGTGAGGTATTTGAGTTTGAGATAACCGTAAATCCGATGGAGGAATACGGGGACGACAGGGTAATAATGCCCGACCATCTCAACACCTTCATCAACGGCAGCGGCGACGGGGCCTTTGACAGGATAACCTTCCTCCAGGCGGGTACGTACAAGTTTGAGATAACCGAGACGCAGGGCACCGCTCCGGGCTACACCTATGACGATAGAAAATGGATAGTCACCGTTGAGGTTGCGGACAACGAGGGCGCTCTGGAAATAATCGAAGTCACCTACGCGACCGAGGCGGAGGACGGCAGCGAGATACTCATGTACGTTGACGATGAGGGCAACCTTGTTGAGGCCGGTACCGACGGCGCGAAGTCGGCGGATAAGGCGTACTTCGTGAACGAATATCTGCCCACACCCACCACAGCGAAGGCCAAGGTTACCAAGACTGTCGCCGGCGAGGTTCCGCCCGTGGATCAGACGTTTACCTTTAATATTAAGCCCACGGGTACGATAAGCGAGGACGAGGCAACGATGCCCGAGTCCACCACCGTCACCGTGACCGGCAGCGGCACGGCCGAGTTCGACGAGGTTAAGTTCCTCAAGGCCGGCACATATACCTTCGAGATAACCGAGACGGCGGGCGACAACGGAAACTACGACTATGACACGAGCACGTGGACATGGACGGTAGTTGTCACCGACAATGGGGCCGCTCTCAGCACGAGATCCTACTACCAGAAGGACGATAGCCCCGATCTGAACATAGAGAGCGCCAGGTTCGTCAACACGTACAGCCATGGCGAGGACGCCGTATTCACGCCTCAGGTGGAAAAGGTAGTCGATGGCGCGGCTCCCAAGGATGAGGTGTTCAGCTTCTCCATCGGCGCGGCGGAGGGCAACCCCGAGGGCGCCACTATGCCCGCCGAGACCAGCGCGCAGACCACAGGCGCGGGCGAGGCGAAGTTCGGCGACATCAAGTTCAGCCAAACCGGTATATATAGGTTCTACATCACCGAGCTTGACAGCGAGCTTCCCGGCTACACCTACGACAGTTCCAGATGGGAGCTGACCGTAACCGTCAGCGACGTGAACGGCGACCTTGTTGCCGAGGGCGTTTACACCAAGCAGGAGCGTCAGGCCGACGGCAGCTACGTTGCCGCCGAGCCCGCCGTGACCAACGACGATAGGGCTGTGTTCACCAACGTGTATGTGACGCAGGATAGGGCGTCCTACGCCCCGCAGGTGAGAAAGGAAATCACCGGCG
>CANPZO010000030.1 GCA_947589005.1 uncultured Clostridia bacterium | reverse complement strand
CTTTCCGGTCCAGAGCCTGATGATAGCCGTGGCCACCGGCACCGGCGTGGGCATCAACGCCATGCTCAGCAAAAGCCTTGGCGAAAAGGATAAGGACAGCGTGGACGCCGCCGCCGGAAACGGCGTGTTCCTCGCGCTGTGCAGCTATATAGTCTTTATGCTCTTCGGCATTTTCGGGACGAGGGCCTTTTTCGAGACCCAGAAGGCCACCGAGGGCGTCATCGAGTTCGGCGTCCAGTATCTGAGCATCTGCGCCACCTTCAGCCTGGGCGTGTATGTGCAGATAACCTTCGAGCGGCTGCTGCAGGCCACGGGCAAGACCTTTATCACCATGTGGACCCAGCTCACCGGCGCCTTGATAAATATTATCCTCGACCCCATACTGATATTCGGCTACCTCGGCGCGCCCAGGATGGGCGTGGCGGGCGCGGCGGTGGCCACCGTGGTGGGTCAGTGGGCGGCGGCCGCGGTTGCGGTGGTCTGCAACTTCAAGTTCAATCCCGAGGTGACCCTGACGCTTAAGGGCCTCCGGCCAAGGCTTCGGGTAATAAAGCGCATTTACGCCGTGGGCGTGCCCTCCATATTAATGGTGGCCATCGGCTCGGTCATGACCTATACCATGAACCAAATCCTCCTCGGCTTCAAAAAGGTGGGGGAGACGGCGGTGGACGTTTTCGGGGCCTATTTCAAGCTGCAAAGCTTTATCTTCATGCCTATCTTCGGCCTTAACAACGGCATGATACCCATCGTGGCCTACAACTACGGGGCAAAAAAGCGCGGCCGTATTACGGGGACGATAAAGCTCAGCGTCATTTACGCGGTGTCCATAATGTTTCTGGGCTTCCTCATATTCCAGTTCGGCGGCGACAAGCTCCTGGGCCTCTTTGACGCCACGGACGAAATGCTGGCGCTGGGAGTGCCGGCCCTGCGGATAATCAGCATACATTTCCTTCTGGCCGGCTTCAGCATAGTTGCCAGCAGCGTTTTCCAGGCTCTGGGCAACGGCGTTTTCAGCCTTGTGATATCCGTGGCCCGTCAGCTTGGAGTGCTTCTGCCGGCGGCCTGGCTCCTGTCCCTTACCGGTAAGGTGGGCAACGTGTGGTGGGCTTTTGTCATAGCCGAGTTTGTGTCTGTGCTGATGTGCGCGGTATTTTTGAAAGTTATATACAGTCAAAAATTGAAAAATCTCGAGGGATGATTGTTTGCGGAGCAAAACGCTCCGCAAATTTTTGCGAAAAATTTTTCCCGTTACCTATTGTAATTTTTTTAAAAGTTTGGTATAATTAAGTCAAATATCTTGCGAAGGACGCTGAACGATGCTCTTTTCCGAAAAAAACCTTGAGCCCGGGGAGTACGGCCCTCTGGCGCTGGCCTACATAGGCGACACGGTGTTCGACCTCTTTGTCAGGACCAAAATACTTGAGGACGGCAACCGCCGCGTCACCGATATGCACGCCTCCGCGGTTAAGCTGGTCAACGCCTCCTCCCAGGCGCGGATGGCCGCCCTGATTGAGGACGGTCTCGGCGAGGACGAGCTGCGGGTGCTGAAATGGGGCCGAAACGCCAAGGTCAACACTCACCCCAAGGGCGCGACCATAGGCGAATACCATATGGCGACGGGCTTTGAGACCCTGATAGGCTTTTTGTATTTGAAGGGTGAAGAACAGCGGCTTTGCGAAATACTATCCGCGGCTTACGCGAAATTTAAAGAGGAGTGACAGTTGTGAACAAGGAAACGGCAATTCACGCCTATAAGGCGAGAAAACACGCCCTCACGGGTATCTACAACGCTCAGTCCGGTCATCCGGGCGGCAGTCTTTCCATTGCGGATATCCTTGCGGTGCTTTACTTTGAGGTCATGAATGTTGACCCGAAAAATCCGAAGATGCCCGACAGGGACCGCTTTGTCCTCTCCAAGGGACACTGCGCCCCGGCGCTGTACGGCATACTGGCGGAGAAGGGCTTCTTCCCGGCCGAGGACGTGGCCACGTTGCGCCGGACCGACAGCTATATGCAGGGTCATCCGGACATGAAGGGCATCCCCGGCATAGATATGTCCACCGGCTCTCTTGGACAGGGCATCAGCGCCGCCAACGGCATGGCCCTGGCCGGCAAGCTGGCGAATAAGGATTACCGCGTCTACACCGTTCTCGGCGACGGCGAGCTTGAGGAGGGCCAGGTGTGGGAGGCCGCCATGTTCGCCGCCCACTACAAGCTGGACAACCTGACCGCCTTTGTTGACAACAACGGTCTCCAGATAGACGGCAACATCGCCGACGTTATGAATTCCAACCCCATCGACAAAAAGTTCGAGGCTTTTAACTGGAATGTCATCACCATCGACGCCCACGACTATGACGCCATTCTTGACGCCGTGAATAAAGCCAAGGCCACAAAGGGCAAGCCCACCGTCATTATCGCGAAAAGTGTAAAGGGCAAGGGCGTTTCCTTCATGGAGGGTCAGGCCGCCTGGCACGGCGCCGCTCCCAAGCAGGAGCAGTTTGAGCAGGCCATCGCGGAGCTTGACGCGAAAATAGCAGAATTGGAGGCGTAAATCATGGCGATAGGAGATAAGAAAGCTACCCGTGAAAGCTACGGCCAGGCGCTGGCCGAGCTGGGTGAAAAGTACGATATACTGGTAATGGACGCGGACCTTTCCAAGTCCACCAAGACGGACACCTTTAAGAAAAAGTTCCCCGAAAGATTTATCAACACCGGCATCGCCGAGGGCAACATGATGGCTACCGCCGCGGGCATCGCGTCCACGGGCAGGGTGGTGTTTGCCAGCTCGTTCGCCATGTTCGCCGCGGGCCGGGCCTTTGAGCAGGTGCGCAACAGCATCGCTTATCCGAAGCTGAATGTGAAAATAGGCGCCACCCACGCCGGAATTTCGGTGGGCGAGGACGGCGCCAGCCACCAGTGCCTCGAGGACATCGGCATCATGCGCACCATTCCCAACATGGTCATCATCAATCCCGCCGACCACGTCGAGGCCATGGCCGCGGTCGAGGCCGCCATACTCCACGACGGACCGGTGTATCTGCGCTTCGGCCGCCTTGCCGTGCCGCAGATTTTTGACGAAAGCTACAGGTTTGAGCTTGGCAAGGGCGTTACAATCGCCGATGGCGTGGACGCGACCATCGTGGCCACCGGCCTTATGGTGCCCTACGCAATCGAGGCCCGAGAGCTGCTGGCCAAGGATGGCATAGATGCGGGCGTTATCAACATCCATACCATCAAGCCCATCGACGCCGAGCTGCTGACGGCGGCCGCCCAAAAGACCGGCGCCATCGTCACCGCCGAGGAGCATAACATTATCGGCGGCCTGGGCAGCGCCGTGGCTGAGGTTCTCTCCGAGACCTGCCCCGTGCCCGTAAAGCGCGTGGGTACTCGCGACGTGTTCGGCAGGAGCGGCAAACCCTACGAGCTTATGGAGCTTTACGGCCTTACGGCGGAAAACATAGCCAAAAACGTAAAAGAAGCTATCGCACTTAAAAAATAAAATAAAATGACAATAACGGGATTATTTAAAAAATTTCCCAGAACACTGACAGCCCCTATGGGGTATGCTCGAAGGGGAACTCCCTTTCGATAAAAAATGTAAAATCCCGGGGCGTGTACCCGGGATTTTACACCTTAATCGGGGTAGAAAAGTCAATTTATTGATTTTTCGTAAGCGTAAGCGCCCGATGCGGAGAGGTTCTCTCAAAGGGGAACCGCTTGGGTTCCCCTTTGACTAAATCCCCGTTATTGTCACGATTTTAAGAAAGGTAACTCATTTATAATGAACGAGCTTTTAAATCAACTTAACCCGCCCCAGAGGGAAGCGGTCACCGCCACCGAGGGGCCGGTGCTGGTGCTGGCGGGCGCGGGCAGCGGCAAGACCCGCGTGCTCACCTGCCGCATAGCCTATATGCTTGACGAAAAGGGGATAGCCCCCTGGAACATACTGGCCATAACCTTCACCAACAAGGCCGCTAAGGAAATGGCCGAGCGGGTGGAGGCCCTTGTGGGCGCCGCCGCCAACGATATGTGGGTGCGCACCTTCCACTCCGCCTGCGTGCGCATACTCCGACGGGACATCGAGCGTCTGGGTTACGGCAAAAACTTTAATATTATCGACGCCGACGACCAGAAAAATTTGGTTAAGGAGTGCCTGAGGGAGCTGCGGCTCAGCGAGGACGAGTTCCCGCCGAGGGCGGTGCTGGCGGAAATTTCCTCCGCCAAGGATAAGCTCATGACCCCCGAGGACTACCGGCGCGAGTACGCCACGGAGCACCGCCTGTCCCAGATGGGGCGAGTTTACGCCCTGTATCAGGAAAAGCTGCGGGCCTCCAACGATTTGGACTTTGACGACCTCATTATGCTGACGGTGCGGCTCTTTAAGGACTGCCCCGATGTGCTGGAGTTTTACAGAAATAAGTTTAAGTATATCCTTGTGGACGAATACCAGGACACCAACGCCGCCCAGAACGAGCTTGTTATACTTCTGGCGGGTGAACATAAAAATATCTGCGTGGTGGGCGACGACGACCAGAGCATCTACCGCTTCCGCGGGGCTGACGTGACAAACATTCTTGAGTTTGAGAGGGCCTTCCCCGGGGCCAAGGTGGTGCGGCTGGAGCAGAATTACCGCTCCACCCAGAACATACTTGACGCCGCCAACAGCGTTATCAAAAACAATTCCGGACGCAAGGGCAAAAACCTTTGGACCGAGGACGGGAGCGGCGAAAAAATACAGGTCTACCGCGCCAACAGCGACTATGACGAGGCCGACTACATCGCCGGACGGGTCAGGGAGCTGGCGGCGGACGGCTACCGCTACGGCGATATCGCCGTGCTTTTCAGGGCCAGAGCCTCCTCGAGGGTCATAGAGGACGTGTTCATGCGCGAGGCCCTGCCCTACAGGGTGCTGTCGGGACTGCGGTTCTACGACCGCAAGGAGATAAGGGACATGATAGCCTATCTCAGGCTCATCAAAAACCCCGACGACGACATCAGTCTCCGGCGGATAATAAACGTCCCCTCACGGAAAATAGGCAAGGTCACCATGGACTCCATCAATTCCATTGCCCGGCGGGAGGGCGTCAGCCTTTACCGTGCCATCGGCGGCCACCTTGACGAGCTCAAGGGCGGCGTGGCGGAGTTCTATGAAACAATCAAAAATCTCAGCGCGCTGACGGCGGAGCTGCCCATCGACGAGCTGGTGAACAGAGTTTATCAGGACAGCGGTTACGCCGCCTCCCTCGAAAGAGACGAAAAGGGCGCGGAGCGCGCGGAGAACGTCGGCGAGCTCATAAGCGGCGCGGCGCACTACGCCGAAACCGTGGACGAGCCGAATTTTGACGACTACATGGACAACCTCGTCCTTGTCAGCGATGTGGACAACTATGACGAGGACATGGACGCCGTGGTCATGATGACCATGCACGCCTCAAAGGGACTTGAGTTCCCGGTGGTAATAGTATGCGGCTTTGACGACGGGGTTTTCCCGGGAGCGAAGGCTATTTATGATATGGAGGAGCTGCAGGAGGAGCGGCGGCTGTGCTACGTGGCCATCACCCGCGCCCGCCGGCGGCTTTACCTCACCGGCTCTCACAGCAGGATGGTGTTCGGCAAGACCTCGGTATACAAGCCCTCGAGGTTCCTTGACGAAATACCCGGTGAGCTTTACGAGCTCACCGACGCCAGGGAGGAGCTGCAGGCCCGCAGGGAGCAGCTTCGGGAGTCCATGGCCCAGTACCGCCAGCGGCAGAGGGTCATGCCCTCCGCCACGGTGACGAAGGAGGCCGAACGTCCCAAGCCCTCCGGAAATCTTGACCTGCGCCCCGGAGACTCGGTCAGCCACGCGAAGTTCGGCGAGGGCGTCGTTATTTCCGCCGAGCCCATGGGCAACGACGTACACTACAAAATCAACTTTAAATCCGTGGGCGAGAAAAATCTTCTGGGACTTTATGCGAAACTGACGAAAATAGATTAAAAACAAATTGACAAACGGCAGAAAATGTGTTAAAATAAATCTGATACTTTACTTCGGTTTGTGCGCCGGCGGAAATTTCCCCGCCGCCGCGGTCTGAGAGCGGCGGTATGGCCTTGTGACGGAAGGGGTGGCGACTGTATGTACGGGGGTTTTGCCCACATTTATGACGCGCTTATGGACGATATACCCTATGGCGAGTGGGCGGACCACTATCATCGCCTCTTTAAGCGTTTTGGCTGTAAGACAAGGCTGGGGCTCGATTTGGGCTGCGGCACAGGCTCCATGACCGTGGAGCTGGCCCGGCGCGGCGCCGAGATGATAGGCGTTGACCTTTCGGCGGATATGCTGGCGGTGGCGGAGGAAAAGGCCGCCGCCGCGGGCTTGGACATACTCTATCTCAATCAGGACATGACCCAATTCGAGCTGTACGGCACCGTGGATTTTATCGTCAGCAGCCTTGACTGCGTCAACTATATCACCGACAAACGCGACCTTTTACGGGTCTTTAAGCTGGTGAACAACTACCTTGACCCCGGCGGACTGTTCATTTTTGACGTGAACAGCGAGTACAAGCTCAGCTCCGTACTGGGGCGCAGCGCCTTTGTCGGCGATGGGGAGGACATTTTCTGGGCCTGGCAGAATTATTACGACAAAAAGTCCCGTCTCTGCGACTTTTACCTGTCCTTTTTCGAGAGGGAAGGGGAGCGGTACCGCCGCTTTGACGAGGTACACACCGAGAGAGCCTACAGCGTGGGCGAGCTCACGGGGCTGCTGGAGCGGGCCGGTATGAAGGTGGAGGGCGTGTTCCACGGACTGACCCTTCAAAAGCCCAGGGAGAACAGTCAGAGACTTATGTTTGTCGCCCGTGAGCAGGGCAAGGGTGAGCCGAGATGAAGGTGGTTATCGGCGGAGGCCCCGCCGGAATGATGGCCGCGATAGCCGCGGCGGAGCGGGGCGAAAGGGTCATCCTCCTCGAGAGGAACGAAAAACCGGGCCGCAAGCTGGCGATAACCGGCAAAGGCCGCTGCAACATCACCAACGCCTGCCCGGTGGAGGATTTTTTTGAAAACGTCCCCGCCAACGGCAGTTTCCTTTACAGCGCGGTTTACGGCTTTACCAACGCCGATACCGTGGAATTTTTTGAAAATAACGGCGTGCCCACCAAGGTTGAGCGGGGGAACAGGGTATTCCCCGTAAGCGACAGAGCCTATGACGTGGTGGACGCCTTGCTTAGAAGGCTCCGGGCCCTGGGCGTCCGCATAGTGCGGGACCGGGCGGCGGAAATCGCCGTCCAAAACGGAGCGGTCACCGGCGTAAGGGGAGAAAAGACCTTTTATCCCTGCGACGGAGCCGTCGTCGCCACCGGCGGCGCGAGCTATGCCCAGACAGGTTCCACCGGCGACGGCTACAGGCTGGCCGAAAAACTGGGCCACACGGTGACGGACATATACCCGTCTCTCATACCCGTTGTCACGGTCGAACCTACGGCCGTGCTTCAGGGACTTAGCCTTAAAAACGCCGCCCTGACGGTGAAGGACGCAAAAGGCAAGGTCATATATACCGACTTCGGAGAACTGCTTTTCACCCACTTCGGCCTCAGCGGGCCAATGATACTTTCCGCCTCGGGCCATATGGGGAAGGAGCCGAGGGGCTGCCGCCTCATTATTGATATGAAGCCCGCCCTCACCGAGGAAAAGCTGGACGAGAGGGTGCTGCGCGACTTCGGCGAGAATGTCAACCGCGACTTCGCCAACTCGTTGGGGGCGCTGCTTCCGGCGAAAATGATACCCTATATCGTCGAGAGGTCGGGCATACCGCCCCACACCAAAATAAATTCCGTCACAAGGGAGCGGCGCCGCGCTTTGGTGCGTCTCCTGAAAGCCCTGGAGTTCACGGCCGACAGGTACAGGCCCTTGAACGAGGCCATCGTTACCCGGGGCGGAGTGAGCGTCCGCGAGGTGGACCCCTCGACCATGCAGAGCCGGCTCGTGAAGGGCCTGTTCTTTGCCGGCGAGGTGCTGGACGTCAGCGCCTACACCGGAGGGTTCAATTTGCAGATAGCGTTTTCCACCGGCCGTCTTGCCGGAAATAATGTTTAGAGGATGATGGATATGAAAATCATCAGCGTGGCCATTGACGGCCCTTCCGGGGCCGGAAAGAGCACGATAGCCCGCGCCGCGGCGAGGGAGCTTGGCTTCACCTATGTGGATACCGGAGCCATGTACCGCGCCCTGGGCCTCGCCGCCAGTGAGCGGGGAGTGGACATGGAGGACGGGGAGGCCCTGAGCGGGCTTTTGGCCGGCCTCGGCATGAAAATCGAATATATCGACGGCGTACAGCACATTTTTATAGACGGACGCGACGTTTCCGACGACATAAGGAAGCCGGAGATATCCATGGCGGCCAGCAAGGTCTCCGCCCGTCCCCAGGTAAGGCAGGCCCTTGTGGCCCTTCAGCGGGATATGGCGAAGAGACAGAGCGTCGTCATGGACGGTCGGGACATCTGTATGCACGTGCTGCCCGACGCCGACGTTAAAATATACCTCACCGCCTCGGTGGACGACCGGGCCGAAAGGCGGGTGGCCCAGCTTAAGGAAATGGGCACGGAGGTCTCCTTTGAGGAGGTCCGCGCCGATATCGAAAAGCGGGACTACGACGATATGCACCGAGAGACCTCGCCCCTTTGTCAGGCTCCGGACGCCCATCTCATCGACACCACGGGGTTTACCCTCGAGCAGGGTATGGACGCGGTAATTTCATATATAAAGGAGAAGGCTCATGTTTTATAAAATCGCAAGGGCCGCGGTGACGGGCTTTTACAAGGCGATGTTTTTGATGAGGGTTTTCGGCAGGGAAAACGTGCCCGCCGAGGGCGGGGCGCTGCTATGCTCAAACCACCGCAGTTACTTTGACCCTCCGGCGGTGGCCGCCGCCTGTCCCAGACGGATTTCCATAATGGCGAAGGAAGAGCTTTTTCACAATCCCATTTTCGGCAGATTAATAAGGGCTTTGGGCGCTTACCCCATACGCCGGGGCAAGGGCGACGCGGGGGCGGTAATGGCCACGCTCAAGCTTCTGGCCTCCGGCGGGACAACTCTTGTTTTTCCCGAGGGCACAAGGGTTCGCTACGCGGGGGAGAGTAAGATAAGCTCCGGCATAATCCGCGTAGCCATCAAATCCCGCTGCCCTATCGTACCCGCCTATACCAACGGAAAATACCGTATTTTCGGCGGTCTGAAGATATATTTCGGCAGGCCCATATACTATGACGAATACTATGACGCGGCCCCCGACGCCGAGACCCTCGAAAGGCTGGCCGGCGAGTTGATGGACGCAATCTATTGCTTTGAGGGGGAGAAGGCCGCATGAGGGCGCAGATAGCTCCGAGGGCGGGCTTCTGCTTCGGCGTAAGCCGCGCCATCGAGCTGGTTGAAAAGGGTATCGCCGACCATGTCAGGATAGCCACCCTCGGCCCCATAATACACAACAGTCAGGTGGTGGAGCGGCTGGCGGCCAAGGGCGTCAGGAGCATAAATTCCCCCGACGAGGCTTTGCCCGGGGAGACGTTGGTCATCCGCAGCCACGGCGTGCCGCGGCGGGTGGAGGAGACCCTTAAGGAAAAGGGCGTCAATTATATAGACGCCACCTGCCCCTTTGTGAAGAAAATTCACAATATCGTCAGTGAAAATCACAGGGCGGGGAAAAATATAATCATCGTGGGCGACCGCGCTCATCCCGAGGTCATAGGCATAAACGGCTGGTGCGGCGACAGCGCCACGGTCATCGCCACCGAGGAAGAATGCGAAAAACTGTCCACGGATATCCTCGAAAACGGATGTGTCGTTTCTCAGACTACTTTTGAAAGAGAAATTTGGAAAAAAATCACAAAAATTATAAAAAACACTTGCAAAACCACCCTTATTTTTGATACAATATGTAGTGCTACGAATGAGAGGCAAAAGGAGGCCGCGCTGCTGGCGGAAAAGAGCGACAGCTTTATCGTCATAGGCGGCAGAAACAGCTCCAACACAAAGAAGCTTTACGACATCGCCAAAAGGCGCTGCGCCAATACCTTCCTTGTGGAGGGCGCGTGGGAGCTCCCCGCCCGCGAACTTAAAGGGGAATTGATTGGTATAACCGCCGGAGCGTCAACTCCGGATTGGATAATTAAGGAGGTTTACATTATGGTAGACGAACAGGCAAAGAACATTCAAGAGAAAGGAGACCAGTCCTTCGCTGAGGCTTTGGAGCAATACGAGCAGTCGATTGTAGCTCTTAACACCGGTGATATAAAGGTTGGCAAAGTGGTTCGCGTAACACCCACAGAGGTTTACGTTGACCTGGGCTATAAAATGGAAGGCGTAATAGCGGCCGAAGAACTCACCGACGATCCGAACGTCGATCCCGAGACGGTATGTCACGTCGGCGACGAGATTGAGGTGTTTGTTATCCGCGTAAGCGACATTGACGGCGTAAAGCTTTCCAAGAAGAAGATCGACGCCATCAAGGGTTGGAAGACCATCGAGGCCGCCTACGAGTCCGGCGAGGTTCTCGAGGGCAAGGTTGTAGAGGACGTTAACCGCGGCGTTATCGTTTCCACCAACGGCTGTCGGGTATTCGTGCCCGCTTCCATGGCCGCCGAGAGGTATACCAGTGACCTCAGCACCCTTGTGGGCAACGATGTGCGCTTTAAGATAGTGAACATACGTGAGGACCGCCGCGGCAAGAAGGCTATCGGCTCCATCAAGGAGGTCGCCGTTGAGGAGCGCAAGGCCAAGGCCGAGGAGTTCTGGGCCAATGTTGAGGAAGGCAAGCATTACACCGGCACCGTAAAGACGCTCACCAAGTTTGGCGCCTTTGTGGATATCGGCGGCGTTGACGGCCTTATTCACATCACCCAGCTCAGCTGGCAGCGCATTAAGGACCCCTCCGAGGTAGTCAATGTGGGCGACGTTGTTGATGTATACATCATCAAGGCCAACAAGGAGACCAACAAGGTATCTCTCGGCTTCCGCAAGGTAGAGGACGACCCCTGGGTTATCGCCAAGGCCAAGTTCCAGGTGGGCGACGTTATTCCCGTAAAGGTAGTGCGTCTGGTACAGTTCGGCGCCTTTGTGGAGCTCATTTCCGGCATCGACGGCCTTATCCATATCTCTCAGATAGCGGACAAGCGTATCAACAAGCCCTCTGACGAGCTCACCGTAGGGGAGACCATCAGCGCCAAGATAACCGACATCGACTGGGAGAAGAAGAAGATAGGGCTTTCCATACGCGCTCTTCTTTCGCCCGCTTCCGCCGAAATTCCCGTTCGCCCCACCGAGGAGACCCCCGTTGAGGAGGCCCCTGTTGAGGAGGCTCCCGTTGAGGAGGCCCCCGTTGAGGAGGCCCCTGTTGAAGAGGCTCCCGCCGAGGAAGCCAAGACCGAGGAGTAAGGCCCGAAGGGGCGCCGCCCTCAATTACGTTAGAAAAACCGTACAAAAAGATCGGGTACAAAACGTGCCCGATCTTTCTCTTTACAAAAAAAACAAGAAAAAGCGTCTAAGCAAAGCTTAGACGCCATGGAGCGGAAGACGAGATTCGAACTCGCGACTTTCACCTTGGCAAGGTGACACTCTACCACTGAGTCACTCCCGCAGCTGATAAGGTTATTTTAGCACATCGAGTCCGTTTTGTCAATAGTTTTTTCAAAGTTTTTTCAGAAATTCTTTGTCCGCCTCGGTGAGCAGGGCGGTTTTCAGCATATCGGGGCGCTTGCGCCAAGTGGTTTCGAGGGCCTTTTCCCGCCGCCAACGCTGTATGTCCTTATGGTTGCCGCCCAAAAGCACCTCCGGCACGGACCGGCCCATAAACTCCGGCGGACGGGTGTACTGGGGATATTCCAGCAGGCCGCCGTAATGACTTTCCTGCGATGCGGTCTCCTCGCTGTCCAGCACCCCCGGCACCATGCGGCTGACTGCGTCTATCATGACCATGGCCGGCAGCTCGCCGCCGGTCAGCACGTAGTCGCCAACCGACACTTCCATATCCACAATTTCGTCCAACACCCTCTGATCGACGCCCTCGTAGTGACCGCAAAGGATTATTATATGCTCCTCGCGGCTCAGATCCCGGGCCAGCTTTTGAGTGAACCTGCGGCCCTGGGGCGACATATAGACCACAAGGGGCCTGTCCTCGCCGGCAACCGACCTCCACGCGTCATAAATCGGGCCGGGCTGCATCACCATGCCGCCGCCGGCCCCGTAGGGATAGTCGTCCACATGACGGTGCCTGTCCTTGGAAAAATCACGGATATTGACACAGTCCACCTCGATTATGCCCTTTTCCGCGGCCCTGCCCAGGACGGAGGCATTTAACGCCTCGAACATCTCCGGAAACAGGGTCAGAACGCTAAATTTCATCGTCTATCAGTCCTTCGATGGGTGTGATGAGCACGGTTCCGGCGGAAATATCCACCTTGGACACAAAGGCGTCGCACTTGGGGATAAGGCATTTTCCGCCGCCGGGACGGGTTATCTCCAAAAGCTCCCGTCCGGCGCTTTCAACCACGTCGGTCACTTCCCCGACAGCGTCGCCGTTTTCCAGCACGGCCTTGAGGCCGACGAGCTGGAAGTAGTAATACCGTCCCTCGGGCAGCGCGGGCAGGTCCTCCTCCTTGGCGTAAAGCTCAAGGCCCCTTAGAGCCTCGGCGGCGTTCATGCCGTCCACGCCCTTCAGCTTAAGCAGCACGGCCCCCTTGTGGAACCGCCAGTCCTCAATTTCAAAGGCGCGCTTTCCGTCGCCGGTATAAAGCGCGGTCACCGCGCGGAAAAACTCCTCTCCGTCGGTGTAGTGGAGGGCCTTGACCTCGCCGCGCGTACCGTGGGTATTAACTATCTTTAACACGTTTATCATAATATCACCCGTTTATACATAAAGGGCCGATGTTCGGTGAACACAGCCCTTTAGCGTCATCAGTCGAGAATATCGACCACAACTTTTTTGTCTTCCCCCACTCTTTTAGCGGCGCCCTTCATAAGGGTTCTTATAGCCTTGGCAATCCTGCCCTGACGGCCTATGACCTTGCCCATATCGCTCTGGGCTACCCGGAGGGCATAGACAACGGAGTCCTCGTTTTCGGTCACGGTTATGACGACCTCCTCGGGGTGCTCCACAAGGGGCTTGACTATCGCCTCGAGAAATTCTTTCATGAATTACCTTACCTTTCAGAGCTTATTCGATTACGCCGTGCTTTTTGAGCAGAGCCTTTACGGTGTCGGTGGGCTGAGCGCCGCTGGACATCCACTGCTTTACCTTGTCGGCGTCAACGGTGAACTTGCTGGGATTTGCAAGGGGATCATAGGTGCCGATCTCCTCGATAAATCTGCCGTCCCGGGGATAGCGTGAATCCGCCACAACCACCCTGTAGAAGGGGGCCTTCTTTGCGCCGAGTCTTGTAAGTCTGATTTTTACCATGTGTTAAACACACCTCCGTAAATAATGTAAAAATATATAATAACTGTATGTTATTAACTAAATGTTGAAGGGCAGCTTCATCTTCTTCATCTTTTTGGGGTTTGAAAACATTTTCAGCATTTTTTGCATCTGTTCAAACTGCCTGAGAAGATTGTTCACGTCCTGTATCGTGGTGCCGCTGCCGGCGGCGATGCGCTTCTTGCGGCTGGAATTGATGATTTCGGGCCTTACCCTCTCCTCGTTTGTCATGGAGGTGATAATGGCCTGTATGCGGTCCAGCTGGCGCTCGTCAACTTTGGCGTTTTTCAGGGCGCCCGCCTTTACGCCGGGTATCATGCCCATTATATTTTCCAGCGGACCCATGCTGCGCATCTGGCCAAGCTGGTCAAGGTAGTCGTTGAGGTCAAAGCGTTGGGAGCGGAGCTTCTGCTCCAGCTCGGCGGCCTTTTTTTCGTCGATGGCGGCCTGGGCCCTGTCTATGAGGGAAAGCATATCTCCCATGCCCAGAACCCTCGAGGCCATGCGGTCGGGATAGAAGGGCTCGATATCGCCCAGCTTTTCGCCGGTGCCCACGAACTTAATGCTCTTGCCAGTCGCCGCCCTGACGCTGAGGGCCGCGCCGCCGCGGGTATCGCCGTCCAGCTTGGTCATGATTATGCCGTCGATGCCCAATTGGTCGTCAAAGGTCCCCGCCACGGTCACCGCGTCCTGACCGGTCATTGCGTCCACCACAAGGAGAATTTCCGTGGGGCGGGTCTTTTCTTTTATACGGGCCAGCTCGTCCATAAGCGCCTCGTCTATGTGCAGGCGGCCCGCCGTGTCGAGTATGACCGTGTCGTAGAGGGAGGTGTCGCAGTGCGTCACCGCGTCCTCCGCGATTTTAACGGGGTCTTTTGTGTCGAAGTCCGCGTGGACCGCGAGGCCCACCTGCTGACCGACGACCTGTAACTGCTTTATGGCGGCGGGACGGTAAACGTCGCAGCCCACAAGGAGCACGCGCTTGCCCTGCTTTTTCAGCAGGCCGCCCAGCTTTGCGGCGTGGGTGGTCTTGCCCGCGCCCTGAAGGCCCACCAGCATATATACCGTCGGCGGCTTTGATGAAACGGTCAGCTTCGCCTGAGCGCCGCCCATTAGCCATGTCAGCTCGTCGCGTACTATTTTGATTATCTGCTGTCCGGGTGTAAGACTTTCCATTACCTCGGCGCCGGTGGCTTTTTCAAAGACCCGTTTTTCGAACTCTTTGACGACCTTGAAGCTCACGTCCGCCTCAAGGAGGGCCATCCGTACCTCGCGCATGGCGTTTTTTATGTCCTTTTCGGTAACCACGCCCTGACCCTTGAGCCGCTTAAAGGTCTCCTGAAGCCTTTCGCCCAATGATTCAAAAGCCATTATAACTCTCCATTCCGTATACGGTCCGTATCCTTTATTATCCTTTCGGCAAGGACGTTAACTTCCGTGCTGCCGCTTATCTCCAGAATTTTTTCGGCGTTTTCCCTTACGGAGTCCAGCCGGCGAAATCTTTCGTACAGGCCGAGCCGCTCCTCCGCGCCGTCGAGCACGGCCTCTCCGCGCTTGATGAAGTCCCTGACGCCCTGACGGGTTATGTCCATAAGCTCGCCGATTTCTCCCAGAGAGTAGTCGCTGTTGTAATAATAATCCAGAGCCTCGACCTGCTTTTCCGTGAGCATACCGCCGTACAGGTCCAGCAGGGCCCCGTATTTAAGATTTTTTTCCATATCGGCACCTCGCCTGTAAAGCTGTTGGGCTTTACACCTTGAGTATTATACAACATAAAAATCTATTTGTCAAGTGTTTTTTTAAAAAACTTGCCTAAAAGAAATGATAAACGTAGGGCGGCTTGCCATCAAGCCGCCGTTTTTTTATGCAATATCTTATAAGGAACATTATCGGAAGTAAAAACGGATATACGCTTGTCCGAGCGGCGCCGGAACCCAGTCGACCTCTGAGTCGGCGGCCGTCGGAAAAAGGTATTATTTCGCCTTTTTCCGATATTTTCCCATACGAGCACATGAAATTCCATGATTTAATTATACTACTTTTGCCGTCCAAAAGTCAAGAAGCCCGTTGGTCAATAATGTATAAATTTGGGTTTATATTTTTGTATATATTTAACAAAAACCGCGTTTTATACGGGCACGGAAATATGCAACAGGCCAAAAACGGCCTGTTTTTTTACTTCCGATAATGTTCCTTATACGAACCGCGCGTGAAACAAAAAATTTATTTATTAGTAATTTAAGGAGGTAACAAAAATGAGAATTAAGAAAATTCTGTCGTTGGCCGTGGTCCTCGCCATGGTAATGACAGTAGTGCCCATGTTCGGGCTGACGGCCAGCGCGGCATCGGAAAAAACTTATATTATAGAGTTTGATGTCTATAATGTTGATAGTTTAGCCGGCGACCACAGAGATGTAGGAATAACTGACGGTGACGGATACGTAATAACGGGATTTTGTCACGGAAGTGACGGCTTTTGGGCTACTGACGGTGAAAGAAGTTTTAACGGAGAGAATAATCAGCCTGTTTTGTTTAGAGACGGGAACAAACAGGTCAAAATGACAATCGACAAGAACTCAAAAGAACCTACAAAGACACAATGGAATTATATAACAGATGGCCCCGGGAATGCTCATGTAAAGGTTGAGATTACTTCCGGCGTTCAGGTGCAAGACGGAGATGCGTCAAAGGATGGTTACAAAGTAGTATATTCAATCGGAAGTGACTATCAAGTTACCGCGGAATATACCGGCATCGTAAACGGTATAGCACCGTTATCTCAGTGGAAGATGGGTACTCGTTGGGTCGATAATTCCACGATAAACGCTGAAACAATAAGCCGCTTCATAAGAAACGTGTCTGTTACAGTCGGAGGCGTTAAAACAGAGACAAAAACCAATGTATATACTCCAGTCGGAGATACATACACACAGGAAGGATCTTATAGCGGCACTGGTCCGGACAGTAATTTTTCAAGCGAAAAGAAATTATATGTAGCGGCGCCCACTTGGGCAAATCACCGCAGGTCCTATCTCCGGTTTTCTGTTGGTGAAATTCCGGAAACTGACACAATAACAAGGGCGGGACTCAATCTCGTTACTACTACCGATACTAATAATTCCATGAAACTTCAAGTGAGTTCATTTGACGCAAATTTCGACGAAACTACGTTAACATGGAATAATACCCCCGCGGAACCGGCCCCTGAAAAAATAACAGATATTACTTCTCCTGCAAAGGCAGAGGTTGGGTTTAACATAGACGTGACAGAAAATGTTAAATCAAACTATTTGGCGAATAAAGCTGATTTTGGATATATGCTTTGGTTTGACGGCCAGGCCAGCGCGACTATTAACCTTTTTATGCATTCCAAAGAAGCTGAAAAAGAGGCCGATAAACCGGCGTTGGTTATCGAAACTGTAGCCGAAAAGGATATCACTGATGTAACAATTAATTTCAAAGCTAACGGCGCTGAAATCGCTACCCCCAAGAAAGATAAGGCGATTAACGGCTTCAGTTATCATTATAATAATGCTCCTGAAATAATTGCTAATGAGGATTACACCAAATACTACAAATTGAGTGGTACGGCAACGCTTGCAGATGTTTCATCTAACAATAATATCCTTGATATCGAGTATACAGAGATTGATTTTGCCGATGTAAAAGATGCGCCCAAAGCAGCGGACATAATAACGGTAAATAACAAAAACTACTCTGTTGTTAACGGTACTAACCTTATTCCCAATCCCAGCTTTGAAACGGCCAGCGGAGATTTTGATATTACAGGTTGGTACAGCGCCGAACCCGCCACCGCTAACACACAAATGTACGGGAACCCGCAAACGGTTAATCACGGTTTCGCAATCGATGCAAATAATTATTACTCTGCCGGTGTAAGTAAATCCAACGTTTCTGAACCATGGGCTGGTGGACCTAAGGACGGAAATTGGGCTTTTGGATCAAGGTGGGACGATAGTTGGAAAGGACTTTGTTCTATCCTAAATGCTTTTAAAGTAGAGCCAGGCAAAAAATATTATCTGTCCTATCAAATCATGCCATGTCCGTATGACAACAACAACGACCACAATCGAGGCCGTATTAATGTTGGTGTCGGCACAGGCGCAAATGCAAGTGCACCTTCTTCAGATAAGGATGATCGCCTCATAAAGGAATGCAATTACACAAACAACGAGTGGAATAAGTATGAAAGAGTATTTACGGTAAGCGAAGACAATGAAAATCCCTACATAATATTTAACGCTTATGATCTTGGCAGAAATGGAAGTGGTTTAGGAGGAGAAAATGATAAATATTCAGTGGACCCCAAGGTTAGAAGGGCAAATGGTGATAAACCTACTTACATTTTTGATAGTTTTGTTCTCATGGAAGTTGAAGAGGATACCAAGGACATAACCGTAAAGTATCAGGCTGACGAGACAACAGTAAAAACTGTTGAAAATGTAAAGGTAAATGCCAATGATAAAACCTTTACACCCACTGTAAACACACTTGTCTGCGGAGATGGCGTCGTTTATTACGTAAAAGACGGCAAAGCCGTTGAGATAGACGGCGAGAGCAACACAGCGATCGTTCCTATTGAAAAGCTCGGCAACGTGTTCTCTGTTCAAAACGGTATGCTTTATACAAATAACATTACTGACAACGGTGATTATACGGGACTTAATGACTTTGGCGCACTGAATTGGCATCCGGACGGTACGATTGACCGAGTTGGCGTAGCTATACTCGACGCTTCAACAGAAGCAAACGATTATGTGCTCTCCGGAAAACAGGTAAGATTACACACTCAGTATGCCGAAGGAGAAACATGTGGCATTAGATTTTACGCTGTAAAACCAAGTGAGCTTTTAAAGGGCAACTTCACTGTTGATTCAATTAAGGATTTTGCTGTAGAAGCGAATGAGGTCGCGGAAACGACATTTGAAAAAAATAACACAAATGATAGAAACGAGGTATATAAGGCATATGTACTTGATACCGCGAAGCTTAGAGCGGCAATTGAGGACGGAAAGGTTGCTATTTTAGGTGTATCTTACGGAACGCTTTATGGTTTTAAAGGTGATAGTCTCGAAATTGCCACCACTCCTGCCGATCCGGTTGTATCTCTCGGTTGGGACGAAAGCAAGAAGGACTTCACTATCAATGTTAAGACCGCCGCAGACGGCATCGTTGTAAACGATACCTTTGTCGCAAGGGAAGAGGGCAAGGACGGCGTGGCTATTTGGACCGCCGCCACCAACAAGCCCTTTGAAATCTATGCCGCCAACGGTAATGGCTCTGTTAAGAGCGCCAAAGGAGTTACAACAAGCATTTACAAGATGCTTTCCGACGAGTTCAAAGACGGGAAATACGCCGAGGCTACCGAGGCTACGGTCAATGACGAAAAAGCCGCCAAGGCCAGTGCCGTCATCACTATGGGCGGTATTATCGACGAACTCACAGAAGAACATACGCAGTTTATAAGCAAGCAAGAGAACACCTACACAATAATACCCGATGTTTACAAGCTCGGCATAGGCTTTGTGGCGGACGGCGGAGACATCTACATAGGAGCTGCGCCGGATAAGGCTACAATCAGCAAAGATGGAGACGGGCCTTACGACACCATGACAGTTGACTTTGAGAGTAAGACGGTTACCCTTTCAAAAGCTGTCGGCGCGGCCCTTGAGACTGTGACTCTGTCGCTTGACAGCGTAAACATTGAATTTGTAGAAACACTTGTGGAGGAACTTGAGGCCAACGGCGCCGACGCCGAAATGGGCCTTGTTCCCGAACTCTAATTGAGGAGGCTGAAAGATATGAAAAAGGAATTTAAAGCGCCGATTGTGGAAACCAAAAACCTTTCAATAGAGAACGGTATAATGGATGATGGCATTCTGCTTAGTGCGACGGCCTCAAACAGCAACTTCACACTGTGGAGCGATGAAGATACTCAAGAAAAATACAAACAGTGGAAAAAGCTGCAATAATTGAAGTTTAAGCTTTCCCCCGGCCGCCCCGTTATGGCGGGGCGGCCCGAGGGGACGCGGCATGACCGCCGCGCCCGCTGACACCGTAACCTCCGCTTTTCCCACGGGGCGCACCCACCGATCCCGCCGGTTTTACCAGCGGGACGGAAAACGGCGGCACGCGCGAGGAAGCTGCCGCCATGGGCCCCGCCCCGAGGAAGGGCGCGGTTAAATTTTCTTCCTTAAATATGGCACAAGGCCGCCTTGCCTCGACCACAGGGCGGCCCGCGCCATACAAAACGGGGCCGAGAGGTTCCGTTTTTGTCGTTGGTAAAAAAATAGATTCTATACTATAAACTATGTGTATGAACAATTTGTAAATCGTGTTGCTATTGACACGATGGCCGCCCCTACGAGATGGGGCTATGTTAATGCAACGAGAACAGTAATGTTAGAGCACCCCGCAAGGAGTAAATTTGCGAGATCAACGGGACCCCGCAAAGCCGACGGGCTTTGTGGGGAAGGGGAGAAACAGCGAAATGAGCCCCACGGCGATTTGAAAAATCGCCGTGGGCAATATGTAGCTTGTTCCGACGACGGCGAGCATTTAGTGACAAACTTGATGGACATGATAACCATAAATAAGCAAAAGATGTCGGTATGGGTTCAAAATTTGTGGTATGATAGATACGGTCGAGGAGCGTCCCCAAGAGGGGCGCTTTTTTATTTCACAGCAGAAAGGATGAAAGAAATGCCCGAAAACGAGAGGACGTCCGAGACCTTTGACCGGGCGATGGCGGAAGCGAGGGAAATGATGGAGCAGCAGGCGGCGGAGGGAGAGGGCGACCTTGGGTTACCTTTTCAGTGGACATAACATATACTGTATCAGGTCAAGCGTGTCTGAAAAATATACGGGGCGCCACAGTGCGCTCCGTATGAGCGTGACAGATGACGCGGAATAGCAACTTGAGGAGGAAACCTACAATGTACCTGACACCGGACACAATTATCCGCGCGGCGGAGCTTATCGGCGCGGCGGGAGTTATAGTCACTATGATAATCACAATCGTAAAGTGGTTTGCGCGGCAGGCCAAGCAGGACGAGGACATCAGCGGCATCCGTCAGGAGCA
>CANPZO010000029.1 GCA_947589005.1 uncultured Clostridia bacterium | reverse complement strand
TCATAACTATATTTTGCCATGAAAAAACCGACCTCCCAATCGTTAGATTTTTGGTCTAACTTTTGGGGGTCGGTTCAGTTTGCAGTTATTTTTTAACAAAATCTTAGGCTAACCGCTTTGCGGGCTTGCCCTTTACCTGTTTTTATTATACACTCTTTTTCTTGCCTTGTCAAGTATTTTTCCCAAAAAAATGACCCCCGCGCAAAACGGCGGTCATGGGGCCCCCGCAAGGCCGACAGGCTTTGTGGGGAAAAGGAGGAGCAGCCGAGCGAGCCAAACGGTGACTTTTTTGCGGAGCATAAAAAGTCGCCGCAAGCTAAGCGAGGCTTGCGACGACGTGGCATCCCGCCCTACACCGTTTTGTTACGGTGGTGCACCGTAGGGCGGCTTGCCCTCAAGCCGCCGTGTATATTTTATTTCACGAACGAAATTTGGTTTGCCCCCGTTGTAGGGGAGCGCATTGCGCTCCCGCGTTCACACGTTTACGGTAATAAATACGAGGGTTTGTAGATATATTTATCAAAATACCGCCCACAATTGCCACCGTAAACGGAATATGGCGGGCGGCCAATGGCCGCCCCTACAACCCCCGCCTCCCTCCCGCGCGCAAACCCGCGCGCATACGGATTTGGCGGGGCTGTTGTGCAAAATATACAAAAGAACGGACAAAATTTGTGCATGGTGAAATGTTAAAAGTGGTCCCCCGGCCTTGACATTTTGGATTTGTAATGGTAAACTAAAGTAGTAATGTAACATTGCTGTAATATACCCCGCTCACCGGACGGGCAAGCGGACGGAGGTCGACCGGCGGCGCGGCGGCGGCTGTGGGGAGGTATATTTGGCGATACACTACAATATAAAAATATTTTTTTAAGGAGGACAAAAATAATGAACACAATCAAGATGAGCAAGGTTCTTGCTCTGATCGTCGTTGTGGCAATGGTAATGGCCGTTGTGCCGTGCTTCACGGCTTTTGCGGCAGAACCTGATGCTGATGAAGTGCTTGTTGCCACAGCTACCGGTTTAAAGTACAAGGTAGTTGACGACAAAAACTATATCACTAATGGTTCTTTTGAAGATGCCGATGGCAATTTCAGCAGAACCGGGTGGTATACAGCAGAAGATGTTGCAAACAACAAACCTTATGGCACAACCGAAATCGGTGATCCGTATACTACCGATCACTTTGTAGCTCTTGACGGAACTAAGGGCTATATTGATCTCAACAAGAACGGCACCATGGATGAAGCTGATCCGGCTGAGGCTTTTGAGTTCGCTCTGGAAATCCCTGACGGTAAGTGGGCTCTCGGTACTAAGTGGGATGATCCCTCCACCGGCCTCTGTTCTATCAGAAATGTCTTTGCGGTAGATGAGCCCGGCCTGTACGCCCTCAGCTATCAGGTGATGTTTAACGGCAACGACCATGACGGCGGATACCTTAAGGTTTCCAAGACTACACATAAGGATGCTAACAGCACCGATGAGGCCACCCGTGAGGAGATTGACGCTCAGTCAGCCGGTACCGTTACCAAGGAATGGAAAACGGTTGTTGGCGTTGTTAAGATTGACGATCCCGAAACCGAGTATGTTCAGTTCTGGGGCCGTTGGTTCACAACCGGAAAGCCTGGTTATGCTTTTGATGACTTCAAGCTTCGCAAGGTTGAGGAAATTAAGCCTAACGCCAGCGTAACCGCCAATGTGGTTGACGGAAACGGTGAAACCCTCGTAGAGGGCTTCTATAGCACAGATGTTGAGTTCTACTCTGGCGATACCTTTGACGGTGCAAATGTTAACTTTGACGAGTATCTTCTCAAAGATAACAACCTTTACAAGGTTACCAAGCCCGGGGCCATAGTTCTTGAGGAAGGAGATAATCCTTTCAATTTTGAGGCCGAGCTTTACAAGACCGTAGTCGGCGGAAACATCATCAAAAATCCCAGCTTTGAGGAAGATGATGAAAAGGCCGTTGATTGGACAGTCACTGGCGGCACTCCCGCTGACGAAGCGATTGACGACGATGGTGCGAAAGCATTCCAGATAGTGCAGGATGAGGAAGGCAAGAAGAAGACCACCGACGGTAAAAATGCGCTTTATCTCTACGGCGGCAAGCATGCGACTGAAAATCAGTCAAACACAGGTATTGGCTTTGAAATCAACACCGCTTGGGATGTTAAACCCAGTACCAGATATTTCGCTTCCGTTGACGTGATGAAGACGAAGGGCGATAAAACTAACGCTTATGCAAGATTTTACGTTGCCGATGCCGAAGGCAAAGCGACAAACAAGAACGGTGATGAGATAACCGGCTTGGTATCCGATCAGTTTGTTACTAAGCAGTTCATCATTGAGACCAATGCCGATACCGCTAAGATTGGCTTTAGCGGCAACTGGTTCTTAAATGACACCGCTCCCATCGTTGACAACTTCCAGCTTTATGAGCTGGCCGACCTTTTCACAGACATTACTTACACCGTAGTTGTTACCACTGACGGTACAGCCAAAGGCACCGAGATTGACAGATTTGAGGATCAGCAGGGTACCGCAGGCGATAAGGTTGAAATTGTTGCCGGTAAGTTCGTTAACGACAAGCGCGTAGGCAAGGAGTATTACAGAAGCAAGGCCGCGACGATAGAGCTTGAGGCGGGTAAGACCATCTACTATATAGGCGCTGACGTAATAGCCACCATCAACGGCGCTGAGGCTGTTGAGGCCACCACTGTTGGCGATTACGATCCCATGCTTCCCTCTACCGTTAAGACCACGGTTAAGACCGATGAGGAGAGCTTCGAGGCCGAGACCCTGCCCGTTACCTGGGACGGCACCACCGGTACTATTGACGGCACCGATGTTAAGGTAGATGCCACAGTTAACAAGCTTGACAAGACCTACGGCCTTGTTGACACTATCAGCTATGCCGGTCAGAACAACTATCCGAGAATTCATGACCATGCTCTTAAGCTTCCCGCTGAGATAAGCGGCGACTTTGCCATTGAATTTGAAGTTACTCTGAACAAGAAAGCCGACAACTGGATATTCCTTAACAATGCTACCGCCGATTACTTCGGTCCCAGCCAGATTTGCCTTGGCTTCAACGGCAGCTTTGTAGCCGTTGACGGTAACGGCACCGGTGGCCGCAATGGTAGCAACACCGACGCTCCCGTCATGGCTCTTGAAGAAGGCCAGACCTATACCATTCTTGTAGAGGTTGACGCCGCCAGCAACAAGTACACCGCCTCCATCAAGAACGAGGCCGGCGAGGTTGCCGTTGCCGCTGGCCGCGGCTTCCGCACCAATGGCAAGGTAGACTCTTTAGTTGCCATGTCAAACACCGGCTCAGAGGCTTGGCTTGCCAATGACAAAAACTTCATCGTTTCCAACATTCAGGTATATCAGAAGGACGTTACCGCTCCCTCTGCCAACGAGATCACAACCGGTCTTAACTTTATCACCGACGGCGAGGATAAGGACACACTTGTAATCAGCGCCGACGTTGCCGGTGAGCTTGATGGCAAGAATCTTGTTGTAACCGCTGTTGACACCAATGCTCGGACCACCGCCGACACTGTTGTTTACAACAACGCCGCGACAGCTTCCGCCGCGATAATCCCCAATAACGCCAACATAACCTATGAGATCAAGGTTGTTGACACAGAGACCGGCTTTGCTACCGGTGCTGCTTCCGCCGCTCTGTATCCCATGGTTGCTGCCGATATCACGGCCAACATTGCCGAGTACACCGACGCCGCCAACAAGGATCAGCTCCAGCGCGTTGACAAGGCCGTAGCTGTTCTTTCTCAGGGCGGAGCCGTTGATCCCAAGGCAAGCTTCATCACCGTTGATACTTCTACCGAGGGCACAACGGTTATCACTCTCAGCGAAGAGCTCTTCGCCAACGGCTTTGGCTTCAAGGGCGCTATCAAGGCCGGTACCGCCGCCGCGGTTAAGACCACCGCTCCTGCGGATGATAATACTCTGTACAGCAAGATTACCATCACGGGCAACGAGGTTACCCTTGAAAACGCCGACAGCGCCGTTACCTTCAGCCTTGACGCTGTACAGATTGAGTTCGTAGCCACTGAGGTCGATGAAGCCGACGCCGGCGCCGATGCCGACTTTGGCCTTGTCGATGAGCTGTAAGGAGGTAGACAGATATGAAAAAGTTATTTGCCAGCCCTGTAGTTGAGGTTAAGGCTCTGTCTCCCGAGACAGAGGTTATGGGCGTTTTCTCCGTCGCTTCCAGCGTGGGCGTGTCCAGCGAGAATGTTACCATTATCAAGGACACCACCTCCAAGGTCGATAATGACGCTTTCGGCTATTGGAACGCCAAATAATCAAACACAGGCTTGGGCGGCCCCATGTGGGCCGCCCTTTTTGCGCGCGGCGGGAAAAACAAAAATGCAGCCTTGGTATTGTAGGGGCGGCCATTGGCCGCCCGCCATCAAACGTTTATGTTGGCAATGATAAATGATATTACAATCAAATATATCTGCAAAATCGTACATTTGTCACCGTAAATCTGTATAAGCGGGAGCGCAATGCGCTCCCCTACAACGGGGGCGGCGTTATGTCCGCCACAAAACGTTTACGGCCAAGGCGAGAACAACAAATTTTTAAAAAAAATTCACAAAAACTATAGACATTTTTCCCAAAAAGTGATACAATATAACTAACAATAAAAAGAGGAGGAAATACCATGGAATTTGACGATCTGATGAAAAAAGTCGGCGTCAAGATGAACGAGGTCCGCGACATCGTTATGGACTTCACCGACAAGGCCGGCAAAAAGGCCGGCGAAATTTACGGCGACACCAAGACGAAGCTCAAAATCGCCGACGTCCAAAAGGACATCAACAACCTCTACAAGGAGGTGGGCAAGGCCGCCTATACCGCCAACCGCTCGGGCGAGGACGTTTCCGCCGTTATCGGGGACAAGTGCGACGAGATAGCGCGCCTTTACGCCGAGATGGAGGAGCTTTCGCAGAGCCTGGCCAAGGCTAAGGACGAGGACGGCGCGGAGGACGACGGCGGCGTCATCGAGGTTGAGGCGTCCGAGGCGGAGCCCGAAAAGGCCGAGGAGCCCGAGGCCGAATAGCCCGATTTTATCCCTTCCGTAAAATTGAATAAATCTTCATAAAAAAATTTGTACAACCTGACGAATTTAAAAAAAAGTCATGAAGATTTGGAAAAAACTCTTGCAAAATTTAAGAGTTATGGTATACTTATAATATGTAATGGTTGAGTGGCGTACCTTGCCCTTTTGAGGGATGGGGCGGGCGCCGCTTGACGAACATCGCAAAAAAATTACATTTTTATATTTCATAGGAAAGGAGTTTTCTAAATGAAAAAATTTTTCGGCAAGGTCCTTGTCGGAGCTGTGGGTTGTATGATGGCTCTTGGCATCAGTGCTTTCGCGGCCAATGAAGTTACCATCAACGCTCCGGTGGTCAAGGACGACGGCACGGTCACCATCAGTGGTACCGTCTCCGGAGATGCCGCTGCTGTTGAAGCAACCATACTTGTAATTCCCTCCGGCAAGTCTCTTGCGGACAACATTGCGGACGCGGATATCAAGTATATCAATCAGGACACCACCTCTGACAATGGTGCGTTTACGTTCACCTTCAAGCTTGACCCCGGCACCGATTATACCGTATACTGCGGAGGTACCGACGTGGTTAAGCCCGACGAAAAAGGCGTCACCTTTACAAGTGCCGACACGTTCAAGATTGTCGGTCAGGTAACGCTCCTTACCAATGCCGACGCGACGAAGGTTACCGCCACCGCTACCGGTAAAGAGGCTGTTCATGCCGACAAGGACGGCAAGTATGAGATCCTTGATGTCGCCAACGGTACATATGACGTCGTTGTGGGTCGCGCGGGTTATCTGTATAAGACCTATTCCGGTGTCGAGGTTGCCAACGAGGATAAGAACCTTGGAACCATAGCACTTGTAGCAGGTGACTTGGCCACCAGCGACCCCGCTTATGTAAACCTTGACGACCTCCAGGCTTTGCTTAACGCTTACGGAAAGATGGAGACAGAAGAAGGATACAGCGAGGTTGCCGACCTGAACGACGACAAGATGATTTCTGTTGACGATTTACAGGCTCTGCTTAACAGCTTCGGCAAGTATGCTACCGATTATGAGTGATAAATAAGTATACAGCATTTGTATAAATGAGAGCGAGGTTATTTAATATGAAAAAGTTTATTTCTCTTCTCCTTGCGCTTTCAATGGTGTTCGCCCTTTGCGGGGTAACGGCTTTGGCCGCCGACCCCGGTTCCGCTACAGTTACGGCTGTGGTAAATGCTAATCCCACGACCGACGGCGCTGTAGGCGACCCCGCGAACATTCAGAAAGACGACATATTTGAAGTTGTTGTAAAGTTTGACAACCTTACACCCCAGCAGATTATTTCTTTCCAGATTTTCTTGGGCTGGGATCCCACCGTTGTTCAGCCTGTAAACAGCAAGGGCCTTGCCGATAATAACGGAAAGCCCTGGCCTGCAAAGCAGCTCGTTACAATGCTTCTTCCCGAAACCGACGACGACGGATATGATGCTTTTGTACCGCAGCTTACCGTTGCAGACAATTATATTGACGGCACATATTATTTGAGCACAGATTCTCAGTATAGCGGCGTTGGTTATCCCTTTGATGGCGAGAGCGTTGAGCTTTACAGCGTGAGATTTAAGGCTATCGGCACCGGCAAAACCGGTATCAAGGTTCTTGAAAAGACCGAAAAGGGTATGCCCAGCGGAGCTTATATTGGCGACAATGCGACCAAGGGTACTCTCAGCATTGAAACCATTGATATAGTTGTTCAGGGCGACGAGCCCGCTCCTTCCGACATCGTTATCGCCGCCTACGATGGTGAGCCTATCGTTGTTGAGAAGGTTGAGGATCTTCCCACCGAGCTTACCGCTAAGGACGACAAGGGCGCCGATGTTCAGCTTAAGGGCGTTACTTGGAACACCGAGAATGTTAAGGATGGCGAGGGCGAAGCTACCGCTATCCTTCCCGAGGGTTATGTATACGCCGAGGGCTTTGTCATCACCGCTACCGTTAAGAAGCCCGAGGTTAAGCCCTCCACCGTTGTTAAGTCCGTTACTACCGTTATTCCTCCCGAGGTAAGCGACATTAGCGAGCTTCCCGCGAAGGTTGAAGTAGTTCTTGACGACGATTCTACCGCTACTCTTGACGTTACATGGACCGCCGGCGATGACGGCGTCATCACCGGTACCATCGAGGGTTACGACACCGAGGCCATTAAGGATGAGCTCAAGTCTCAGCTTAAGAAGGATGTGCCCGGTCCCGAGCCCGAGGTTAAGAAGGTATCCAAGATCCTCACCACCATTCCCGATATCGCGGCCAGCCCCGCTGAGCTGCCCACCGAGATAGAGGTTGAGTATGAGAACGGCGATACCGAGACCATCAGTGTAAAGTGGGATTACGACCCTGCTACCGATACTTACTTCTTCTCTCTTCCCGAGAATGTTGAGTTTGCCGATAGCGTTACCGACGCTGACGGCGAGGCCATCGACGTTACCGGCGGCGTTGTAAGCGTTCCCGCTGCCGAGGACGAACATGCCGTTAACCTCAACGCCCAGATCAAGAAGCTTGCCAGCGGCGGCTACGCGCTGTACGCCGCGCCTGAGCTCAACGAGGAATACACCGGAACCAATCGGCCCGTGGACAATAAGGTGGTTGTATTCTTTACCCTGTTCAACAAGGATAGGGCTCCCGTAGGCGTAGACGCCAAGGTTTTGACACTCGGTGCCGGCGAAGATGTTGTTGACGGCACAATCAGCATTGATGATGTAGAATATGCCGTAGTAAGCGCCGTTACCGGCATCGAAAACGGTCAGGTTGTATTCGAGCACATCAATGATAATCCTGAGACCTTAGGCACTGGCGTTGGTCATCAGGTTGTAATGGTTGCCGAATAAGTCGGTCAATACCGGATATAAAGTTTAGTTAATAAATACGGACGGTTGGAAAATCCTTCCGTCCGTATTTACCGATTAAGTCTGTCCGCGGTCGGGGACCGCAATAAATATAAGAAAAGAGGAAAAAGACAATGAAAACCCTTAAGAAGGTCGTCCTGCTGGCCCTTGTGCTGGCCCTCGCGGTAAGCGTGTTCGCCGGCTGCGGCGGCAAGGACGACGACCAGACACAGCAAAATCAGACTGCCGGCAAGGTTGATAAGGACACCGCCGATAAGGACGCGGAAGCCGATAAGGACGCCGAGGCCGCCACTCCTGTGGCGCCCAAGGACGGCGAAACCTACAAGGTTGGCGTGCTTCAGTACCTTGAGCACAACGCTCTCGGCGCCGCTAACGAAGGCTTCCAGGACGCTCTTAACGAGAGCGGCCTCAACATCGACATTGAGTATCAGAACGCTCAGGGCGACTCCTCCAACTGCCAGACAATAGCTTCCAGCTTTGTCAATGACAATAAGGACCTTATCTTCGCCATAGCCACTCCCGCCGCTCAGGCCGTGGCCGCTAAGACGACCGATATCCCCATACTCGTCAGCGCCGTTACCGACCCTGCCGACTCCGGCCTTGTGGCTTCCAACGCTGCTCCCGGCGGCAACATTTCCGGTACCAGCGACATGAACCCCATTGACGAGCAGATGGGCCTTATCGTGGACCTTGTTCCCGACGCCAAGACCGTGGCCATACTTTACTGCTCCTCCGAGGACAACAGCAAGCTCCAGGCGGACCTTGCCGAGCAGACCCTTGCCGAAATGGGCATCACCGCCGTTCACAAGACGGTTACACAGTCTAACGAGATACAGTCCGTGGTTGCGTCCTGCGTCGGCGAGGTTGACGCGATTTACGCTCCCACCGACAACATGATAGCCTCCGCCATGACTACCGTGGCCAAGGTTGCCAACGACGCCAAGATACCCGTTATCTGCGGCGAGAGCAACATGGTTGACGCCGGCGGTCTCATCACCTACGGTATCGACTACTACACCCTTGGCAGAATGACCGGCGAAATGGCTATCCGCTATTTCAACGGCGAGGCCAGTGTGGGCGAAATGCCTATCGAATATCAGGATCAGGACAGCCTCCAGCTCGCTATTAACTGGGATACCGCCGACGCTATCGGCATCACTATCCCCGAGGAGCTCGCTGCCCAGTCTCCCCGCGCTTGATCGGCAATAACAAGTGAAACCAAAGGGCGGCCAACGCTGGCCGCCCTTTGAAAATTTTTACACATTGGAGTTTTGAATTATGACAATGCTGCAGGGAATTTTGAACAATCTGCCGGATGCCATAGGGCTTGGCCTCGTTTGGGGCGTCATGGCCATAGGCGTGTTTATTACCTTCCGAGTTCTCGACTTTGCCGATATGACGGTTGACGGCAGCTTCGCCATGGGCGGGTGTATCTCCGGCGGACTTATCGTCGGCGGTATGAATCCGCTGTTGAGCCTTTTCGTGGCAATCCTGGGCGGCATGGCCGCCGGCCTGGTGACAGGCATTTTACATACTAAGCTTAAAATACCCGGAATACTCGCCGGTATTCTTACCATGTTCGGCCTGTATTCAGTCAATCTTCGAATTTTGGGCAGACCCAACGTGGGTCTCTTAAATCAGAATACTATATTTGACCAGCTTAAAAATCTGGTCAATGTGCAGATATGGGACCGTCTCGCGGCCACCGGCCTGGGCAAAAATGCGGTTTTTAACAGCATAAAGAACGCGCTTTATCTCGACAACCGCAAGACCGCCATCGCCGTGGGCCTTATCGTGGTGCTTATCGTGGTTTTCGCTCTGTACTGGTTTTTCGGCACCGAGCTGGGCAGCAGCCTTCGCGCTACCGGCTGCAATGAGTACATGGTCCGGGCCCTGGGCGTTAGCACCGACACCATGAAAATTATGGGCCTCGTTATAGCAAATACCCTCGTCGCCCTGAGCGGCGCGGTCTATACGCAGTATCAGTATTACAGCGACGTCAATATGGGCCAGGGCGCCATAGTTATCGGCCTGGCGTCCATAGTTATCGGCGAGGTGCTGTTCGGCCACAGGGCAAATTTCTTCCTGCGGCTGGTCAGCGTGGTGGGCGGCAGCATAATCTACCGCATCGCCTATGTTGTGGTGCTGAAGCTGGGCATGAAGAGCGAGGACATGAAGCTCCTTACCGCCGTCGTTGTGGCGCTGGCGCTCAGCGTGCCCGTAATCCGCGGCAAGATAATGGGCTTTTTCAAGAAGCGCAGGAACAACGCCGCCTACGGTGTGAAGGAAAAGTTCTTCACCCGCAAAAGGGTGGTTTATCTGATCGCCGCGGCCTTTGCGGTGACCGCCCTTGTGACCTCGAATATTTTCGCGGCGGCCTTCAAGTGCAGCGTCTGCGGCGCCAATATTTCGGGCGAGTACAGAGTTTCTCCCGAGACCGGCGACCCTGTCTGCCTCGATTGCAGCAAGAAAATATTTGACGACAATATGAACTTCCGCGGCGGCCTCACGAGGGGAATGTTCATCCAGATGATGTACATCGACGCCGGCGAGCCGGAGGTATCGACGGTGAGCGGCTTTAAGGACGTGCCCGACGGCGCTTATTACGCCGACGCCGTGAACTGGGCCGCGGAAAATAACATCACCGATGACCGCACGCCGGACGCCTTCAATCCTGACGACCCCATAACCAGGGAGCAGCTGGCCGCCATGGTTGACAGGTACGAAAAGAGGAATGAAAACGCCGTGCCGGAGGATTACACCTACAAGAACACGGGCTTGGAAAAGGACTCCTACAAGAGCTGGCTGGTTCATATTACCGAGAAGGTCTCTTACTTCAAGAGAAACGTCGTCCTTGCCGTCGAGGCCCTGATATTCGGTCTGGCGGCGCTGGCCGTGGCGCTTATCCGACCCGGTAAAAGAAAGGAGGCCCGGTAATGCTTACGCTCACAAATGTTACAAAGACCTTCAACGCCGGCACGGTGAATGAAAAAAAGGCCCTTACCGGCGTGAACCTGCACCTTGAGCCGGGCGATTTCGTTACGGTCATCGGCGGCAACGGCGCGGGGAAGTCCACCATGCTGAACATGATTTCCGGCGTGTACGATATAGACGAGGGGCAGATAACCCTTGACGGCGAAAATATCACAAACCGCCCCGAGTACATTCGCGCCAAGCTCATCGGACGGGTGTTTCAGGACCCGATGAAGGGTACCGCCGCCGACATGAATATTGAGGAAAATCTGGCTATGGCCTACCGGCGGGGTAAGGTCCGGGGCCTTGGCTGGGGGATACACGGCTCCGAGCGGGAAATGTACGTGGAGACCCTTAAGGGGCTGGACTTGGGGCTTGAAAGCCGCCTGAAATCGAAGGTGGGGCTCCTTTCCGGCGGACAAAGGCAGGCCGTGACGCTGCTCATGGCCACGATACAGAGGCCGGCGCTGCTCCTCCTTGACGAGCATACCGCCGCTCTGGATCCCAGGACCGCCGCGAAGGTGCTTGAGCTCACCGAGAAAATCGTTGAGCGCGACAAGCTGACCACGCTGATGGTTACCCATAATATGAACGACGCCATCCGCCTTGGAAACCGGCTGATAATGATGAACGACGGGAATATCATTTTTGAGGTCGGGGGAGAGGAAAAGAAGAAGCTTACGGTGGCGGATCTGCTCAAGAAATTTGAGATGGCCAGCGGAAGCGCCCTTGCCAATGACAGGATGCTCCTGTCCAAGTAGTTGTTTTCAGGAGGTATTCAGGTGAAATTATATAAAAAGCTTTCAGCCGTCTTTGGCTGCGCGGTAATGGTCTTTGCTTTGGGGACGGCGGTCCTCGCCGAGGAAGAGGCGCTTTACGACGAGATTGATTTGTCGTTCCTGAACACTGACGGGCCAAGGCTTCAGGCGCCGGGGGACGTTTCACTCATGGAGGTGGAGGGCTCCTATCCGTCGGCCCAGGCCGAGAGCGCCGTTGCCGTTCTGAGGGAGGCCATGAGAGATAGGGTGACGCAGGTGACCGTTGAGATAACCGGCCTTACGGACGTATACCTCTATACCCATGGGCCGGAGGACGACAGCAGGTACGACTGCATGGACCTGTGCGTGGATATTTACTACAAGGCGCTGGAGCATACCGGCGACCCCAAGGAGGGCGATTATCTTGACCGCACGCTGAGAGTTCCCAGCGATAAGCCCGTGGGACTCACCAGCTTTCCGTCGGGCGACGGCAAGGTGTCCAGGGTTATTATAACCTATAATCTGGAGCACTATCAGGACGAGAACATGGAAAAGACCGTGGACGAGACCGTGGAAAAGCTGCTGTCAGACCTTAACGTGGAGGGCATGGACAGCGATTACGAGAAGATATGGGCCGTGTACGACTGGATGTGTAAAAACGTGGAGTATGACCGCGAGCATTTGGACAACACCGATTATCTCGCGCAGTTTACGCCTTACGCCGCCCTCGTTGACCATAAGGCCGTGTGTCAGGGCTACGCCTCTTTGTTTTACCGGTTAATGCTGGAGATGGGGATAGACTGCCGCTATGTTTCAGGCTTGGGCAACAACGGCAGACACGGCTGGAACATTGTGAAGCTGGGCGAAAGGTATTACTATGCCGATACAACCTGGGATTCATCGACGGTGGGGGAGTATCTGTACTTCCTCCGCTGCGCCGACGATTTTGTAAATCATACTCCCGACGCGGACTATCTTGAGGAGAGCTTCCAGGCCGCATATCCTCTCACGGACGTTTGTTACGGCGGTAAGGCCGCCGAAAAGGTGGAGCTCAGCCGGACTGAGCTGAACCTTGAAAAGGGCGCGAAGGAAACCGTCACCGCCCTCATCGTCCCCGAGGATACCGCCTGCACCAGAGTGGTTTGGAGCTCAGACAACGAGGCCGTGGCCACCGTTGACAAGGGCGTCATCACCGCCGTCGGCCCCGGCGCGGCCACCGTTACCGCATCTGCGGGCGCGGTCAGCGCGAAGCTGAGCGTCGTTGTGAACGGCGAGCCCGAGGCGAAGGATTATGCCGTTGATACCGGCGATGTCAAGGTGCCGGTCGGGGGCGGCCCGTTTTACGCCGAGGTCAGCGTCACAAAGAACTCCGAGCGCGAGGGGGAGGACGTGATAGTTCTGGCGGTGCTGGACGAAAACGGCGCGCCCTTAAGTCTGGCATATATGAAGCTGCGCATGAACGCGGGACAGAAGGTCACCTTCGGCAGTACCCTTGACGCAGGGGAAAATTGCAGCTTTGAGGCATATGTCTGCGAAAGCCTCAATGACGCGACAAGGCTGAGCGAGTAATAAAGGGGACTGTAAAAAAATCACGTAGAACGTTCAAGGGCCGAAAGGCTTTATCTAAGGCAAATTTATGTATTGATAAACACGGCAATAAAACCAAGACTATGAATTAATGTGGGAAAACCGCCTTTTTACAAGAAAAAGACGGTTTTTCTTTTTTATTTATGCCCTTGAACTACGAACGAAAATCACCACTCGGCGGCGTCGGGGCAAAGCCTGTCTACGTTCCGACATTTCCTGCGGAAAAGTCGTCACTCGAGGGCTTGCCCCTCCTTTTTCGCAAAAGGTCACGTTCGCGTCGCCTGCTTCGGGCCTAAAGCGGCCCTCGCGACGGCTTTGGCTCACTACCAACCTTTTGCGAGTTTTTTGTCCGTCATGCGGGACGGCGGTCATGGGGTCCCCGCAAAGCCGATAGGCTTTGCGGGGAAAAGGAGGAACAGCGGCGCGAGCCATTGTTCCGATTTTGAAAAAATCGGAACAAGCGATGCAACGCTTGTTCCGACGCCGTTCTACGCGATTTTTTTGGACAGCCCCCGTGCCTCCAGATTACACAGTGAGTTCTTTTACAGCCTGCTTTAGTTTTTTGCGGGTATCGTCAATAGCCGAAGGTGTTTTTCGCCATGGAGGAGATCTGTCCGGCGCTTGGCGCCCAGTAGGAAATCCCACCTATGTCGCTGAAGCTGCCGGGCAATGTGTAGGTGCTGACATTTTCGCTGCCGTCTTTGCAGATGCTGAGAATATCGGCGGCTATCGGAGCGGCGGAAATGGGAGTCAAATCGGTCACGGCGTTGCCCCTGATTGTCTTGAATATATCGGAGAGCTTGGCTATATAGGCGCTGTTCACCTTCTGGTCGATAAGGGCCAGAAGCACCTGCTGTTGAATTTTTATCCGGTCGATGTCGCCGTTGGGGTACTTCCTGAAGCGCACCAGCTGCTCGGCCTTATCGCCGTCCAAATGCTGCATACCCTTTTGAAGGTGTATATGCAGCCCTTGATAGCTGTCGTCGTAGTCCATCTTGCGGGGGACCTCAAAATCAAAGCCGTCAAGAATGTCGATAATGCCGCGGAATGACGAGGTGTTTATGCACATATAGTGATGGATGGGTATCCCTGTCAGGCTGCGGATGGCGTTGATGGCATATTCGTCCGCCCGGTCGCCGCCCTCGGGGTCCTTGAGCTTTTGACCGCTGTAGTGAGCGGCATTGATTTTTTCCGTGCGGCCGTTGAGGGTTATCTTGGTGTCTCGGGGCACGCTCAGAAGATTTATTTTGCCGTTTTCCGGATCTATCTGGTATATCATTATGACGTCGGTGAGGCCGCCGCCCATGTCAACCCCCATGAGCAGTATGTTGTACGGCTCGCCCTCCACGGGCGTGTCAAGCGCGCTCAGCGCGCCGGACGGGGCGGTAACGGGGTAGTTCATGTCCTCGTTGTTCTCCGGCTCGTCGTCGGCCTCCGGCTCGGTCTGGACGGCTTCATTTGACGGCTCCTCGCCGCCCTTTTCCTCCGGCTTGTCCGAGGGCAGAAAATTGATGACGCAGAGGACGGCGGCGGCGATTATCACGCAGGAGCAAAAGGCTATCAGCGCGATAAGGGGCCAGTTTGTTTTTCCTTTTTTCATATTGGAAGCCATATGCTTTCCCTCCCTTTTTTATCTATCTCTGTGTTTATTCGGGCTTAAAGCTGCTCTTGAGGGGGGCGGTGCGGTTGAACACGCCCGGATTTTTACTGTCGTGGGTGAAGTAGCCCATCCGCACGAACTGGAAAGCCTTGCCCGGCTCCTCGCCGAGCAGGGAGGGCTCCACCTTGGCGTCGGGGTAGACAGTCATCGAGTTGGGATTGATGAACTCGTCGAATTTGTCGTCCTCCAGAAGAGTGGCCACGTTTTCCTTGTTGAAAATGCTGTCGTAGCAGAGCACCTCCGCGTCGGCGGCGTAGTCGGTGGCGAGCCAATGAATGTTGCCCTTGACCTTGCGGCCGTCGGCGGGCTTGCCGTTGCCGGTCTCCAGGTCCACCGTGCAGCGGAGCTCGGTTACCTCGCCGTTTCCGTCCTTTATGACCTCGTTGCAGCGCATGATATACGCGCCCATGAGCCGTACCTCGCCGCCGGGTATAAGGCGCTTGAAGCCGGGCACGGGCACCTCCATGAAGTCGCCGCGCTCTATCCACAGCTCAGGACCGAAGGGCAGCGAGCGCATTCCCTCCTCGGGCTTTTGGGGGTGATTGGGCAAATCGAAGCTTTCGCTTTTACCCTCGGGGTAGTTGGTAATGACCGCCTTAAGCGGCTCAAGCACCGCCGTCCGCCGCGGGGAATTTTGGTTCAGCTCCTCGCAGACGCAGTATTCCAGCAGCTTGATGTCCGACATGGAGTCGGCCTTTGCCACGCCGCTGCGCCGGATAAAGTCAAGTATGGCCGAGGGCGTGTAGCCCCGGCGGCGGAGCCCCAGCAGGGTGGGCATACGGGGGTCGTCCCAGCCGTCCACGTATCCGCCCTCCACCAGCTTGCGGAGATAACGCTTGCTCATGACGGTATAGGTCATGTTCAGCCTCGCGAACTCCCACTGGTGGGGTCGGGGGTCAAAGCCGAGGTTTTCAACCACCCAGTTGTACAGGGGACGGTGGTTCTCAAACTCAATGGAGCAGAGGGAGTGGGTTATGCCCTCCAGCGCGTCCTGAATGGGGTGGGCGAAGTCGTACATGGGATAGATGCACCATTTGTCCCCCTGACGGTGGTGGTGGGCGTAAAGTATGCGGTAGATAACGGGGTCCCTCATATTCATGTTGGGCGAGGACATATCTATCTTGGCCCTCAGCGTCCGGCTACCCTCTGGGAACTCTCCGGCCTTCATGCGGCGGAAGAGGTCAAGGTTTTCCTCGACGCTGCGGTTCTTGTATGGGCTGTCCTTGCCGGGAGTGGTAAGGGTGCCGCGGTACTCGGCCATCTCCTCATGGTTAAGGTCGCAGACAAAAGCCTTGCCGTCCATGATGAGCTTCTCCGCGAACTCATAGCACTTGTCGAAGTAGTCGCTGCCATAGAATATGTGGTCGGGCGCGCAGCCCAGCCAGCGGAGGTCCGCCTCAATCGCCTTTACGAACTCGTCGTCCTCCTTGACGGGGTTGGTATCGTCATAGCGGAGGTTGAACTGGCCGCCGTGCTTTTTGGCGGCGGTGTAATTTATCCATATGGCCTTGGCGCTGCCTATATGGAGATAACCGTTGGGCTCGGGAGGAAAGCGGGTGTGCACGTGATTTTCTCTCCCCGAGGCCAGGTCGTCCTCGATGATATCGTTGATAAAGTTGGAATAAATCTCTTCCATCAGGGTCAATCCTTTCAGCGGGTACTGCCGTAGCACCGTATATATTTTGACAAAATATATTATATACTATTTTTCCAAAAAAATCAATACAAAGATAGCTAAGTTGGGCTAAGGTTTTTTGTTTATATTTGTCAAATCCAAAAAAATTTACAAAAGGGGGCTTGAAAATTTTCTCATTTTGTTATATTATATAAAAGAGACTTTTACTACTATACAGGAGGAATCCCAATGAGCGACATAAAACGAATTGCCATCCTCACCGGCGGCGGAGACTGTCCCGGTCTTAACGCCGTTATCCGTGCCGTCACCAAGACGGCCATATGCAAGTACGGCCTTGAGGTCGTAGGTATCCGTAAGGGTTATCACGGCCTTTACCACAAGGACTTTGTGCCTCTGACACTGGACAGCGTGCAGGAAATTCTCAGCGAGGGCGGCACTATCCTTAAGAGCTCCAACAAGGACAATCTTTTCATCTATCCCATCCGTGACGAAAACGACAACATCGTCCGCGATGAAAACGGTAAGATAATGTACCACGACGTAAGCGACGTGGCCGTGCAAAACCTTAAGGAGGCCGGTATCGACGCCCTGTTCATCCTTGGCGGCGACGGCACCCTCACCAGCGGCCGCGACTTCTCCCGCAAGGGCGTCAACGTCATCGGCATACCCAAGACCATCGACAACGATTTGGCCGAGACCGACTACACCTTCGGCTTCGATACGGCCATTACCGTAGCCACCGAGTCCTTTGACCGCATCCGCACCACCGCCAAGTCCCACGGCCGCATCATGGTCGTTGAGATAATGGGCCGCGGCGCGGGCTGGCTCACCCTCCACGGGGGCATTGCCGGGGCCGCGGACGTGATACTTATTCCCGAAATTCCTTACGATATCAATAAGGTCGCGGATAAGATAAAGGCCGACTTTGCCAAGGGCAAGGACTTTGCCATAGTAGCCTGCGCCGAGGGTGCGAAGCCCAAGGACGGCGAGGCCGTGGTGCTCAAGGTCAGGGAGGACAGCCCCGACCCCATCCGTCTCGGCGGCGTATCTCACGTTGTGGCCGACCAGCTTGAGGAGCTGTGCCATAACGAGGCTCGCGCCACCGTTCTGGGCCACACCCAGCGGGGCGGCGTTACCACCGGCCATGACCGCGTGCTCTCCTCCCGTTACGGCTATGCCGCCGTGGAGCTGGCCATGCAGGGCAAGTTTGGCAACATAGTCGCCCTTCACGGCGACAAGATAGGCTACGCCTCTCTTGAGGACGTTATCGGCCAAAAGACCAAGAATGTTGACCCCAACGGCGAGCTTGTGCAGATGGCTAAGGCTCTGGGCATCTGCTTCGGCGACTAAACGCCGCACCTGATACCTCTGCGCCGCTCAAAAGGGCCTCTGCTTGCTTCTTTCCCCGTTTAGGGATTGATGTAAGCGGCGTTTGGCGTTTAAAATAATAATTTGTTCATCGGAGGATTGGCGACCGTAGTCGCTAAATCGAAAAGATGTCGAGTGAGCTCGGTGATTTGCCGGGCTCGCTTTTTGTTTCGGAAAGGAGGCCGCGGCGGTGGCGTCAAATATACAGCTTTCGGAGCATTTTGACTACAAAAAGCTCATACGCTTTGTCCTGCCGTCGGTGGGCATGATGGTTTTCACCTCGGTCTACGGAATTGTGGACGGGCTGTTCGTGTCCAATTATGTGGGCAAGGTGCCCTTCGCGGCAATCAATCTTGTCATGCCCCTGCTGATGATGCTGGGGACAGTGGGCTTTATGATAGGCGCGGGCGGCAGCGCCGTCGTTGCCAAGACCATGGGCGAGGGCAAGCCCGAGCTGGCCAACCGCTATTTTACAATGCTCATCATCGCCAATGTGATTTTGGGCGCTGCGCTCACTGCCGCGGGCCAGCTTGGACTGCGGCGGGCGGCGCGGCTGCTGGGCGCGGACGGCGCCATGTTGGATGACTGTGTCCTCTACGGGCGGATAATTATTGCCGCCTTGCCCGTATTCATGCTGCAAAACGTGTTTCAGAGCTTTCTCATCACGGCGGAGCGGCCAAAGGTGGGACTGGGGATAACCGTCGCCGCCGGACTTACGAATATGGCGCTGGACTTTCTGTTTGTGGCGGTTTTCCGCCTGGGCATCGCCGGGGCCGCCTTCGCCACCGCTTTCAGTCAGGCCGTGGGCGGTATAGCGCCGCTGATATATTTTATTGTGAAAAAGGACTGCGCTCTGCGCTTTGTCAGGACGGGGTTTTACCCTAAGGTGTTCTTCAAAACCTGCGCCAACGGCTCCTCCGAGCTGATGACCAATATTTCATCCTCCTTTGTCAGTATGCTCTACAATTTCCGCCTGATGGAGCTGGCGGGAGAAAACGGAGTGGCGGCCTACGGCGTGATAATGTATGTGAACTTTTTCTACGCCGCCGTGTTCATCGGCTATTCCATCGGCGCGGCGCCCATAATAAGCTACCACTACGGGGCCGGCAACCGTCCCGAGCTCAAGAACCTTTTCCGCAAGAGCCTTGTTATAATGGGCGTTTCAGGAACGATAATGGCCGCCGTGTCCTTTGTCGCGGCCGGTGCTCTGGCGAGGGTCTTTGTGGGCTACGACGCCGGTCTCTGCGCTATGACCGTGCGCGGTATGCGCATCTTTGCCGCCGCCTTTATAATAATGGGCTACAACGTCTTTTCTTCGGGCTTTTTTACCGCCCTCAATAACGGCTTTGTGTCGGCGGTGCTGTCCTTTATGAGGACGTTTGTCCTTCAGGTGCTGGCGGTGCTCATCTTTCCGGCGATATTTAAAATGGACGGCATCTGGATAGGGGTGGCCGCGGCGGAGCTGGCGGCCTTCGCCGTGTCGGCGGCGTTTTTTGCCGGAGAAAGGAAGCGGTACGGATATTAAATGCGGCGGTTTTTGGCATTGACAATTTCCGCAAATGCTGATATAATTTAAGTAGTCTCAGGAAAGGAATGAGAAAATGCCCGAAATACCCCTTACTCCAAGGCTTAAAATGGTTCTTGGCCTTATCCCCGACGCGGAAAGCTGCTGGGACATAGGGACCGACCACGGCTACCTTGCGGCGGCTTTGGCCCTTCGGGGTATGCGGGTCACGGCTACGGATGTGAACCCCGGCCCTCTCGGACAGGCCCGCAAAAACCTTATCCGTTTCGGTCTTGAGGACAGAGTACGGCTCAGGCTTTCGGACGGATTGGCCGCCATGGAGGACGGCGAGGCGGACTGCGTGGTTATTGCGGGTATGGGCGGCGAATTGATTGCCGGTATATTGAGCAAAGGGACAAAAAACGTCCGTTATTTTGTCTTGCAGCCTCAATCGACTTATTACGAGCTGCGGGACTGGATGAGCGGGAACGGCTTTCGCATACTTCGCGAGACCGTCTGCCGGGAGGGACAGCGGTATTATACCGCCATGCTGACGGAAAAGGGGCCGGCCCCTCCGCTGACCGAGGAGGAAAAGCACATCGGGCCGGTGCTGCTGAGGGACAGACCGCCGCTTTTGGGCGAATATCTGGCGTCCCGTCGGCGGGAGACCGAAAAAATACTGGAAAAAATCGGCGGCGCCGAAACTCCCCGGCGTGAGGAGTGCGCCGCGCTGATAGAAATGTACAAAAAATACGAGGGGGAGGATGGATAAATGGCCGTCGAGCTTAAAGACATAATCAATTTTATGGAGGAAAGCTTTCCGCCCGAGTACGCGGCGGACTACGACAATGTGGGCCTGCTGGCCGGCCGGCGGGATAAGACCGTTGAAAAGGCGCTGCTGTGCCTTGACTGTGACAGGCTCGTGGTGGACGAGGCCGTCCGTGAGGGCGCGCAGCTCATAATCAGCCATCATCCGGTGATTTTTGACGGGATGAAGTCCGTTACCGACGCCGGCCCCGACGGGGAAACGCTCTTGACCGCCATAGAAAACGGCGTTTCCATCTACTGCGCCCACACCAATCTTGACAGCTGCCCCGGCGGGCTGACCGACTATCTTTGCGGGCGGCTGGGCCTTGAGCCCCTTGAGCCTATCGAGGGCAACGACGGGCGGATATGCCGCCCCCGGGGGGAATTGAAGCTGTTGGAGCTGTGCGCCCGGATAAAGACCGAGCTGGAGCTGGACAGAGTTTCCACTACCGCTCAGATGAACAGGCCCGTAAAAAGGGTGGCCGTCTGCAACGGCAGCGGCGGCTCATTGGCGGCGGCGGCCAGGGCCAAGGGCGCGGACGTGTACGTCACGGGCGACGTGAAGTACCATCAGCAGCGGGAATTTTATCTTGCCCCGGACTTCGAGTACATCGAGGTCGGCCACTATGACAGCGAGAAGATAGTCACCGAGCTTTTGTTTGACCGCCTGAAGGAAAGGTTCGGCTCAAGTCTCGAGGCCGTCATCTCCAAGGAAAACTGCCCGCCCATGACCGAGGTGGGATAAGGAAAAAAGGGGCTGACGAAAAAATCGCGTCGCTTGCCTCGGCTCACTACCAACCTTTTGCGAGTTTTTGTCCGTCATGCAAAGCGGCGGGCTGAAGGCAGCCCGCCCTACACCACTTTGTTACAGTAGTGCTTCGTAGGGCGGCTTGCCCTCAAGCCTCCCAAAAAATTTAAACAAAATCGGAACAAGCGTTGCTACGCCTGTTCCGATTTTGTTCTGTTCGTTTTTTACAGCCCCATACATGGGGTTATACGGCTTCGCTTTCGTCAGCGGCCATGTCGGGGCATTGACCGTGACGGCCGGGAGCCATGCCGTGCCTTTTGCCGCCGAAGCCGCGAAGGTCGCCGCTTTCGATTTTGGCGAGGATTTCGTCGTACTGCTCCTGTGTGAGCTCGCCGGAGGCCAGCTTTTCATCGAGGGTGGCCTTGGCGTTCTCGGTGAG
>CANPZO010000028.1 GCA_947589005.1 uncultured Clostridia bacterium | reverse complement strand
CTTTTCCCCACAAAGCCTGCGGCTTTGCGGGGACCCCGGGGGTGCGTTGCATCGCTCGCTCTGCTGCTCCTCCTTTTTCGCACAAAGCCTGCGGCTTTGCGGGGACCCCGGGGGTGCGTTGCATCGCTCGCTCTGCTGTTCCTCCTTTTCCCCACAAAGCCTGCGGCTTTGTGGGGGCCCCGGGGGTGCGTTGCATCGCTCGCGCCGCTGTTCCTCCTTTTCCCCACAAAGCCTGCGGCTTTGCGGGGGCCCCGGGGGTGCGTTGCATCGCTCGTGCCGCTGTTCCTCCTTTTTCGCACAGATAACTCCGCGCAAAACCGCGTTTGTAACCGCGCACCGGAGACGGCAGCGTTACAAAAATTTTCAAACAAGGGTTGATTATGGTTCGGGGCTATGCTATAATAAAGGTGTGATTTAGCCGAATAAGGCATGGAATGCCGTGTTTTTACCGACGGTATGATAAAATACGGGCCCCGCTTCCATGCGCTCTATGCCATTTATTGGGAAACTAATTTTATAAATAAGGGAAAAGGAGGACGAATATATGAACAGACTCAAAAAGACGCTGGCCCTGCTGCTGTGCGCGGCGATGGCCCTCGCAGTCGCGCCCGCTTTTGCGATGGAGGCCGATGCCGCTGACGAAGTAACTTTAATGGCGACCGGTACGTACTATCCCGATTTGGGTATCTGGTTTGACGCGGGGAGCGGAACCGTAACCGACGCCGATGAAAGCCTTTCGGACGCCGTGACAATTCCGGACAAAATTGACGGCGTTGAGGTTCAAGGCATTGGAAACTACGCTTTCTGGAATTGCGGCGCTTTGACGGAAATTGAGCTGCCGGAAGGAGTTCAAAGCATAGGGGACTACGCCTTCCAGGGCTGCTCGGAGCTTGCAGGACTGGTTATTCCCGAAACCGTCACCCATCTTGGACGCCATTTCATCGAGGGCACCGCCATCTCAAGCATAACCGTGCCAAAGAGCGTGAGCAGCTGCGGAGAGTATTTTGGCGGCCCCTTTGCCGGCTGCGCCGGTTTGACGGACATTACAATAGAGGACGGATTTACCTCCATACCCGACGCTCTGCTCTGCGGCGCGGAACACATAGAAAGCGTAATCATACCCGAGACCGTCCGGTCCATAGGGAAATGCGCGTTTGACGGCTGCGTGTCGTTGAAGGAAATAAATATCCCCAAATCGGTGACCGTAATAGGTCAAGAGGCGTTTGACGGCTGCGCCGGTCTTAACAGGGTCACGATGAACTTTAACGACGCCGAGGGGTTTTCCTGCGTTATCAATAGCTACGCTTTCCGGAATTGCGGCGCTTTGACGGAAATTGAGCTGCCGGAAGGGGTTCAAAGCATAGGAGACTATGCCTTCCAGGGCTGCTCTGAGCTTGCAGGACTGGTTATTCCCGAAACCGTCACCCATCTTGGGCGCCATTTCATCGAGGGCACCGCAATCTCGAGCATAACCGTGCCTAAGAGCGTGAACAGCTGCGGAGAATATTTTGGCGGCCCCTTTGCCGGCTGCGCCGGTTTGACGGACATTACAATCGAGGACGGATTTACCTCCATACCCGACGCTCTGCTCTGCGGCGCGGAACACATAGAAAGCGTAATCATACCCGAGACCGTCCGGTCCATAGGGAAATGCGCGTTTGACGGCTGCGTGTCGTTGAAGGAAATAAATATCCCCAAATCGGTGACCGTAATAGGTCAAGAGGCGTTTGACGGCTGCGCCGGCCTTAACAGGGTCACGATGAACTTTAACGACGCCGAGGGGTTTTCCTGCGTTATCAATAGCAGCGCCTTTCGAAATTGCGGCGCTTTGACGGAGGTTGAGCTGCCGGAGGGGGTTCAAAGCATAGGGGACTATGCCTTCCAGGGCTGCTCGGAGCTTGCCGGACTGGTTATTCCCGAAACCGTAACCAATCTTGGACGCCATTTCATCGAGGGCACCGCCATCTCGAGCATAACCGTGCCTAAGGGCGTGAACAGCTGCGGAGAGTATTTTGGCGGCCCCTTTGCCGGCTGCGCCGGTTTGACGGACATTACAATTGAGGACGGACTCGCCGCCATACCCGACGCCATGTTTTGCGGCGCGGAACACATAGAAAGCGTAATCATACCCGAGACCGTCCGATCCATAGGGAACTACGCTTTTGACGGCTGCGTGTCGTTGAGGGAAATAAATATCCCCAAAGCGGTATCGGTAATAGGCAGAGAGGCGTTTGACGGCTGCGCAAATCTTAACAGGGTCACGATGAACTTTAACGACGCCGAGGGTTTTTCCTGCGCCATCGACGACTATGCTTTCAGGAATTGCGCCAGCCTGACCGAGCTTGAATTACCCGGAACCGTCACCAAGCTTGGACGTCATTTTATCGAGGGCACAGCCATCTCGAGCATAACCGTGCCAAAGAGCGTGAACAGCTGCGGAGAGTATTATGGAGGCCCCTTCGCCGGCTGCGCCGGTTTGACGGACATTACAATCGAGGACGGACTCGCCTCCATACCTAACGCTCTGCTTTGCGGCGCGGAACACATAGAAAGCGTAATCATACCCGAGACCGTCCGGTCCATAGGGAACTACGCGTTTGACGGCTGCGTGTCGTTGAAGGAAATAAATATCCCCAAAGCGGTATCGGTAATAGGCAGAGAGGCGTTTGACGGCTGCACAAGTCTTAACAGGGTCACGATGAATTTTAACGACGCCGAGGGGTTTTCCTGCGCCATCAATGAAAGTGCTTTCAGAAATTGCGGCGCTTTGACCGAGCTTGAGCTCCCCGAATCCGTGACGTACCTGGGCGAGGGCTTTATAGAGAACACGGCCATAGAGAGCATAAAGGTACCCAAGAGCGTTACGGGCTGCGGATACCGTCCGTTTATCAATGCCAAAGCGTTGACCGACGTGGAGCTTGAAGAAGGCATGACGGCAATACCCGCTTACCTGCTGTGCTTCTATAATTCCACAAGCTATGTTGAAAATGTCACAATTCCCGACACGGTAACGTCTATCGGAAATTACGCTTTTGAAAACTGCGACGGCCTTACCGAGATAACTTTGCCGCCGAGACTTGAGAGCATGGGGACGGGGGCCTTTAAGGACTGCGACTGTCTGCCGGAAATCAATATACCCGCGACAGTGACCAAAATTGGCGATATGTCATTCCAAAGCTGCGACGGCTTAAGGAGCGTAAAGTTTAACGAGAACACCGACGAGGAGTACACTCTGTCCATCGGCAACATGGCGTTTTCGGAATGTCCCGAGATTACGGTCCTAACTCTCCCCGAGGGGCTGACATATCTTGGCCACCACTTCATAGAAGGCACAATGATAAGCGGCATAACCATTCCGAAAACCCTTAAATCCGTAGGGTACAGCAGCGGCGGCCCGCTCTGCGGCGCGATGTATCTTGACGACGTGTATTTTGAGAAGGGCTTAACCGCCATACCAAGATATATGTGCGAAAGCAGCCCCCGCAATTCTCACGACAGCCATATTTCAAGGGTGGAGATACCGGACACGGTGACCTCCATAGGATACGGGGCCTTCGGGAACTGCGCAAAGCTAAAGAAGCTAATAATTCCCGACTCGGTCGAACAGATTGACGGCGATATATTCTACGGGACGGAGGGCCTCGTGGTTCAGTGCTCCGAGGCGTCGCCGGCCATAGAGCATATCATTGACAACGATATGCAGTTCCAGCTTACCCGCGATATAACGTCCTACGATCACCTCGTTTACAAAAACACGGACTACTACTCCGACATCAACAGCATGACCGGTTATGTGCCGTTCCGGTTAAACTACCGGGTCAAAGACGGCGCGGATATCCGAGGCAAGGAAATCGTCGTCCGTATTCCCTCCAATTCCGCGCTTATCGAAAGCACGCTCAATGTCAACGGCGTTATCGCGACAAATTACGAATACGAGGACAACAAGCTCGTCATTCCCGTGGAAGAAAACAGCGGCGAGATAGTGTTCAGCGTCCGTCCCACGGAATATGACACCCTTTTGACCTACGCCATGCTGAGGTTCATCGAAAACGGCAAAAAACAGACCGAAATCATCGGTGTTTTGAACTGCTCCATACCCGACGTTTCCATAAAGACGGACACCGTGACCAACAGTGGAGCCGTAACCGTGGAGGGCGTCGCCCCGCCGTCGGGCAAGGTTGAATTTTATGTGGACGGCGAGTACGTCGGCGAAACCTCCGCCATAAAGTCCGGCAACTACAAAACAACGATAACTCTGCCCTCGCTTGAAAACTATAAGCGTTACACGATAACCGCCGTCGCGACCAAGGACGGCCGGAGGGCCGAGGCGAGCGCGAGCATAAAATATCAGGAGGACGTGCCGGCGCTGAAGTCGCTGATTTTCAAATACGGCGACCACGCCAACACTTACGAATATGACCTTACCGACGGCACGGCCAAGCCCACGATTGTGTTCAACCCCCATCTCGGCTTAAGGTTTGAAGCGGAATTTGACAACCCCGACCAGATAGAAGAGGTGTATATCGTCAGCACCCGCAGCAACCAGAAGAAGTATATGGACGCCAAATGGGACGCGGCCATCGGCAAGTTTGTGGCGGAGGGATTGTTCGATGGAACTAATACCAGATACGTTCCCGGCGAGATAACCGTTGAGTACAGGAAGAAAGCGCCCAAGGTTGAAATTAAAGAAACTTTGGACAGCGCGGAGCTTGAAGTCATCAGAAGGAATATCGACAAGAGGGTACTGGACAGCACCGTTGAGGTAAAAACCAATACCGAAGATGAGTTTGAAGCGAGTATCTATATGCCTGACGAGCTTAAGGAGCTGTTCGGGGAAGAAATAAAGTTTACGGCAAAGGAAATATACAAGGAGTACGGCGACTCGGATATAAGCGACCTTATGAGCGCGGGCAAGGACATATACTCATACTTCTTCGAAAAAGACGGCAAGAAATATGTTTTCAACTACAAGCTGGACGACATGGACGGCGAAAAAATCAATATGATTTTGCACGACATAACGGGCAACAAGATGGTTACATGGGCTGTCGAGGCGGCGGACAAAACGAAATTCCAGAGCGTGTCCGGCTTTCTTGAAAAATTCAATTCCGTATCGGGAACCATCGCCGACATTTACGAAATTGAGTCGGCGGACGAGGATCTCAGGGACAAAATCTACGCTTCGGGAATGACCCCCGAGCAGCAAGCGGAGGCCCTGAAAAAAGCCGAGGAGCTGAAAAATGACCGCTACGGATTTTTGGCGGCAACCATGCTCATAACGACGCTGACCGCGAGCGGCGTCGGTGCGCCGGCGCTGGCCTTCGGCCTGCTGTTCGGAGCGATAACCACCTCCTCCAGCTTCTTCTGGGATTTGCGCATGGCCAACATTCTCGGCACGGAAACGGGCTTTTCGCTGAAGTGGTGCATCGACCCCAGCGGTTATGTCTATGAGGCCGTCGACTCCAACCGTGTGGACGGCGTCACCGCCACGGCATACTGGATAGCGTCCGAATTTATCGGCGAGGACGGCAGCTTTGACGAGAGCAATGCCGTTGTTTGGGACGCGGCGGAATACGCCCAGCTCAACCCCCTCAACACCGACATGAACGGCGCTTACGCCTGGGACGTCCCCGAGGGCTTGTGGCGGGTAAAGTTCGAAAAGGACGGATACGAGACCTTGGTCACGGACTGGCTGCCCGTTCCTCCGCCACAGACCGACGTAAACGTGGGCATGGTTTCCACCGCCGCGCCGGCGGTCGCCGCCGAGCTTTACGCCAACAGCCTGACCCTCACCTTTGACAAATATATGCGGCCCGAAACGGTGAACAACATCACCGTTGACGGCGTTTCCGGCGTGACGGTGACGCCTGTTGACGCGGAGGCCGCCCCCGACGGCACGGTTTACGCCCGCAGCTATTCCGTCGGCTTCGGCGAAGGTCTCATCGGCGGCACGGTCCACACGGTCAGCGTCGCCGGCGCGGTCAGCTATGCCGGAACGGAAATGACCCCGTACAGCCAGGACCTGACCGTGGTAAAGGCCGAGATAACGGAGGCGGCCGCCAAGCTTTACGGCGATGTCGTCAGGGTGAGCGTTTCGGCCGAAAACGTGCCCTCCGGCGCGGTGGCATACCTTGCCGCGTACGGCGCGGACGGCGGTATGCTGAGCCTTAGTAACGCCAAGTTCGTGGACGGAATGGCCTCAGCGGATATACCCGCGGAGGGCGCCGAAAGGGTAAAGGTCCTGCTTTGGAGCAATTTAAGCGATATGATACCCCTCTGCGAGGCAAAAGAAATCGAGGTTACGCAGTAACCCGCAAAAAAAATGAGAGGGTAAAACCTCCCTAACATATAACCCCCTCCGGCAAATCTGCGCGCCGGAGGGGGTTATCTTATATAAGTTGTTTGTTACTTCGCGGCGCTTTCGGAAGCGCCGTAAGCTCGGGTCAAAAAGCCGGCCATATACTCGACGGACTTTTTTTCCGCCTCGCCGGAGAAGCCGTGTCCCGCGCCCTCGATGACCTTTAGCTCCGCCGAGGGGTAAACCTCCACGGCCTTTTTGGAATAGGACAGCGGCACAAGGGTGTCACGGTCGCCGTGTATTATCAGCACGTCTCCGCCGTAGCCCTTTATATCCTCATAAATGTCATAGTCCGCCAGTTTTTCGTAGTAGGTCCGGCCAATGGTCATGCCCATCAGCTTATATGTGTCGGGCAGCTCCGTAAAGACCGACATGGCCAGCCTCGCGTCGTCGGGTATCACGAAGGCCGGGTACAGCAGCACCACGGCGCGTATTTTTTCGGCGTTGTCGGCGGCGGCCATGGCCGAAACCGCGCCGCCCTGACTGGCCCCAATGAGGAAAATGTTATCGGCGTCAATATAATCGAGGCTCCGCACCGCCTCGAGCACGGCCTCCAAATCCGCCTGCTCGGTAAAAATCGACATTTCGGTGGTGGCGCCGTCGCTGCGGCTGTAGGAGCTGCCGCCGCAGAAGTCATAACAGCACATGGCAAAGCCCATGGCCGCCAGCGTCTCGGCATGAGCCTGCCCGTCCCGTCCGCTGCCGTTGTAGCCGTGAGAAAAGATGACGGCGGGCATTTTTTCTTTGCCGTTTTTCGGGACGTACATTTCGGCGTAAATGTTTTTGCCGTCACGTTGGACGGTCAGCGGTTTTGTCTCGTAGCCGCCCGCGTCCGACGTTTCGTCATTTTCGGCCGAAAGGGGCGCCCCGCCGCTTATCGCCACGGTCTTTGTCTCGCTGTCGGTGACGACCTCCACCCCGTCGATATAGCTCAAAACCGGAGCGATCTCGGCGATGAGCTCGCCGTTTTCGGCGTAAAACTCGGCGTTGGTCAAATTGGAGCCCTCGGGGGTGCGTATGGCCGTCTCGCCGCAGACAATTACCGCGCCGCTGTCCCCGAGGGTCAGCATGGGCAGGGAGAAGCTACTGAGCTCCTCCGGCAGCTCGCCCTCGGTTTGGTAAGCGTAGTCCGCCCCCAAAGCGTCCAGCACGGGCCGCAGCTCGCAGAGCACGCCGCTGCCGGAGTCGGGGCGGTAGGGGGGAGCGGAGAATTTTACCTCAACGCCGTTGACCGTCACCCGATAAACGTCCCGCGCCTTTGTCAGCGTCCACTTTTGAGCGTCGGAGCCGTCGGGCTTCCGCTGAACCGCGGTATCGCCCTCCGCCGTCATGTACAGGCCGGAGCACTTTGAAATCAGGCTTTCGCCGTCGAGGGTCCACTTCTGGTTGTCGCCGGAGTTGGAGCGGTAGACTATCAGCCGCCGCCCGTCCTCCTTGGAAAGCTCCGGCACGTCCACGCACAGGCCGGTGCGGGCGTTTTTCAGCGAATAGGCCCCTCCGCCCATGGGCACAAGGCTCCAAACGTCGGCGGCGTCGGAGAGGACAAGCTCGCCGTTCTGTTCGGCAAGGTACTTGCCGGTTCCGGCGTTTTGAACTGTATAGCTTTCGGCCCGGGCGGTCTTTCTCCCGGGGGCGTTGGCCACGTTTTCGGCCACCAGCCGGTCAAAGAGAGTTTCGGGGGCCTTGTACGGCTTGTTTTTCGCGTAGCTCTGCTGGGGCTCGGTCATGAGGCCGTTTTCAAGGCTTACCGGAACGGAGCTCACCTCAACCATAGCGTCGGGCAGGCCCTCCATGCGGGCGGTGAGCTTAAAGCTCCCCGCGTTCCGCGAGGCCCGGACGAACACCCGATTGACCCCGCACTCGGCGTAGCAGTAGTTTTTGCCGATCACGCTGTCCTCACCGTAAAGGCCGGAGTTGTAGCCGCCCAAAAACTCTCCCTCGCCCTCGAAGTCGAAGGTTATTTTGCCGTAATTCGTGGGGCAGACTTTTCCGTTTTCGTCCGTCACCTCAACGTCGATATAGCAGATGTCGCTGCCGTCGGCCCGCAGCCCCTCCGGTCCGGTGACGGGGGTAAGGCGCAGGGCGGCGGGCTCGCCGGCGGTGGTTACGCGGTCGTGGGCGATGATCTTGCCGTCGGAGCTGTAGCCCACCGCGCTGACCTCGCCGCTTTGGGTCACGTCGATGCCGGGGAACTCGAACACAAAGGTGTCCCTGGGCTCCTCGCAGACGCCCGCGAGGGCGCCGTTGACGTAAAGCTCAACCTTCGCCACCAGCATGGAGCCGATGACGTAAACGGTCTTGTTTGTCGGGTCGCGGCGGAGAATATTGTCGGTGTATTCCCAATATGTGCCGTTCCAGACCTTTTCACGGTAGTTGTAGTTTTCGGGTGTATTGGCGGGATAATTCCAGTGGCCCACGATGTGGAGGGCCGCCCCCTCGGACTGCATGGCGGCCACGGCGTTGAAGCTCTCCTTCTTTATCCGCACCGGATCAACCCGTCCCGAGGTGCGGCAGTTTTCGCTGCCGGAGTTGCGGCCGTGCATATTTGAGTCGCTCCACACCATCATGGCGGCGGCGCTGTAATAGTCGTTGCCGGTGGCGCCGCCCACGCGGTTGTTGTAAAAGTAGGCGTAGCCGTCGCCCTCGCCGCTGAGGGCCACGCACATATCCTCCTGAGTCTCGTCCCACACGTCGTAGCCGTCGGTCTTTTTGGCCCCGTCGCCCAGCCACTTGTTTTCATAGTCGTACCAGGGGGGCGAAAAGTCGTCCCACACCCGGCGGGGAGCCTCGTCCCGCTTGTACTCGGTCTCCACGATGGGTATGTACTTTCCGATGGCCTCCATGCTCGCCCGGGCGTCGGCGTCGTAGCGGTAAATCATGGTGCCCGCCCACTCGGCCTCGGCTATCTGCTCCTTTGAGGTAATGCTGCGGCAGCCCATGAAGCGGCCCCCGTCGGGGTCGAGGAGCCTTTTCATCTCCGTCATTTCACGCATATGCTCGGGAGTTATGGCGGCGTTGCCCGCCTCGTAAAATATCACCGAGGGGGAGTTGCGGAAGTAGATTATGGCGTCACGCATGGCCTCCACTCTCTGGTCCCAGCAGCGGCCCGTCTGGTCCCCCTCCTTGTCACCGGCGGGGCAGACCGACACCACGCCGTACTTGTCGCCGGAGCGAATGGCGTTGGGCTTGGGGCTCACGTGCATCCAGCGGATAAAGTCCGCGCCGCTCTCCCGCACAAGCCGCATATCGTAATCCGTCAGCCAGTCGTTGGCCACGCCGATCACCGCCCACTCGTTGGTGGAACGCTGGGCGTAGCCCCGAAGATAGGCGCTTTTGCCGTTGATGAGCAGGCCGCCGTTATTTATGTCGTACTCCACGCTGCGGAAGCCTGTGGCGGTCTTTCGCACGTCCACTGTCTCGCCGTTCACCGTTAGCACGGTGTAAACGTCGTAAAGGTACGGGTCCTCCGGACACCAAAAGCGGAGGCCGCCGACCCTGGCCGAGGCATTGATGTAGGTGACGTCCACTGTGCCGGCGTCGGTCGGCGCGGGATTTTCACTGTAGGCGTCCGCCGGCACGACGGAGGCGAAGGCCGCCCCCGCGTCCGAGGCGGCGGGGACGCTGACCGTCTCCGACGCAAACCGTGACAAAACCCTGTCCCCGTCGGCGACGATAACCTCAAGCCGCGCGGACTCGTCCGTGCCGGTCTCGTTGCGGACCTCGGCCCGGACGTTTATGCCGGCGCTTTTGTTCTCAAAATCAAAATTGTCGGCGTATATGTAGTTTCCGGTGGTTTTCAAATTGTTGTACAGCGGCAGCGTCTGATAAATTTTGCCGAAGGTATGGAGGTTCACGTTGCCGGTAATGCCGCCCTGGACCTCGTTGAAGTCCTTTTGGTTCCACTGGTATCCCGAGCCGGAGCAGTCCCCCGGCTCGTGGCCGGGCACGGTTTCGGCGGTGGTGAATTTGGCCCCGCGGTAGGCGGCGTTGTCGGTGGCCACGGCGATGAGGTTTTCCTCTCCGGCCCTGACGTAGGCCGTTATGTCGAAGCCGACGGGCGCCGTGCCCGCCTCGTAATAGCCAACCATCTGCCCGTTCACATAGAGATACACGGTCTGGCGCACCGCCTCGAACTCAAGTATGGCCTTTTTTCCGGCTTCGCTTTCGGGCAGGGTAAATTTTTTGCGGTAGAACATGAAGCCCCGATAAAGCCCCGCCTCGCCGGCATCGGCTATAAGGTCGTCAAAGGAGTCGGCGGAGTTGACGGCGTGGGGAACGCTGACGGTCTCCCAGTCGGCGTCGTCGTAGGCCGGGTCATAGAAATTAAGGCCGTTTTTGACCTCGCCGGCCACGGCGTCCTTTAAGGGGAAGGCCACGGTTGGCCGTTTGTATTTCCAGTCGATGTTGAGATTGTAGGTCTTGTTCGGTCCCTCGGGCAGCACGTCTCCCGCCTCCTCAGCCCCGGTCGCCGCCGGAAAGTTTAAAATGCTCATCAGCACGGCCGCCGCCGTGACCAGCGATACTATTTTCATTTTTACCCTTCCTTTCTTCATTTATATTATCATATTTTTGTATTGATTTATATGGAGGGTTGAGGCATATATATTTGATTTTGTGATATCGGATTTTGAAGCATTTCAACCCGTGCCAAAAAATAAAAAACGTCGCCGCAAGCCTAACTTCGCTTGCGGCGACGCCGTTCCATGCCGTTTTTTACTTACCTCTGCCGCGTCACGGGCCGGAGCGAGTCGAGGGAATACCACACCAACAGCCGGTCGCCCTCCTTGGAGTGGTCGTCCACTACCACATACGAGCCGGAGGGGACGATTTCGGTCACGGCGTTGATGCCCGTGAGGGCGCCGCCGTCGTAGCCCGCCGCCATAACCGCGACGCTGAGGTCGGAGTCGGTGGTGTTGGTTATCTTAAGGCTGCCGTCGTAAGCGGAATAGGCCGCCACTCCGCCGTAGGCCGCCACCGCCAGCCTATCCGTGATAACGCCCCGGCTCGGGTCGTAGGCCGCCAGCTCCGCGTTGGCAATTGTCCCCTCCGGCAGGGTGAACACGGCGGTCAAATCGTCGTCGGAGACCTTTGAAGTTGTGGAGTATACGACGCTCCCGCCGTTGTCAAAGAACACCGCCGAGACCATGCAAAAGCGGTTGAGGGAGACGGTCAGGGTGTTCCCGTCTATTTCCGCGCCGGAAATCCAGCCCTTCTCCTCCGGCTCGGAATAGTGCATATCCCTTATCTCCCCCTCGCTCAGCGCCCGGGGGTAGATAGTGAACTCGTATATTTCGCCCTTAAAGTACTTGTCTCCGTAGGGCGACTTTGCCAGCCAGTTGTCGGTTGTGTCGCCCAGCTCGGAGGGCGAAAAGCCTAAATCTCCGGCGGCGACGGGCACGCCGTCCTTGTACATTTTCGCCTCGGTGCCGCTGACGGTTATGGCCAGGGCCACGGTCTCGCCGTCGCGGAGGCCGGGCAGAGAGGCGACGTCGCTCTCGGCGCCGGAGCCGTTGTTTGTCAGCGCCAGCCGCAGGGTGTTGGTGTCCGGACGGGAGGTGTTGAGGAAGAAATACTCCTTCGTTCCGCTGCCGAAGCAGAAGGTGAACTGGTGGGTTTTGGCAATTTCGTTCTTGAGCCGCATAACTATGGTGAACTCGTCGAGACCCGACAGCAGGCCCCGGGGCATCTCCACATAGTCGTCCACTCCGTCAAAGGCGGGGCCGGTCTTGCCGCCGAAAAGCGCGCCGTGGTTGCCGTTGCCGCTTTTGTCCTCCACCACGCCGGAGGTGTTTTCGTCAAAAACGTAGGAAAGCACCACGTCGTCGTTGACCTTTTGGGCCGCCTTGAGCACGGTGAAGTTAAATTCCCTCACTATGTCATCGCCCAGAGGCCCCATTTTCTTTGTGCCGGTGAGGGTGACGGCGGTGTTTTCGGCGGGGCGGGCGACCTTGCCCTCCGCTGAAAGCACCTCCGGACGGTCGGATACCCACTCGACGCCCTCGCCCGCGGCGGAAAGGTCGATGTCGTTTGTCAGGACGGAGGGGAAGCCGCCGAAGTTTTCAAATGTTCTGTCAATCACCGCCAAATCGTCCACCGTGGCGGAGAGGGCGTCGGCGCTCCAGTAGGTGGAGCCAAGGTACAAATCGCCGCCGCCGGGCACAACCGCCCCGGACGCGGCCAGAACGCCGTCAACGTAAAGCCGGGCGTCGCCCATGTTTTCGACATATTTTATCTCGACGGTCTTGCCGACGCAGTTTTCCGCCTTGCTTTCAAGGGCGGCCCAGCGGAAGGCATTCCCGTCGTGGCTCCACACGTTGGGGACGCCGTTTTGGAAAATGACGCCCAGCCACTTTTCCGAGCTGCTCGACCCCATGTTTTTGAAGAACAGAGTGCTTGTGCCGCCGGAGAAAGCGAGGCTGACCTTTGCGCTGACCTCGTAATACGCCCCCACGGAGCCCAGGTTAAGGCCGTAGGAGCCGTCCAGCTTCAAGGCCCCGCCCTCGTAGACCGCCGCTCCGCCATTGCCAAGGGCGTTGTTCACAGTCGAGGCGGGAGTTGCAAGACCCGCCCCCGCCTCGGAGTCGAGACTGTTTTCAAAGCGGTACAGACCCTCGGCCCCGGCGGTTACCGTCAGGGCGGCAAAGGCCGTAATAAAGGCAAAAATTAACTTTTTCATTCACCGTCGCCTCCCACTGTAATTTCCGCCACTCTGCCGGAGGCGGTTATTCTGTAAGTCCCGCTCGCTTCGGGGACAAAGCCGTAGGCGAACCCGCCCTCGCCGTCCGCCTTGGAGTAGGCTATGTGCGTGCCGTCGGGGGCGGAGATAACGATTATCAGCTCCGCGCCGGGCCGGTTTGTCCCGCTTATGACGATTTCGCCGTTTTCGAGGGACAGGCTCAGGCTCTGCTCAGCGAGGGCGGCCGTCTCAAAATACGCCGGTTCCTCGGAGAGGACGATGTTGCCGTACCCGTCGGTGGCCAGGTATTTGCCGGGCAGGGACTTGCTCTCATACGCCGTCAGTCCGCCGTCCTCACGGGGGATAAAGGTTCTTGCGTCGAGGGAGGCGGCGCTGTCGTCATCGTCGTGGAGCAGCTTCGCCATGCCCCGGTACTCGGTCACGTAGTAGCCCATCTTGTTCACCGACTGGATATACACGCCGCCGTTGCCCTCGGTTATCTCCCAAAGGGAGTCGTTGGGATAAAGCCCGTTTTCGCCCAGCTTCAGCGTGGTGCCGGCGGGGTAGGCCGAGGGGAGTATGGAGTTGTCCATATGCACCTGCGTCAGCTTTTCGCCGTCAAGGGAAAGGCTCACGGCCCGACCGTCGAGACCCACGCTGCTCTCCTCAAGCTGAGCCACGCCGCCGTTTTCGTCAAAGTACAGCCTGTCCACGCAGACGCTGCGCAGATAGCCGCCGCCGTTAGGCTGGGCGCCGGTGTGATAGATTATGTAGGTCTGACCCTTGAAGTCGATAACCGCCGGGTGGTTTGTGTTGCTGGAGGCCCCCACGCCCATAACCAGACCGGCGTATTCATAGGGCCCCCAAATGTTGTCCGCGACCGCGTAGGACAGCTCCTCGTGCCAGTTGCTGGCGAAAAATACGTAATAGCGGCTGTCTCCGGGGCGCCTGTATATCCACGGGGCCTCGGTGTACTGGCTGTCCGAGGGGATGCCGTTGATTGTCAGCTCCTTTATGCCGCCGCTGCCGCCTTTGAGACTTATCATGTCCTCGTTCAGCTCGGCCAGATAGAGGTTGCTGTTGCCCCACATGAGGTAGCGGTGCTCAACGCCGTCAACGGTTTCCACCCACACGGTGGGGTCGATGTCGTCCCAGCCCACCTTGCCGTTGGTGAAGCCCGGCTCAACGAGCCGAACGCCGTTTTTGGCGTCCTTAAAGGGCCCCGTGGGGCTGTCGGCAACCGCCACCGACATACCCGAGCTGTTTTTGCTGTTGTAAAAATAGTACTTGTCCCCGTGCTTTATCACCTGACTGGCCCAGGCGTCGTTGGGGCTGCCCCAGGAGAAGTCCCCGGCCCTCAGCGGAACGCCCTCGTACTTCCAGTTCACCATGTCGTCGGTGGAGTAGCATAGGTAGTCGGGCATATTGTAATACGCTCCGTCGCCGGTGTCGTGGCCCACATAGAGGTAGACTTTGTCGCCCACCCCGTCGCCGTCGGTGTCCTCCACCAGCGCCGCCGGGTCGCCGCAGTACACCCGCGTCCCCGGCTCGGTCTCGGTGATTTCCGGATTCGAGGCCGCCGCCGCGGAGCACACCAGCGCCGCCCCGAGGCAGATCGATAAAAGCTTTTTCATTTTCCTCACACCTTTCTTTTTTCATTATAACATTACATCATAATTAATGCAATGTAAACTTGTATTTTTTTCTTGTATTTTTGTATACTGTATGATAAAATAAAGCCAAATCCTGTGCTTAAGGCGGAAATAAAAAATCGGCGGGAGGCGGATAAAAACATGGACCAAATCATAATACATGTGGATATGGACGCTTTTTTTGCCTCCGTGGAAATTCGGGACAATCCGGCCCTGCGCGGGAAACCCCTTATCATCGGCTCCCTCCCGGGAGAACGTGGCGTGGTCGCCACTTGCAGCTACGAGGCGAGACGGTTTGGCGTCCGCTCCGCGATGAATATCAAGGAAGCCTACAGGCGTTGTCCCCAGGGCGTCTATATGCACCCGAATATGGAAAAATACAAGGCCGTATCCCACAGGCTGCATGAAATTTGGAATACCTACGCGTCCGCCGCCGAGACTGTCGCGCTGGACGAGGCGTATCTTGATGTGACGGAAAAGGCCGGAAATCTGGAAGGGGCGCGAAGTATAGCCCGTACGATAAAACAACGCACCATGGCCGAGGTCGGGCTTACCTGTTCCGTGGGCGTCGCTTATTCCAAGACGGCGGCAAAGACGGCGAGCGAGGAAAAAAAGCCCGACGGTTACTTTGAGATACCCACCCCGAAGGATTTTGTTGATTTGATAATTGACCGTGACGTGCGCTCGCTTTATACCGTCGGAGAAATGACGGCGAAAAAGCTGCGTGCCGCGGGAATTCGCACCGTCCGCGATATACGGGAGAGGCAGGATACGGTCGTCCGCCTTCTCGGAAAGCAGGGACGCTGGATAACAAAACTCGCCTTTGGCATCGATGAGCGGAGGGTCACGCCTTATCGCCCGCAGGACGCCAAATCCATCGGCCGCGAGGTCACGTTTCAGGAGGACGTGAGCAGCCGCCGGCTTTTGAAGGACGTTTTGGTCCTGCTCGCGATGTGTGTGGAGCGCAGAGCGAGGCAGTATGGCCTGTACGGAAACGGCGTCACCTTAAAGCTCACTTATTTTGACATGAAAAGCATCACCCGCTCCCGCCTAACATCCGCCTGTGACTGTGCCGTAACGATATATCGGGAGGCCGTCAGGCTGCTGGACGGCGTGGAAAATCGGCCCGTCCGTCTGATAGGCGTAAGTATATACAACCTGTCCGGCGAGGAGAGGCGTCAGCTCACCATGGAGGATTATTTCTCGGACGCCCGGCCGCGCAGGGAGGCGGAGCTCAGGGAACTGCTCGACGCTCTGCGGGACCGGTACCGTCTCGATTTTGCCGGACATTCGGAGGAGATATATCGTACGGACACTCTCCATAAAACGGTGGAATATATGAGGAGGCACGGATGAGGTTTTAATACTTAATAAATCCGCATAAAAGAACCGCCTTTCACGAGAAAGACGGTTTTTTCATATTATTCATTGTTCACAGAGGCTTCCGGCCCGGGAAATTGAGAGTGAGAGCTCAGCCGTTGCTGCCGCCGTCGGCGCCGTTAGAGCCGCCGGAGCCGCCGGAGCCGCCGCTATTCCCACGCTTATACGAACCGTAATAGTACCTGTCGCCATAGCCGTATCTACCGCCATAGCCGTACCCCCCCCTATAGCCATATCCGTAGCCGTAGCCGCGCCTCTTGTACTTATATGAGCGGCCGCCCTTGACGTGGGACTGGTTGAGGACAAAGCCGAGAAATCTTCCGTTGGACACGGACAGTTGGTTGACGGCGCTTATTACCGCGCGCTTGGCGGTGTGGTCCTGACGCACTACCATCAGGAAACCGTCCACAAGCCCCGAAAGCACCAGAGCGTCGGAAACGACGTTCACGGGGGGCAGGTCCATCACTATAAAATCGTTCTCCGTGGCCAGACGCTTCATAAGCGTGGCCATGGCGTCCGAGCCCAAAAGCTCCGACGGGTTGGGAGGTATGTCTCCGGCGGCGAGTATCCTGAGACCGGCGAGGTCCTTGGGGTTGAGAATGGCGGACTCGACGTCGGAAAGGCCGGCCAATATGTTGGAAAGTCCCGCCGTGGAGGTGAGCCCCAGACGCTTGGCGATGTTCGGCAGACGCATATCCGCCTCCACAAGGAGCACCTTTTTGCCGGTCTGGGCGAAGGTGTAGGCCAGGTTGATGGCCGTTATGCTTTTGCCCTCGCCGGGGCCGGAGCTGGTCACGCCCACAACCTTGCACTGCTTTTCGCCGGGCAGACTGAACAGCAAATTCGCCCTCAAAAGCTTGTAAGCCTCGGCGCCGGCAAAGCTGAGCTTGTTGCACAGCATTTTTCTGTCGTGGGCTAATCTTTCCTCGGTAAATCTTTCGCGAGCGGCGGAATCGGTATGTTGAGTCTTTTTAGTGTTTTTTATTTTTATCAGCTTCATGCTTATCCTCCCCGGAATGAGATTTGTCGTAACCCTCGTAGTAGCTGTAGCCTCCGGTTTCGTTCTCGGACAGGTCCGGAACCACCGCGAGCACGGGAGCGTCGTAGTTCTGACTCAGGAATTCCTCACCGTGTATCACGTCGTCGAGCAGTTCCATTACCACAACAAAGGCGCAGGCCAGGAGAAATCCCAGCAAAAAGCCTATCAGCGTGTAGCGGGTGACGTTGGGATAAACCTTCTCGTCCGCCACGCCGGAGTTGTCCACTATTCTTACCGAGCTGCCGTCCACCACGGAGGATATCCTGTTGGGCAGTATGCCGGTCAGCGTGTCGATGATAAGCGCCGCCTCCTCAGGGTCGGGAGACGTGGCGGTTATTTTGAATATTTCGGTTTCGTTTACCGCCGAGGCGGTTATCATTTTTGACAGCTCCTCGGGATCACGGTCGAGGTCCGCCACGGACGCCAGCTCTTCCATGGTGCTTTCGGCCTGCAATATGACGATGTAGGTCTCCACCAGGCTTTTGGCCGCGGTCAGCTCGTTGGGTGTTATTGATGTGGTGCTATCGGTAGACACCGCGCTGTTGTTTACGTAAACAAGGGCGCTCGTCTCATACAGAGGAGTGATCATAAATTTGGCCCAGACAAAAGCGGCCCCGCCGAACAGTATGGCCGCCAGGGCGATAATCCAAGCCCTGTGCCACAGCGCGCCGACCAGCCTGAGTAAGTCTATCTGAACCTCTCCCTCTTCAACCTCGGGTTTCTTATTGGCGATATCCATTGGCATCTCCGTCCTTTACGTACTGTTGTCGAAGCGCATTATATCACAAAGCGCGAAGAATGTCAAGAGAAATGTTAAGTTCCTGTTAATTTTTTTTGGCGCGGCGGATAGGTGAAAGAGTATTAAATGTAGAAAAACAAAAAATAATCCAACAAACTTTAAAATTGTACTTGATTTTTTTAACGCCTTGTAGTATAATGGATTAGAATAACGGCTTGTGGACATAAAAGCGTGGAGAGGTGCGAGTATGACAAAGGTACTGCCATTCAGAGGGCTGAGATACAGGGGCAAGGATTTGGCCAAGGTGACCACTCCGCCCTACGATATTATTTCGGACGAACAGCAGAAGGCTTTCTACGAGATGGACAGGGACAACGTCATTCGCCTTGAGTACGGCTATCAGAGGCCGGAGGACACGGCGGAGGACAACCGCTACACCCGCGCCGCCGCCGAGCTTCGGCGTATGCTGGAGGAAGGGGTGCTGGCGCAGGACGAAAGCCCGTGCTTCTATATATATGAGGAAATTTTCAGCCACAACGGACGGGATATGTCCCTTAAGGGCGTCATAGGCGCGGTGGAGCTCAGCGAGTTTTCGGAGAAAAAGGTGCTGCCCCACGAGGAGACCCTCTCCAAGGCCAAGACAGACCGCTTCGAGCTGATGAAGGCCACGGCCTGCAATTTCAGCCAGATATATTCGCTTTACAACGACGAGAGCGGCCGCCTGCCCGAAACGGTAAACAGACTTTCCCAAAGGACGCCGGACATAAGCTTTACGGCCTTTGACGGGCTCAGGCAGAACCTTTGGATAATTTCGGACAAGTCCGACACGGACAGGATATCGGAGCTGTTCGCCGACCGCCAGCTCTTTATCGCCGACGGTCATCACCGCTATGAGACCGCGCTCAACTACAAAAAATACATGGAGGCCGCCGGCGCGGAGGGCGATTTGTGGAAATACTGCATGATGTTCCTTGTGGACATGAGCGACCCCGGGCTTGTGGTCTATCCCACCCACCGCATAGTGCGGGATATCGAGGGCTTCGACGGCGAGGCCCTGCTTAAGGCGGCGGAGGAATACTTCGACGTCGCCGAGGTGGATAGGGACGGGGCGGAGGCCGCCCTCGCCGCCAACGCGGACAGGAACGCCTACGCGCTTTACTTTGACGGCAAGTGCCGCCTGCTTGTGCTGAGGGACCCTTCCGCCATGGAGAAGGCCCTCCCCGAAAAGGGCAGGGAATACCGCGGACTGGACGTGAGCGTTCTGCACACTCTTATTTTGGAAAAGCTGCTCAAAATAGATAAGGAAAACATGGCAAAGCAGATAAATCTCACCTATACCAGAGACGCGGCGGAGGGCTTCGCCGCGGTGGACGGCGGCAGGGCAAACTGCGTTTTCCTGCTCAACGGCACAAAGGTCAGCCAGATAAAGGAAATTTCGCTGGTGAATGAAAAGATGCCCCAGAAGTCCACGTATTTTTATCCCAAGCTGATAACGGGGACGGTCATAAATCCCCTGTTCGCGAGATAAAACCTGTACGAGAAATGTTAGGATGGTGGAAAGATGAATCCTGAGGAAAAGGACATAGAACTTGAGGAGGAGGGCTCGACCAGTATAGACCTGATGGAAATATTCGCCGCCCTTCGGAGCAAGCTGGCGTGGATACTGGCGGCGGCGCTGTTCTGCGGGGCCGTGGCTTACGCCGTGAGCTGCTTCCTTATCAGGCCCATGTACGCGGCGCAGGCGATAATGGTCGTCAACAATAAAAATTCCAACGCCTATGCCGAGTCTATCAACCAGAACCAGATAAACACTATCGTCAAGCTTGTGCCCACATATCAGGCCATAGTGAGCACCAAGTCCGCCATGAAGCGGGCCATCGACGAGGGCGGCATAGCCGGTTATACCCCGGAGGAGCTGCTGGATATGGTCAGCACTCAGCTTGTGGAGGATACGGGCATATTCGCCATAACCGTCCGCGGCCCCGAGCAGTATGACGTGGCCGACATCGCCAACGCCGTGGCGCAGAGCGGCACCTCGGAAATAGCCAAGTACATCGAGGGCGCCACGGCCACCGTTGTGGACAGGGCCATCGTGCCCATGCGCCAATCCTCGCCGAACAATAAGCGGAACGCCCTCATAGGCTTCCTTATAGGCGGGGTGCTCAGCTCGGCGGTGGTGCTGGCAATTTATTTCATGGATACAAGACTTAAGAAGGCCGAGGACTTCGCCAAGGTCATGGACGCCCCCGTGCTCGGAGTTGTCCAGAGCATGAAGGGCTTCGGCGAGACCGCCGGCGAGGACGGCGCCAATAAAAACGGGGCCAATAGAAATAAAAAATCGGGAGGCAAAGGTTGATATATGAGTAAGTTTAAAGATCTCCGCAAAAAGCTTGGACTTGAAAAGCGCAGCCGCCAGTCGGAGGCCGACAGTATGACCATCGAGGAAAAGCGTTCGTATATCCTTAACGACAACACGCCTTTCCAGGTCAAGGAGTCATACAAGGCCCTGCGCACCAATATCATTTTTTCCCTGCCCGAGGCCGAGAGCAACAAGATAATCATCACCAGCTCCCTCGCCAGCGAGGGCAAAAGCACCACCTGCGTAAACACGGCCATCTCCTTCGCGGAGACCAGCAAAAGGGTCATTATCGTGGACTGCGACCTTCGCCGTCCCAATATCGCCAATCTGCTCAATATTCCCCAAAAGCCCGGCCTGTCCAACGTGCTTGTAAGGATGAACGACCTGCACGACGTTATTCATAAGAACATACGTGAAAACCTGGACGTGCTGGTCAGCGGCGAGATACCCCCGAACCCCTCCGAGCTTCTTGACAGCCCGAAAATGCAGGAGGTCATCGAGACCCTCGGCAGGGAGTACGACTATGTGTTCATCGACACGCCCCCCGTGCTGGCCGTTACCGACACGGCCGTGCTCACCAAGTATTGCAGCGGGGTGCTGCTGCTGGCGCACTACAACCAGACCGACCGCAGCGCCGTATCCGAGGCGGTGGAGCAGCTCCGTCTGGCCAACGCCAAGATACTCGGCGGCATCTTCAACGGCGTCGAGGGCGAGGGCGACGGTTATAAGTACAAATACAATCGCAAGGGCTACTACCGTTACGGCGGCTATCATCAAAGCGGCTACGGCTATGGCTACGGTTACGGCTACGGCTACGGCGAGCATGACGACGCCGGGGACAAGCAGTCTCAGTCCGCCAAAAAAAATTGAGGAATTTAAAAAAAAGCCTTGCAATTCTCTTAAAATGGTGTTATAATATAGCATTGTGAACAAATTATGCAGCTTTCGCTGTGTATGGAGGTGAAATTATGCCCAACATTAAGTCCGCGAAGAAGAGAGTTCTCGTTATCGAGAAAAAGACTTTGCAGAACCGTATGATTAAGTCCGCCATAAAGACCGAGATCAAGAAGTTCAACGCCGCCGTCGCCGAGGGGAACAAGGACGCCGCTCAGGCCCAGTTCACCTATTGCGTGAAGAAGCTCGACCAGGCCGCCGCTAAGAAGGTTTTCCACAAGAATACCGTAAGCCGCAAGAAGTCTCAGATGGCCACGGCCCTCGCCGCTTTGGCGTAAGTGAGAAAAGCGGTTTAAAACCGTTCAAGGGCTAAAAAGTCTTATTTAAAGCAGCCTTGAGTATTGCAAAATTCATTGATGACAACGATGAATTGATGTAGAAAATCCGCTCCCGAGAGCGGATTTTCTTCGTATAGCGTTGATATGCAGAGTTTTCTATGCAGAGTTTTCCACAGGCAACCGGGTTTTCCTGTGGAAAAGCGGCAAAAAAGCCCCGCTCCGGCGGGGCTCTTTCTCATTCTCCTTATCTTTATAATAATAATTTTCTTTTTCTTTTTCTTTGTCTGTATCAGCTATTTTTGTTACGGACGCCATGGCAAAAATGGCATTTGCTATATGTCCTCGCTTTCCTCTTCCGCGCCCCAGCGCCGCTCCGCTCCGCGCTTGCCGGCCTCGCTGCGCTTTTGGCAGGTGTCGGCGTACTTTTCCGCGTCACGGTCCATCTGGGCGGTTATAAACGAGAAGGCCATGGCCGCCGCCCCGTCGAGCTCCGGCTCGGCGCCGGTCTCCCCGTAGTCCAGAAGCCCCATCAAAAGCCGTCCCCGCTCCGCGTCGTTCAGCATTGCCAGGTGACGGCGGTAATCGTAATACAGTAAGAAGCTCTTTTGTTTGTCTGTTTTTTTCAATATAATACCCCTCCTTTTTACGCAATGGCATTAAGTTAAGCTAACGAAAGAAAAAAGGGAAGGTGCATCTTTGAAGTCGAAAGACAAAAAGATGCACCT
>CANPZO010000027.1 GCA_947589005.1 uncultured Clostridia bacterium | reverse complement strand
AACTTTTTTTAATTCTGGAGCAATAAGTTGCGGTATTCCGCTGGTTGGTACCTTGTATTTTTTGCCTTGCAAACAATAATAAAGGAATTTTGTATTTAATTCATCGTGCTTTTTTGGTATTACAGATAACAATCTTATAATGGGAAAGTAATGGTAATCTCTGTATTCAGCGTAACCAATTGTACCTCTCGCAGCAACAGTAACAGCCGGTACTGTTATTTTAGCCGATGTCGTGTAACCGTATAAAGCATTGTCGCCAATGCCATTGCTTATAACTGGTATACTATAGATATCACTTTTTTGTTTAGATATCGTATCTTTTGGTGCGTCTCCGCCTGCGTATACGTAGCATAATTCATTAATGGTTTTAATGGAAATATTAAAATCGAAAGACAGAAGATAGTCCCTATAATATTCGTATTGTTTCTTTCTCGCCGTGAGTTCCGCCGTGAGTTTTTCTTTAAGCTCCTCAGTACGTTCCGTAAAGTTGTCCAAAATACGGACTATCTCACGCTGTATGGGAAGTGGAGGAACGGGAATTTTAAATTTAACAAATTTTGTCATATCAACAGATGCAAAACTTGATGTGTTAGAATTATTTAAACACCACTTATCAAGTTCATAACACCAGTGAAATACATACATGGGATCAATATGATTGACAAATTCTTGCTTTATTGACAAACAAGTAAACCTCTGATTAGACAAAAAATCAACAGTAATTAAGGCGTGTTCGCCTATAGTGGCAGATGTTGCAACTATAATAGAGTTTGCAGGAAATAGTGAACCCTTAACGGCTTTAAGAGAAATATGTTGGATAGATTCAGATAATATATGTCCATGTTCACGAATATCTTCCATGCGAAACCATGGAAGGTTTCCATTTTCCCAATATGCAGCATTTGCCTTTGACGGCGTATAGCCGTTTTTTATATCAAAAATTTCATTCAATTTATAAAATGGTATTCCGTTTGGGCATAACTCTGACAAAAGTTGATTAAGTTTACTCATTGTATCTTCTCCTGCATTTTCCTATGTGACTTCTCAAGTGTTGTTTTCCTTAAAATGTACTCTTCTGTCTTTAAATATGAATTATTCATCATTACTTTCGCCTTATGGACGAAATATTTTCCATATGACTTTATCAACGGGGAATAGTCAGCTCCAAAAGCGCATACTATTTGATTATGATTACCGCCATCACTATTCCCAAAACGCAGGCTTAGTTGACGAAGAGAAAGCTTTTGAAACCCTTTTTCAAAAAAAATATAGTTTTCACCGCCTTTTTTTGCGTGGGAATCATATACCAAGCAGTCAGGATTTTTTTTAAATAATTCAGCAAGAAGCTGTTTATCTTCATGGGAAATTTTAGTATTGTTATCTGCATTGTCAATCAATTTTTGGATGCCACATTTACGTCCGTCAAGAATAATTAGCGGCTCTTGGTTGGGCAAAGTTGGAAATGTACTTGAAGCATCATCGTAAGCCCAAAAAGTCAAAATGTTGTTACCTGCGCCATGTTTCTTAATTTCCGCTCGTGCTGTCGCAGGGCTGTCGGCCCAATATGATAGTTTTTGCCTTGGAAATAAACTTGAATATCTCCCGTTGCATTCCCGTAAATTGCCGTTAAATAATTCGCTGGCAGTTTTCCCGTAAAATTCGTCCTTGAACTCCACACATCTATAGAAACGAAATTCATCAGTAACATAAATTGGAAACTCTTTGTCTTTGTATGTTGGTCTGCCTATATCTTGACTGATAAATTCTCTACCCAAGTTCATCCCTCGATCTCCTTAATTATCCTGTCGATTTCCTCTCTCAAGACCTGCTCTCGCGCCACGATCTCGGCTATTTCGGCGTTGAGCTTCACTATATCCACCTTTTCGCGGGTATCCTCCTGCTCAACGTAAGTGGAGACCGAAAGATTGTAGGCGTTATCCTTATTACCCACTTCTTCATTCGGCACAAGACGGGAGAAATACTTTTCGTCCTGTCTGCCGGCAACCGAGGAGACTATCCGTTGGATATTTTCTTCGGAAAGACGGTTGTTTTTTGTCACCTTGACAAATTCGCCGGAAGCGTCAACAAACAAAATCGAATTGTCCTTTTTATTCTTTTTGAGCAGCATTATATTGACGGAGATAGTGACATTAAGGAAAAGGTTGGATGGGAGCTGAATAATGGCGTCCACATAATTGTTGTCAACCAGATAGCGGCGTATTTTTTGCTCCGCTCTGCCGCGGTACATAATACCGGGGAAGCAGACAATGGCCGCCGTGCCGTTGGCCGCCAACCATGAAAGGCTATGCATAATAAAGGCCATGTCGCCCTTCGAGGCAGGCGCAAGAACTCCTGCCGGGGCATAGCGGGGATCATTGATAAGCAAGGGGTTTTTATCGCCCTCCCAAGGTCTGGAAAAGGGCGGATTTGACACTATAAGCTCAAACGGCTGGTCGTCCCAGTGCTGCGGATTGATAAGGGTGTCCTCTCGCGCTATGTTAAATTTATCAAACTCGATATTGTGCAAGAACATATTTATTCTGCATAGATTGTAAACCGTCAGGTCGATTTCCTGCCCGAAAAAGCCGCGCTCAATATTATCCTTGCCAAGCACCTTTTCCACTTTTAAAAGGAGCGAACCGCTTCCGCAGGCGGGGTCATATACCTTGTTTATCCTTGTTTTGCCGATAGTTCCCAAACGGGCAAGCAATTCTGAAACATCGGCGGGAGTAAAGTATTGACCGCCCTTTTTCCCGGCGTTGGCGGCATACATACTCATCAAATACTCATACGCATCGCCGAACAGGTCGGGATTGATGCCGTCGTCATTGGAAAACAGCGGCATTTTTGAAACACCGTTAAGTAACTCAACAAGGACCTTGTTCCTCTTTGCAACTGTTTCGCCGATGGATTTACTGTTAACGTCAAAATCGTCAAAAAGACCGCTGAAGTCGTTTTCGGCTTCCCCGTCGGCTGCGCTGCTCTCAATATGGGCAAATACGCCCGCTAAGGTTTCATTTAGATTTTCGTCCTTTTCGGCTCTGGCACGAACATTACAAAAAAGCTCCGAAGGCAGGATGAAAAATCCTTTTTCCTGTATAAGGCCTTCACGGGCAAATTCGGCTTCGGCGTCCGGCATTTTTGCATAGTCAAAGTCGGTATTGCCGGCGGCGTGTTCGCCTTTATTTATGTATGCGGTAAAATTTTCGGAAAGATAGCGGTAAAACATGGTGCCAAGAACATAAGATTTGAAATCCCATTCTGACACATGGCCCGCGTGTACTAAGTCTGTGGCAATTTTATATATAGTGCGGAAAAGCTCGTCGCGTTCCTGTTCTTTTCTTATGTTAGCCATATATGGGCCCCTCCTGTCAGTATTGCAGCGAATATAATAATACATTATAATCATACCATAAAACGGAAAATAATTCAAGGGTAATGTTGAAAAAAGAAATATTATGTTGAAAGAGCGTGCCATTATGAATGGCGCGCTCTAAGGTTTTTCATGAGCTTTAACACGGTTTTGTGAAGGCTACTTACTTGAAGGCCGTAACTTTGTCGGTGCCATGCGCGACCATTACAAGCCTCGCGTCCGCGGTGCGCAGGGCGATGACCGCGCCCCGCAGCTCGTAGGCCCGCAGACCGCCGCCGAGACCGGCGAAGAGCGGCGTTATGACCGCGCCCTCAACCAGCCCAAGGTCCATAAGACGGCGTTTCATCGCGCCGCCGCCGCCAACGGCGCTAACCCGGCAGGGGACGCCCAGCGGCGCGGAGCTGAGCTCAACATCTATGTCCATATTGCAACATCCTTCTCATTCCTTACTGTTGCATAATATGACAAATTGCGAGTTATTGCCACAGCTTACAGTAAAAAAATCCCGGTATCCCCGGGATTTTATCTTTTTCCGAAATGGAGTTCCCTTTCGAGCTTTCCTTACCGACGCCCCTTTTTTACGGCGTCATAAATATGCCGCGCGCTGCGATATATGCGGGTCAGGCGGCTCGGCTGGGGTTTTATGTCCTTTTTTACCGAAAAATCATATATGCAATTGAGGGTTTCCATCAGCCATGGCAGCTCCGCCCTCAGCTCCAAACACAGTCTTTTCTCGCCAGCCCTTGAAAAGGAAAAGCGCATTGCCTCGTTGAGCCGGTAATCCGCCTCCGGGGTGCGGAGGTTTACGGAGCCGAGGGCGGTTTTTTCGGAGGACCACTTTCTCGGCAGTTCGCCTGTGCCGAAAAAGGTGTAGCGCAGACGGTAGAAAACGCTGCCGTCCCTTGCGTCCAGCACCTCTATAAAGTCGGGCTTGTCCCAGCTTACGCCCAAAGGAGACGCGGCCGCCTCAAGCTCCGCCCGGTAGGGGGCGGCGGCCTTAAAAAAGTTCTGACAGCCGGGGCAGGCGCACTTGGCCAGGTGCGGCCCCCGTCGGCGGTAAAGCTCCTGATTTTTCGCGGCCGAAGGGAAGATTATATATTTGCCGTATCTCAGCTCCCTCATTTTATCACCCCTGTTCAGGCATTATTCGACATTAATATAATAACGCAAAATCCCCGCCTTGTCAATAGCGGAAAAAAATTGTTGCATTTTACCCGATAATGTGGTACAATAAGACTAAAGCTTTATTATGCTTTCAATTTTATACCTTTGATTTTATGCGCCGCCGAATTTTCCCCGCTTATGGCTCGGAAACGGCGATGCGCAAATTTTACGGCATAGGAGGAAGTAAAGTGAGTGTTCAGATAAGTGAGGTAAATTACGGTATTTTCGGCAAATGCCTGCGTATGTCCAACGGTGAAAAGGAGCTTATTGTGACCGTGGATATGGGCCCCTATATTATCCGCTACGGCTATGTGGGCGAGGAAAATATGTTCTTTGAGGATGTGGACAAGTTCGCCACCAACGACGTGACCGACAGTCCGTACCGTCAGAATTTGTGGTGGGTGGTAGGCGGCCACCGGCTTTGGGCCAGCCCCGAGGTTGCGCCGCGGACCTATTATCCCGACTACTATCCCGTGAAATATGAGATCGGCGGCGGGACGGTAACTCTCGAGGCTCCCGTTCAGGAGTGGAGCCAAATCCAGTGCGCCACGAAAATAACCATGAACGGCGACGGCAACGTGGAGCTGGAGCACACCATCACCAATATGAACGCCTGGGACATCGAGCTGGCGCCATGGACAGTGACCGTGATGAACGCCGGAGGCGTGGTATATATACCTCAGAACGTGCGCAAAACGGGATTTTTCCCCAATAAATGGGTGTGCTTCTGGGACTACACCCCCATGGACGACAGCCGCATATCTCTGGGCGGGGACTATATAACCGTGTCCATGGACCCCGAAAACGACGTGGCCGCCAAAATCGGCGTGCTGAACGAGCACGGCTGGATGGCCTACCTCAACAAGGGTAACGCCTTTATCAAACGCTTCGGCTATGAGGAGGGAGTTAAATACCCCGACAACGGCTGCAACTGTGAAAGCTACACCTGCAAAAAGTACACCGAGATGGAGTGCCTGTCGCCCACGGCAAAGCTTGTCCCCGGCGGCCGCGCCGTGCACAGAGAGTCCTGGGAGCTTAAGAAGGCCGCGTCGATAGAAGAGCTGTGACCTTGGGCCGGGACATTTTGAAGATAAAATTGAACTCACTATGTAATCTGGAGGCACAGGGGCCGGTCGAAAAAATCGTGCAGAACGGCGTCGGAACAAGCGTTGCATCGCTTGTTCCGATTTTTTCAAAATCGGAACAATGGCTCGCGCCGCTGTTCCTCCTTTTCCACACAAACAACTTTGTTGTTTGTGTGGAGCGGCACCGCCTTCGGCGGCTTGAGGGCAAGCCGCCCTACGAAGCAAGAGATGTAGGGCGGGCTGCCTTCAGCCCGCCGCTTATAATGACGGACAAAAATCTCGCAAAAGGTCGGTAGCGCGTCGTCACAAATCTCGCATCCTTGGCGACAAATTAAAAATTTGTCGCCCGAGTCGCTCGATTGTTCCTCCTTTCCCCCAAAAACCTCATTTTGAGGTTTTTTGGGGCCCTTTTAAGCCGTCGCGAGGGCCGCTTTAGGCCCGAAGCAGGCGACGCGAACGTGACCTTTTGCGAAAAAGGAGGGGCAAGCCCTCGTGCGATGACGTTTTTTGCAAAAAAAAGCGTCGGAGCAAAGACGGGCTTTGCCCCGACGCCGCCGAGTGGTGATTTTCGTCCGTAGTTCAAGGGCATAAATTAAAAAGAAAAACCGTCTTTTTCTCGAAAAAAGACGGTTTTTCCACATTAATTCATAGTTTTGATTCTATTGCAGGGTTTATCATCACTTAAATTTGGCTTAAATAAAGGTTCTCAGCCCAAATGGGGGCCCCGCAAAACGGCGAAGCCGATTTTGTGGGGAAAAGGAGTCACAGCGAAGTAAGCCGTATTTCGATTTTTTTAATCGAAATACGCGATACCGAGCTTGTGACGACGCAGGTCTGCGCGGTTTTTTTACAGCGCGGTCATTCATTTTCTTCGGCGAAGCGTATCGCGTCAAGAAGCCTTACCATCATGACGCAGGCTTCGGCGCGGGTTGCGCCGCGCTTGGGGGCGAAGGTCATGTTGGGAGTTCCGTTCACGAGGCCGATGCGCACGCCCTTTGCCACGCCGTCCTCGGCCCAGCCGCTGATGTCGTTTGAGTCGTAGAACCAGCTGAGGGTGGAGCGGGGGGCGGTATAGCCCAGAGCCTCGTATACCCTCACAAGGGTGACCGCAAGCAGCTCGCGGCTCACCGGAGCGTCGGGGGAGAAGGCCGTATCGGAGGTGCCGTCCATTATCCCCAGGGCGTAAACCGAGGCCACATACTTGCCGTACCAACTGTCGGAGGAAACGTCATAAAAGCCGTGGCGTCCACCGGAGGCGCCGAAAGCGCGGCATATCATGGCCGCCAGCTCTCCTCGGGATATATAACCGGCGGGATTGAAGCTCCGGCTGTCAACGCCGGTAACTATACCGGCATGATAGAGCGCGGATATTTCCTCCTCGGCCCAGTGTCCCTCGGTATCCGTAAAGGGCAGATCGCCGGATGGAGCCTCGAGAACGACGGGGGTGAGGGTGGGGAAAGCGGGTTCGTTGCCGGTGTCAGGAGGAACTACGGTGGTATTTTCGCCGCCGTGGTATTCGATGGATACGCCGACCATGACGGGAACGCTTTTCATTGGCGCGCCGCTGAGACCGGTGACCTTGCATATGGGCGTTACCTCGCAGTAGAGGTATTTGCCCGAGGCAGAGGCCGGCACGGTAAAGCTTATGCCGCCGCCGAGGTATTCGGACTCGCCGGTGTCCGGGTCCTGTGAGTACCAGCTTACCACGCAGTCCGACGGGTCGGCGCTGTCGTCAAGGTTGTTGAAGAAGGAGAAAGACGCCTCCACCATCGCGCCCGAGTCTATTATGCCCGAAATTATGGGCGCAGTAACCCAGACCGTGGCTCGGAAAAGCTCGATATTGTCGATGTCAAGGCTCACGCCCCTGTCGGAGGAAATGTAGAGCAGCAGCCGCCCCACCAGTTCCTCGTCCGTCTGGAACAGCTCGAATATTTCTCCGCCGTCCGTGTCGGACTGTATCAGTGGCACCCTGTCGCCGCCGACGGTCTCGATGAACGCCGTGACGGTCTGGCCCCTGCCCCGGATGTCGGCCTTAAAGGCGTAGGGGCGGTTGGCGTAAAGCCGCATATACGAATTGTTCAAAACTATGGCGAAGTCCTCGTCGGAGGTTATGTGAGCGTATTTCCCGCCGTCGGCCTCGATTGTCATCGCCGCCGGAGCCGCCGCCGTCCACCACTCGTTTATCCTGCGCTCCTCAAAGCCGCCGTCGCCGACGTTGGAATAGCTCAGGGTGAAGGAGAGGCTGGCGGTCATGGAGCTGTTGCTGTTTGAAACGGCCCTCAGCTCATATTCGCCGGCCGCCGCGTCCGGTGAGACGAGAAGGCCGTTCTGCGTAAGGCTGACGCCGTTTTTTTCGGGATAAATGGTGACGGCGCAGTTGTCGCTGATTATCTCGCCCGCCTGGTCCCTGATGTAGGCGCTGAAAGGGAAGGTGGTGGAGGAGTCGGGTATGGATATGTTGCCCGGCGCGTGGAGAGTAATATAGGTCTCCTCTGGCTGCTCGGGAGAAAGGGTCACATTCGCGACGTCGATGGAGCTGTAGGTAGGAATGGTAAAGTTCATGGTTATGGCGTAAATGCCGCTGGCGTCGGGGGTAAAGGCCGCGGTAACATCTATCCAGCCCCGAGAAGGCAGGTCAAGTATGTCTATGACGACCTCGCCGTCTCTGGAAACCGCCGTGTTGCGGGAATATACCGATGAATCCGGCCCGTCGTCCACCCGCACCCTGGCCCGGAGCACGTACATGGCGCCCTCCATGAGCACGGCGGAATAGTCGGGACTGAGCGAAGCCTGATAGCCGTAGGGCGTGCTTTGGGGATAGAGAGTGAGATAGCTGCCCGAGCTGTCGGAGTTTATCGCACCGTCAGAGTAAAGCCACTCGCTGTCGCCGGCGGAAAAGTCCGAATTGCGGAAAATGTTCCGTGTCAGAGATACCTCGGCGGTGATGGGCTCAAGGGAAAGAAAGTCCGGAGGCGTGCACTCCAGGGTAAAGCCAGAGTTGTCGGGGCAGTATTCGTTCACCGTCACCGTGCCCGTGCCGCCGTCAAAGGTAACGCCGGCGGGCAGGTCCCTGGCGGTGATGGTGGAAACGCCGTAAAGAATGTTTATCTCGTCGCCGCCGCTCGAGTATGCGCCCAGCCTGTACACGGAGGAAATCTCGCCGGAGTAGGGAATGGTCAGGCTGCGTTCACCGATAATGGTGAGAATGTCGGGAGTGATATCCATACTTTCGATGGTCAGCTCGTCCGCCATGAAGCCGGTGTCCGTTCCGCCGTTCTTCAGCTCGACGGAGAAGCTGTAGCTGCCGGAGTCGGGGACCATGAAATACTGGTAAACCGTAGACCATTTGTCCGGTATGCCGCCGAATTCAAAGACTATGCCGCCGTCTCCGTCACCGAAGCGTATGCCGGAGCCGCGGTTGGTATCCGCGTAGGGGTCAAGGCTTTTGGCGTACATGGAAAGCCGGTATATTACGCCCGCCTCAAGATCGACGGTGCCGTTGTACGAAAAGGCGTGGGAGGAGCGGCCGAACATCTCGTCCCCGACGGGATTGCACACCGTCAGGCAGCTTTTGCCGAGAGCGGGGTCCGCGTCGTCGATAATTCCGCCGTCCCACAGCTCGGCCTCGGCGTCGTCGTCAAAGGAGGCGGAGAACACAAGAAATTCATCGGCGCGCGCCGCCAAGGTAAACAGCGCCGACATCGAAAACAATACCGATATTAAAATCAACAGCTTGCGGCCCATCGCGTATCCCTCCTCCGGAAAAAGTACTTTAAGCATATTATATCATAAAACGCTCCGTTTGTCTATCATTTTTATAAAAAATTAACAAAAAATAACGGCCCTCCTAGACCAATGCCTATCTCCGACGAAAGGGTGACGCCGGCCGGCGGAAAAGACCGGCGCGAATGTCGCGCTTTCGTCGAAAATCAGCATAAGTCCGAAAGGCCGCCGCCCGGCGCGGAGGGTCTACGCCCTGCTGCCGTGGCAGGTAAAGTAAATTATCTGATATTCCTTTGCCGCTTCTTTCAGAAATCTGAGGCCGCCAGCGGTCCGTTCGGCGTCCAGATTGGTGAATGGGTCGTCCAATATGATAAAGGGCTTTTCGCCGGGGTACATGGCGTCTATCATTGCCATGCGGTGGCATATGCCCGCCAGGTCGCGGCGGCCCTGGCTGAGAAAACGTATATCTCTCGGAAGTCCCGCCTCGCGGACCTTGAGGTTTATGTCCGTGTCCAGCTCGAAGTCTCCGGCCCCGGCCCCCGTAAGCATTGAATAGTATTTGTCGAAGCCCTTTTTCAGCGGGCTCATATATCTGGCGGTAAGGCTTTCCCGGGCCTTGCGCAGCATTTCCTGGGTCTCGCCGTAAATGCGGAAGCGTTTTTCCTCCGCGCCGAGCAGCTCACGCTTTTCCCGCAGTTCCTCGTCTTTGGCGTCCAGCTCGTCCCTTTGGGCGCGCAGTCCGTCCAGCTCCCGCCCGAGGCTGCCGGCCTCGGAGCGGGCGCCGTCCAGCTCGCCGCTGACGCGGCGTATTTCCTCCACAAGGGCGCGGGTGTCGGTGCGTTCCGTAGGGTCGGCGGAGAGAAGCCTGTCAATATCGTTGACGGCCTCAAAATCCCGCAGATCTTTTTCTGCTCGTTCCAGTTCGCCGCCGGCGTGACGCAGGTCGCTCAGACGGCCCTCCAGTGATGACCTCAAGCCGTACAGGGCGTCGGGGAAGGTATCCAAATCGGAGGGCAGCCCCATGTCCTCGGCGTAGCTTCGGAGCCTTTCGGCGAGCTTTTCCGCTTCCGCCTCGTTTTTCTCAAGCTCGGCCGCGGCCCCGTCCGCCCCGGATGAGCCGCCGCCCGAGCGGAGCATGGGCAGGAATGCCGCCCCCGCCGCAGCTATGCCGGCGGCGGAGCAGATAAGGCCCGCGGCGACGCCAAGCCCGGCGATAACAAGCCCCGCCAGCAGCATCGCCAGCCCGACGGCAAGCAGCGGAATGAGAGGCCCGCGCGAGGAGCGGGAGACCTCGAGCGCGGCGAGACGGTCTCTCAGCTTCCCCGCCTCGGAGACGAGGGCGGTGCGCTCTTTGCACAGAGCCAGCACTCTGTCGATTTTTTCGATGTCAGCTTCATTTTTGCCGTCAAGGGCGGCGGCGGCCTTATCGGCGTCGGCCCTGCGCCGGTCGAAGCTCCGCTTCAGTTCGTCGTATTTTTCCCGCCGATCCAGCAGGTCGTTCACCGCGTCGGCCCCGTCCTGCTTTTCCCGTAGAGAGCCAAGGCTCCGAGCGAGGTCCGACTCCCGGCGCTTGGCGTCCGCCAGGGTCGCCTCACCCTCGGCGAGCCGGCGGTCAATGCCCTCCTTGCTCCGCAGATCCCGCTCAAGTCCGGCCGTCTCCTCTTTGAGCCTGTGGATTGTGCCGGTTTTGCGGTCGGGATTGAGCTTATTCATCAGATCCTTAAGGGTGTCCTGGGCGCGGTCGTAGCGGCCCATATCGCCGGACATCTCGGCAAGACCGCCGAGCTTTGCGTTTATGACTGAGGTGCCGGCGGTGGCGCAGTCGTTTTGCGATATGAATACCGTCCGCCGGAACGAGGCCCCGTCAAGGCCGAAAAGCTCGGCCCCCGTGTCGGAGGAAAAGTCCCGGCTTTCCAGATTGGTATCGGCGTCGGTCAGGGAAAAGCTGTCCTTTCTGGCCGTCTGGCCGAAGGTTCGGCTGAGGATATACGTCCTGCCGCCGGCCTCGAATTTCAGGCTGCCGCCGTAAACGCCGCCCTGCCACGGCTCATAGCGGCGGCGCTCGTTTTTGAATTCGTCCCTTGAGCCCTCCTCAAAGCCGTACAGCATTACACGGATAAAGGCCGCGAGGGTGCTTTTCCCGCTGCCGTTGTCCTCGAGAATGGTGTTGAGGCCCGGCTCAAAAGCGTAGTCCTCGCCGCTCAGTATGCCGAAATTTTCAATTCGGGCGCTTATCAGCCTCATAACCCCACCTCCTCGCCGGCCAGGGCCCTCATGCCGCAGCGGATAACCGCCGCCTTGTCCTCGGCGGACAGGTCCTCCCGGGCCTTCACCGTGCGGACGAACTCGCCCTTGAGCGAGGCGTCCCGCTCGAAGCGGCCGTAGTCTATTTTCAGTCTTGTCTCGTCGGCGGCCTTTACAAAGTAAAAGCTGCCCTCCAAATCCTTTTCGAGCTGCGCCAGGTCATTTTCACATTCCACGTCGGTTTCGCCGGTGAGGACCAGCTTCACCAGACTGTCTCCGCTCACGCCCCCGGCGGCTCTGCGAACCTCGGCCTCGATTTCCGATGGGCTCCCGAGTCCGGTGACGTCCACTGTGAGAACCTCGGCCCTTCGGCGGGCAAAGGGAATGAACTCGCTCTCTATGAGGCCGTTTTCAATGTTAAGCAGCACAAAGCCGCGGTCGCCACATTCGTCGAAGCCTCTGCCCTCGAGACAGCCGGGATAGCACCAGCGTCCCCGGCCGTCCAGCCTGTCCTCACGGTAAGAATGGACGTGGCCCAGGGCCAGGTAATCGATACCCCTGTCCCTCAGCCGGCGGAGGTCTATATCCTCCGGAGTCTTAGGAGCGGCCTCGACCGCCTGACCGTGGAGCGCCACGATATTGACGCGGCCGGGGTCAAGCGCCAGCGAGTCGAAAAGCCGCTGCTGGCCGCCGGACATTTCCGCACCGGTTATGACGGCGCCGCCCTCGTCGTAAGAGGTCCAGCCGTCTCCGAACAGCCTTAAGTTGGGCGGCGGTCCGTCCCAGTCGGAAAGGAAGCCGCCGGCGTCGTGGTTGCCGCGGAGGTAGTAGAAGTTTATGCCGGGGTGACCGGCGACGGCGCCTTGCACGAGCTTTTTAGCGTTGGCGGAGACGTTTTTGGTGTCGAACAGGTCGCCGGCAATTATTACGGCGCTCACGCCCTCCGCCTCGGCAAAATCTATCATCCGTGAAAAGGTGTTCAAAAGCTCCGCACGGCGTTCGCGGGCCTTGTCAGGGGAGAGGAACCTCATGGGCGAGTCCAGATGCAAATCGGCGCAGTGAATGATTTTCATGCTATTTCACCTCAAGTGAGAGGCCGCCGCAAATGCGGCGGCCTTTGTAGATTTACCTGTTGGGCCGGGCCGTTATACCCAGCCGTCCTTTTTACCGCCCCAGTAACCGAACCGCTCGTTGCCTTCGATATCACTGAAATCGGGTTTTGTATAGTCCACATTCGTCTTTTTCTCGGCGATATTTGCGGAGAGGAACATGATCTCCCCGAAGGAGAGCTCGACCGTATCCACGGCGGGCGTTACAAATGTCTTTTTCATACGGTTACCTCCTTATAACTCAGGCACAAGGCCGAAATCGGCGTCGCTGCCGCCGGCGCTGGTCTCGTCGATGTCCGTGGGTACGAATTCAAGGTTGACCGCCTCGAGAGAAACGGTTTCGGCCAGGGCCAGCTCAGCGTTGACGGAGAGAGTGGCGGTGCCGTCGGGGTTGATGACAAGCACGTTGTACTTGGTCTCGCTTTCGTCCTTCACGCCGGTACCGGCGGAAAATGCCAGACCCGCGGTGACGGCCTGCGGGGTAAGCGTAAGCTTGTCGCCCTCCTTGGTCATTACCTTTTGAGCCTCGGCGGTGAGGTTGCCGTCCTTGTCGATGAAGAGGCCGCCGTTCTTCAAAACTTCGTTGACCTTGTCAAGCTGCTCCTTCTTAATGCGGGTGTCCTCGCTAAGGCCGGCAACGGCGTCCATAACAAGGCTGTACACGCTTACGGGAGCCGTGGCGTTGAGGCTTTCAACTCCCTGCGAAACGCCCTTGGCCTGATACTGGCGGTTGGTGTTGACGGTGGAGAAGGCAGCGCCGTCCACGCCCTCCGAAAGCGCGGCCTCGACATATTCGCCGTCCTCGCCGTCCTCGGAATAGACCCTTATGGCGTCGCCCCTGGCCTCGCCGTCGTAAACGAAGTCAATGGTGAAGTTTTCGCCGTCCCAGCCAAGGGACGCGGTGAGGTCAAGCGCCTTCGGAACCACAACGCCGGCCTCGAATTCGACGGGCCTGAGAGAGCGGTTTACGAGGGTGACCTGCGCGGCGCCGCTTATTTGACTGAAATCAATGTCGGCGCCGGATTTTATATCGCCCAGCTTTATGTCGCCCACGCCTTCGCGCAGGTCAAGCGAGTCGATATAAAGCGTAAGGGGGAGAGGCTCGCCCTCGCCGGTCTTTAACACGCCGAGGGCGTCGCCCGCGGTTGTGAGCGTATAGGTGTTTTCTCCAACTGTGAGGGCAATCTGGGCGGCGTAGAACTGGGTGCCCGCGTCGGCGATGGACACGGCCACGTCCTTGCCGCTGCCGGACAGCTTTACGGTGGGGGCGGCCATGGCGGGCATTGCCGCCATAGCCATGGAAGCCGCAGCTATAAGGGAGATAAACTTTTTGTTCTTGTTTTTCATGCTTGTGACCTCCTTTTAGTTAGTGTGAGCAAGCTCGATAGTGGGCATGGATTCATAAGAGGGAGAGTCGATCCAAACCGTATCGCTGGTCTTGCGCTTCTGGGTCGGATCCTCGGGGGTGTCGGTACGGTAGAACACGGCCTTTATCTGAGCGGGAAGCACGCTGGAGGCGGCGCAGTCGCTGCCGGCCTTGCCCTGAAGCTCGGCTTCCTTCTGGACATTGGGTACGAAGATGAACATACCGTCGCTTATGTCGCTTACCTCGCCGTCGGCGGGTATCTCGGCGAAGAGCAGGCCGTAGCCGTCAACGGGACGCTCGGTAACCGTATAAGGCGTGGTGGTGTTGGTATCGTCGTTGGTAACGAAACGGCCGTCTATCTGAACGAAATTGTAAACCGGATCACCTCTGTAAGTGCCGATGATGATAAGGCTGCCGGCTGGAATGATCTCGTCCTCAAGCTCGGGATCTTGAGCCTTTTCCTCCTCGGAATAAACCGTGCCGTAAATGTAATCCTCGGAAAGTATGCCCACGGTGGCGTCGGAGTAGAAGTCTACCTTGTCGCCGGGATAGCCGATAAGCTCAACGGTGGAACCGTCGGGAATGCCCGTCACAACCACGGTTTCGGCGTCGTAGGTCCAGATGCGGGTATCGGAGGGCTCGGCGCCGGGCTTATTGAAGTAGGATACATAATAATCCTTGCCGGCCGCGGCGTCATTCTTGGTAAAGTCGCCTTTCTTGGCGGAGACGGTAACGGCAACGGGGTCGCCGGTCTCTTCGCCGGAGGCTTCGTCCACCTGAGCGACGTTGCGGGTGATTTTTACCTCGAAGCTGCCGCTCTTGGGAGCGGGAGTCACCTTGATGCCGGAGACGGCGGTCTTCTTATTCAGCGTGAAGGTGGCGGCGCCGTCGGCCGTGTCGAGAGTGTACTCGGTTTCGGGGACGGTATTCTCATAAGCTATGCGCACCTGTCCGGCGTCAACAAGGTCTTTGTCGAGCGTGCCGCCCATTGTGTCATAAGCCTTTACCTTGTACTCGAAGGCCATGTTGTTGGCGGAGCCAATAACGTCGAAGTATTCGTTGCCCTCGGTCACAAAGGCGATGGTCACGCCGTTGCGGACTATCTCATAGCCCAGCACGTCGGCTGAGGGATTGTTGAAGGTTATCTTCACGGTCTTTTCGTCGTCGTATACGGGAGGCTCGGGCGCGGTCTCGCCCTCGGCCACCTCGGGCATGGTGGGCTTGCGCTGCTCCTCGGGCAGGTCAATGAGAATGTTGGCTTCGGCTGTGGTAGCGCCCGACTCGACAACGTGATTGGCCAGGCGCAGCCTGTAGGACTCGTCGTTCAGGTACTGGATTGAGCGGGGCTCGGCGGGCTTTTCGTTGATAGCCGCGACAACGTCGTCGCTGAGTCTCATGCCCCAGCTGTAGAAGAAGCCGTTAAGGTTCTTATTGGCCACGTCGCTGGCGATAAGAGCTATGCGCTCGTCGGTGGTGTAGGCCACGGTTTCCTCGCCAACCGGACGGTTCTTATAGGCGTCCGACTTCCACTTGGTGAAGAATTCGTGATAGAAATCAAAGGGATTGTCGGTGTCGTATGCCAAGTGGAGCTGCCAGTACATTGCCAGCTGAACGAACACGTCGTTGGAGGTGCCGGGCCGTCCGGCGCTCACCTTGTCATATACCTGGGCGTACTTGTCGCTGAGCTCGAGACGGGTCTTGAGCTTTGTGGACTTATCTCCGTCGTAAGCCTGAAGCGCGATGGAGTAGATGTTGTTGGTCAGCTCTGCGCGGCCGATCTTATCCATGTTGTGGCCTACCTCGTGACCGATGCCCCAGCCGAAGAGACCGTTGCTTTCGGCGCCCTCGGCGAGGGTGGAGGTGGGCTTGCCGGTGACAACTCCGCCCACGGAGCCCCAGCCGATGCCCACATGGTTGCCGGCGGCGTACATGAAGGCGTTGCCGAACATCCTCATGTAACGGATGTTCTGACGGCTCTGCATAACATTGGCGTCATCGGCGGTGAAGGATATCTTGTCGATGCCCTGAATGGCGTTCACAACGTGCATGAACTCCTCCCAAGCCTCGACGTTTTTGTAGAGAGTTTCCGCGGCCTCGGCTTCGTTCGCGCCGGTGGGGAAGATGGCCGCCTTCACCTGAGAGGCGGGCATGGACAGCAGAACGCTGGGCATGGAAATCTCGGTGGAATTCAGAATTCTGTACGGGAGACTGTTGTTGATGTACTTGGGATTTTCAACAAAGGTCTTAAGCTCGGTAACGTAAGCGTTTATGGCGGCCTTGCGGTCGTCAACGCTCATCTTGTTCCAATCCTGAAGCTCAAGGACGGGAATGACAGTGGCGTTGCTGCCGCGAACATGGAGCTTTATCTCCTCAGGATGGTCGCCGTCGTAGCGGATATATACCGCGCCGCCGCGCTCGGTGGCGTTGCTGCCCATGTTGGGGAACTTAACGCGGTTGCGGCCCTTGCTAAGCTCAACGGAAGTCTGCCAGTTGTTTGCCTCGCCGAAATACTGGGTGCCGACAAGGTAAACAGGGTGCTCCGCCGCGTCCTGAGGAAGCTGGGCGTAAACCACCAAAGCTCCGTCGCCGCCGCAATTGCCGCGGTCGGTGCGGATGGCGTCGGGGCCAGACCAGCAGGCCACGCCGAGAGGCTGGAGGTCGCTGGCGCTCTGGCCGTATTTTTTGGCGTCGACGCCGTTGCTGCGGGAGCGGAAGTCGCTCTTTACAAGGCCGCCGGTGGGCTGATTGTTGAGCAGCTTCGACGCGAGGTCAAGCTCGTCGAGAAGGCTGTCCTTGTCAACATAGTAGCCCTCGGAGCTGTTGGCGTCGGCCCTGTATTTGGCTATTTTGCCTTCGGTATCTTTCTTGTTGGCCTTTACGTCGTCCTTAAGCTCGGTAAAGGCGTCGTCCTTGAACAGGGCGGTTATATCCTCCGCGAGGGTGTTGCCCTCGTAGAAGAATACATCGGCAAGGGTACGGGTATTGTATGCCTCCTGTTCGGTTTCAATGACAATAAACCTTACGTCGGTCTTGTCAAAGGAGAATACCATATAGCCGTTGATGCGCTCGGCCTTGTTTACCGTACCGTCGGTGCGGGTGGTAGCAAGCTCCGCAAGCTCTTTACGATGGGCGTCGGTCAGGCAATTTTTTGTATTGAGTTCTTCAATGAAGCCTTTTTCAACTATCTGGGCGTAAGCCGCGTCGTCGTATGTCCAAACGGTGTATAAGCGGTGGTTGTTACGGTAGGTGCCGTCAAGTCTGGGAACGTAGAACAGATAGTTCATCTCGTATGATTGGTCAAACTCGAAGGCCACACGGCCGTCCTCCCACCATCTGTTGGAAGACTGCCAATAAGTGGTGGGAACCTCATCGTACATTACCTTGGGGTCAAAGGTCTTTTTATCGGCTGTCTCGGCGGCGTCATAGTTGCTGTCGATGAGCCAGCCGCCTTTGATATGGCTGTTTGCCAACCTGTCCTTGGTGGGCAGCTTGGGGAACTCAATCTTTCTTTCGGTGGGGGTGCCGGTGGCCGGGTCGGACACGGGGCCCACACCGATGGAGTTGCCCACGATGATGTAAATGGAATACTCCTTGTCGTTCTCAAGGCCCGTCAGGAGCACGTTGAGAGTGGCGATGTCGGTGACGTTCCCGTCGCCGGTCTGACTGTAGGGGGTGAAGCCGGCGTTTATGAGCTCCTGCTCGTTCCTGTAATAAACAGGCTCCGCAAGCTGGCCGGTGGCCTTGTAATACAACCTGTAGAAGGTGGTATTGTCGGTCTTTTTCCAGGAAACACTGAGCTCGCCGCTCTTTACGGTGTTATCCTCCTCGGCGTTTTTAACCACAATCATGGTCGTCTTGTCGGAGGGGGCCGCGTTGGGCAGAGGGGTGGCGGTCACGGTGCCGGAGCGGATGCTCTCCCACCGGCCGGCGCCTTCCTCGCCGTTGATGGCGGTGATGCAGAAGTCGTAAACGTCCAGATTGGTAAGGCCGTCAACGGTGCCGCTGGTGGTGTTGAAGGTCATCTGCTTCTCGCCCTCGTTGGGCTTGCTGGTGTTGGTGTAGTAGATTATGTAGCCGGTTACGTTGGGATACTCGTCCCAGGTGAAGGATACCTCCTCGCTGCCCGGGGTGGCGGTAAAGCCGGTAACGGCCATGTTCTGGGAGGCGGGGTTTTCAGGAACGATGTCCTTGAGGAACTTTATCTCCTGAACGACTGCGAAGCTCGCGCTGCCGTCGGCGCCTTCCACCTTTTCAACATTGATGGTTACCTTCTTGACGGCCACGCGGCGGCCAAGGTTGATAACGATGTTGCTGCGGCCGGTGTCGCCGTCGGCGGAAAGGGGAAGAACTTCCTCCTCCTGAGGCTCGTTGTCAAAGGGAACCTCGACGGTAAAGGTTTCGCCGGGGTTATCCAGATCCTCGCATTCAACCTTTGCTATACCCGCGGTGATAGCGCCGGTGACGGAGGGGCTGACGATCTCTATCTGCTCCATCTCCATGGGCTCCTCAAAGGTGATGGGGATTGAAACAGGCTCGTCGGGGGCTTTGGATATGAAAGATACGGTCTCCTCGTTGTTCTCGGCGAAAAGATTTGCCACATCGCCGGTAATATTGAGGGTCTCTTCCATCTCTTCCTTTACTTTTTCAACCTTGATGACCCTTGTCATGATAAGGGTGGTGTCAAAGAGTTCGATGGGCTCGTTGTTTTTCGTTTCCTGATCAGCCTGGTGGTTTACGTACATCAGGTCGATTATATCGATTTTGCCGTCGCCGTTCAAATCGTAAACGGCCAGGTCCTCCTCGGCGGTGCTGCCGAGCTTGTCGCTGACGGCGTCGATATCGGCCTGGTCGATCGCCTCGTCCCCGGTAACGTCGCCCAGGGAGAAGGTGTTCCCGTCAGTGCCGACTATGGCGCGCTTGGAATAGGCGTCGATGGTAAACGGCTCGGACTTATAATTCTTGTAGCCGTCGCCTGTGTACTCAAGCACATAAGATGCGTCGGCGGGGACGTTGTTGAACAGTACGTCCATATAGCCGATCTCCTGCTCGGTGGTGAGTTGAACACCGTCGGTGTTCTTGAGGGTGACAACGGTGTCGGCCGAAGCGTTGCCGTTGATTTTCGCCTCGCGAAGCATTGTTCCATTTCCGTCAAAAAGGAATACGTTGATGTTTTTGCCTCTGACCAGGTCCGTCCTTTGAGGATAGTCGAACCTCAGCGTGGCGGTCACTGTGCCGTAGGACTCCACAACGGTCTCGGTGTCGGGGCCGGGCGCCGGAGTCGTTTCCTCCGCGAAGCCCACCGCCGGTATCATGGTGAGCGCGAAGGTCAAGCAGATCAAAAGCGCCAGAAGTCTCGTCTTTTTCACGTGCATTCTCCTTTACAAATATGTTTTTCTCGAGGGTAAAAAACCCCGAAAAAATTATATCATAATGTGCCATTTTTTTCAAGAGTTATTTTACTCTTTTATAAAAAATTTTTTTGTGCAATTTTTTAAAATTTTGTATTTTTTGTCTTGACTGTACGGCCAAAATATACTATAATTTGTAGTCGGAAAAACACGAGGGAAGTGTTCGCGTTGAAGGATATTTTGCATGAGAAATATGAAAAACCGATGCCTCCCTGGACCTGGGCGGCTAAAGAACGGGCGGCATGAACGGCGCCATACCGTCATAAACTGTCATGGGAGGTAATGCCTGTGCGGGTGAAGCATAGAGGGCGGAGAGAGCCGCGGCCGCTTAAAATGGCGCTGCTCTGCGGCGCGGCCGCGGTACTTATAGCCGCCGCCGTCAGATGCGGCAGGATAGATGACAAAAGGGGAGAGTACATAGGCCGGTTCGACTTGAGCCATTACTGCCTCGAGACGTGGAACGAATATCACAGCTGCGGCAATTCGGAGTACGGCTGTGAGGGGGACAGGCTCCGCCCCGGCGTGTCCCTCGCCGTGCCGGGCAGCGTGCTGGAAAAATACCCCGTGGGCACGAGGGTGCTGCTCGTCTATCCCGACGGACGGCAGGAGGAGAGGGTCATCGAGGACACGGGCGCGGCCCTCGAGGAGCTTAACCGTATCGACCTGCCGGTAAAAACTCACGACGAGGCCCTCGAGCTGGGGGTCATCAGCGGCGTGAAAATGTATACTCTTAGGGAGTCGAAGTAAGCGAAGTAAGGCTTGCGGCGACGTAGGGCGGCTTGCCCGGGACCGCCGAAAAAATTTAAAAAAATCGGAACAAGCAATGCAACGCTTGTTCCGACGTTGTTATGTGCGAGGTTTTTATATTTCAGCATTTCAGCGGTTGAGAATGTATATCGCCAGCGTCAGATAGCCCGCGAAGGTCACCCACAGCAGGTACGGCAGCTGTAATTTCGCCGCAAGGGGACTGACCGTGCCGAACCTTTTTATCATTACAAATATCAGCCCCCAGAGGATAAGGAGCCATACGAAAGCCCAAAGCCAGGCCCGAAGATTGAAGAATATAAGGCTCCAGAAAAAGTTTACCGCAAGCTGGAGGAAAAAGACGGCCAGCACCGGCCCGGCCGTTCCGGGATGGGCCCGAGTGTGCACCATGGCCGCGCCCACACCCGTGAGTATGTAAAGAACCGTCCACACTATCGGAAAGAGTATCGCTGGCGGCGACAGGGGCGGTCTCGTTATCTCCCGGTAAAGATTCATGTTCCCCATGGTGAGCAGGGCGGACAAAAGTCCCGTGCCGAGGGAAACAAGGATGAAAAAAACGTAGGATTTAAAATTTTTCCGCATAAAATCACCTCATTGCAATTTTATGCGGAAGCTCCGTTAATTATTTATTCTCGTGAAAGTGCTTATATATATTTTCCGCCAGCGCGGGGCTTATGCCCCGAACGCGGCAAAGGTCGGCCTGACTGGCCTTTTTTATGTTGGCTATGCCGTGGAACTGCTTCAAAAGCTCCGCCTTTTTCGCCTTGCCGATGCCGGGCACGGCGTCCAGCTCGCTTTCCTCGATGTGCTTGTTCCTGAGCTTGCGGTGGTACTCGATGGCGAAGCGGTGTACCTCCTCCTGTATCTGCGCCGTCAGGCGGAAGGCGCTGCCCTGGGGCGGCAGAGTTATCTCGCCAAAATCCCCCACCACGCCGCGGCTCCGGTGCCTGTCGTTCTTCACAAGGCCGAATACCGGAATTTCCAGCCCCAGTCCCGTCAAAACCTCCCGGGCCGCGTGTACCTGACCGAGTCCGCCGTCCATCAGTATCAGGTCCGGCATGGCGGCGAACCTGCCGTCGCCCTTTCGACTTTCGTGGGTGAAGCGGCGGGTCAGCACATGGCGCATGGAGGCCGTGTCGTCGTTGCCTATATCCTCCGCCAGCTTGAAATGGCGGTATTCCTTCCTCGCGGGGCGGCCGTTTTCAAAGACGACCATGGAGGCCACGCTGTCCGTGCCGGAGGTGTGCGAAATATCGTAGGACTCTATCCTGTCGGGCACTACCTCCAGGCAGAGAGCCTGCGCCAGCTCGAGTACGGCGTTGGCCTTGAGCTGTTCCTTCACCTTTTCGGTTTTCATGTTGACTATGTTCTTTTCGGCGTTTTCCAGCGCCATTTCCACGATGCGCCTGTTCGCGCCCCGCTGAGGGGTGTGTATTTTGGTCCGCTTGCCCCGGAGCTCGAAGATGTAACGCTCGAGCATTTCCTCGTCTTCCACCGGATGGGAGAGGAGAATGGTTTTGGGAATGTAGTATTCGCTCCGGTAATACTGGGTCACGAAGCCTTCCAGCGTCTCGCCGCTGTCCGAGGCGGTGTTCGACACGTCGAAGCTGTCCCGGCCGATGAGCTTGCCGTGGCGAATGTAGAAAGCCTCCACACAGCTGAGGCCGTCCTCGGCGGCAAGGGCGAAAACGTCCATGTCCGCGTCGTTGTCGGTTATGACCTTCTGCCGCTGGCTCAAGGCCCTGACCGACTGTATGCGGTCGCGAAGAGCGGCGGCCATTTCAAATTCGAGGTTTTCCGAGGCCCGGTACATTTCCGCCGTCAGCTCGTCTATGACCTCCTGGTCACGGCCCTCCATAAAGGCCGCTATGGAGCGGAATAGCTTTTTGTACTCCTCGCTGCTGACGCCGCCCTGACAGGGGGCCATGCAACGGCCCATGGAGTGGTAGATGCAGGGGCGCTCCTTGCCGATGTCGCGGGGAAACCGCTTTTTACAGTGGGATATGCGGAAAATGTTTTTCAGCAGGTCCAGCGTCTCCCTCACCGAAAAGCCCGCCGGATAGGGGCCGAAATACTTGGCCCCGTCGTTTTCGATGCGGCGGACGTAGAGTATGCGGGGATAGTCCTCGTTGAGGGTCAGCTTGATGTAGGGGTAGTGCTTGTCGTCCTTCAGCAGAATGTTGTACTTGGGCTTGTATTCCTTTATGAGGTTGCTCTCCAGGACGAGGGCCTCCACCTCGCTGTCGCAGATGATATAGTCCAGGTCGGCGATGTTGCTCACCATGAGGCGGGTCTTGAGGTTGTGGCCCGAGGGGGAGTGGAAGTACTGGCGCACGCGGTTTTTCAGAACCTTGGCCTTGCCGATGTAGATTATTTTCCCGTTTTTGTCCTTCATCTGATACACTCCGGGACAGTCGGGGAGCTTTTTTAATTTTTCCTCGATTAATTCCGATATCTCCTGCGCCATGACGTCACCTCCCTGCCGTTTTCGCACAAAAAGCCCGGAATTGCCGGACTTTTTGTGGTAGCGCCTTTATTTACCTAACTCCATCGAATTGCGTACGTTAAAAGAATGTACCCTTTGTTCAACCGTACTGCGAACCGTCTCCCTGTTTGCGGGCTTGCCGCGGCTGACGTCAACATGGCTGTGCCGGTGAAGGTTCAGCTCGGTGGTTCCGCTGCCGATGGGGCCCCTTTGCTTTACATCGGTCATTTTCGTTCCCTCCATATTTTCTTTTTTATATTATTATATCACAACTGCCGCCGTCTGTCAACCGGCGTTTTTGCTTTCAAAAAGTTTTTTCAGCTTCTCCCATATCTTCGTGCCCACCAGCTTGTCGCCCTTGTCCAGCACGTTTTTGATAAAGTCGTATATTTTGTCCTCGCCGAGCCAATACTTGTCCACTATGGCCGGATCGATGTCGTTAAGGGCGCGGTTAAGCAGCGTCACGCCCACTATCAGGTCGTCCATCCAGCCCACCACCGGTATGAAGTCCGGCACGAGATCGATGGGCGAGATGAAGTACATCACCGCTCCGCCCAGCTTGGCCTTGGCGCTTACGGGCACCTCGCTGTCCACGGCCAGCCTTATCAGCAGATAAAACACGTCCGGCACGGCGGCCAGATATTTGCCCAGGCCGCAGGCGGGGTGCTTTTCAATATAGTCGTCTATTTTCATTCTGAGCCGGCGGTAGAAGTCCATCCTCATGCTTTCGCTGCGCTCGCCGTCGTCGAGGACCTCTCCCTCGAAAATGTTGTTCTCATCCATGACAGTTCCTCCAATTTGATTTGCGCGGCGGGCGTATGTACCGTCCCCGCGTCAGTTGTTCCTGTATTTTTCTATATCCATGCGTTTGATTTCGGCGCGCCTTATCTTGCCGCTTATGGTCTTGGGCATTTCCTTTACAAATTCCACCACCCTGGGGTATTTGTAGGGGGCGGTCTGGCGCTTTACATAGTTTTGTATCTCCTTTTTCAGCTCCTCGCTGGGCTCCAGTCCCTCCACGAGAATTACCGTGGCCTTTACTATCTGGCCCCTGATGGGGTCGGGTACGGGAGTTATGGCGCACTCCAGCACATAGGGCAGCTCCATAATGACGCTCTCTATCTCGAACGGCCCTATGCGGTAGCCGCTGGACTTGATGATGTCGTCGGTACGGCCCACGTACCAAAAGTAGCCGTCCCCGTCGCGGTAGGCGGTGTCGCCGGTGTGGTAAACCCCGTCCTTCCACACGGCCTCGGTGCTGTCACGGTCCAGGTAATAGCCCGTGAACAGGCCGCAGGGCAGAGCCTCGCCGGTGTAAATGACTATCTCTCCGGTCTCTCCCACGGGACAGGGAAGGCCCTCGCCGTCCACTATGTCCACTTTGTAACCGGGGACGGGCTTGCCCATGGAGCCGGGCCGCGGCTCCATGCCCACAAGGGTGCCCACGGTCAGGGTCGTTTCCGTCTGGCCGAAGCCCTCCATGATGTCGAGGCCGGTGGCCTTTTTCCAGTCGTAAAACACCTGCGGGTTCAGGGCCTCGCCTGCGGTGTTGCTGTACTTCAGCGAGCTGAGGTCGTACTTGCTCAGGTCGTCCTTGATGAAGAAGCGGTACATGGTGGGCGGGGCGCAGAAGGTGGTAATGTTGTACTCCTTGAACAGGGGCAGTATTTCCTCGGCCTTAAAGCGATCGAAGTCGTACACGAAAATCGACGTCCCGCAGAGCCATTGGCCGTAGAGCTTGCCCCACAGGGCCTTGCCCCAGCCGGTGTCGCTGATGGTGAAGTGGAGCCCGTCGGGGTCGTTGTTGTGCCAGAACTTCGCCGTCACAAAGTGCCCCAGGGGATACTTGTGGCTGTGGGCGGCGAGGCGGGGGTATTTTGTGGTGCCGCTGGTGAACATCATCAGCATAAGGTCGCCGCCCTTGGGCGAGTCCTCGCCGCGCCTGTATACGGGGGAGCATTTTTCAATCTCGCTGTCAAAGTCGTGCCAGCCCTCCCGCCGGCCGTTGACGGTCATTCTTATGTCCACGCGGCCGGTCTCGTACATGGCCTGCTCGGCATGGTCGGCCACTTCGCCGTCGCAGGTGCATATCATTGCCTTGACCATGGCGGCGTTGAAGCGGTACTCGAAGTCGTGCTTAACCAGCAGGTTCGTGGCCGGAATTGCTATGGCGCCCATTTTCGCCAGCCCCAGCACCGCGAACCAAAACTGATAGTGGCGCTTCATCACCAGCATTACCCGGTCTCCGGGCCTGATGCCCAGCACCTCGAAATAGTTGGCGGCCCGATTGGAGTACTCGCTTATTTCCTTAAAGGTGAAGCGGCGGCACTTTTTATCCTTCGAAACGTAGACCAGCGCCTCCTTTTCGGGGCATTTTTCCGCCCAGGCGTCCACCACGTCGAAGGCGAAGTTGAAGCTGTCGGTGTTCTTGAATTTTATATCCTTGAGGACTCCGTTTTCGTCCAGCGTAAAGTCCACGAAGTTTTCGTATACCGGAGTTATCTGTTCCATGTTAGTTTACCTTCACTTTCGGTTTTTATGTATGAATTCATATTAGCACATTTTTCGAGCCCTGTCAATCAAAATGCGGTCTGCATATATGAAGAAACTGTTAATTTTGAATATTTGTAGAATTTGTATATTGCAATATCCGCCCGCGGCCTGTACAATATAGTTTGAATATTTTGCTGAAAGGGTAATTTTAATGGAGGATACCAAAGAAATACGGACAGGGACAAAAGAAAACAAAATGGGCACCATGCCGGTGAACCGGCTGCTCATTACCATGGCCGGGCCCATGATACTTTCCATGCTTGTGCAGGCGCTGTACAATGTGGTGGACAGCGTATTTGTGTCTCACTATTCCCAGGGGGGACTGACGGCGCTTTCGCTGGCCTTTCCGGTCCAGAGCCTGATGATAGCCGTGGCCACCGGCACCGGCGTGGGCATCAACGCCATGCTCAGCAAAAGCC
>CANPZO010000026.1 GCA_947589005.1 uncultured Clostridia bacterium | reverse complement strand
GGTGGGAGTTATAGGGCTCGAACCTATGACCCTCTGCTTGTAAGGCAGATGCTCTCCCAGCTGAGCTAAACTCCCACTTCGTCTTGCGACATTAGCTATTATATCAGTTTGTCCGCGGTTTGTCAAGAGGTTTTTGAAAATTTTTTGAGTTTTTGCCCGGCGGCGGCTTTTACGCTTTTAAAACGCCGCGCAAAGCCCGCCGGGGAGCTTTGCGCGGCATTGCCTTTATTTTTCAGTCTTAATTATCCAACGCTGATTACCGTCCGCGCCGGCGTGTTCCTGAGTGAAGGCGCCGTCCTTTTCGGTGAGGTAAAGGCCGCTTGAGGCGGACTTCAAAAGATAGGAGCCGTCGGCCTGTTTTTCGGGTATCCAACGCTGATTGGCCGTGGCGTATATGCGGTAGGTGATAATGCCCGTGCCAGGGTCCTGGCTGCCGTTCAGCACGTCTATGCAGCGCACCTCCGTTTTATCGCCGGCGACGGCCTCGGTTCGGGCGGCGATGACATAGCTGCCGTCCACATAGCGGCTGAAGGTCCACTGCTGATTTTGACCGCCGTTATATTGCGCCAGCGACATGACCCCGTCGGCGGTGTAATTGAGGGCGCGGTCCTCTCCGGCGAGGGATATCGAGCGGTAGACCGTGGGCTCGGGCTCCTCGACGGGCTCCTCCGCCGCGGGCAAATCGTTTTGCGCGGCGGGCAGGCGGTACGTATAGGGCCCCTCGTCCTTTTCAACCATTATCCAGCTTATCAGGGGGTCGTGGGAATCGTCGGCCGCGCCCTCCGCCCTTCTCGCGGTGACGTCGAGCACTCCGTCCGACGACACAAAGCCCCTCTTGCCCACGATTTTTTCGGTGTTCGGGGCGCTGACGCCCTCCGCCACGGAGACGCCGTTGACGCTGATGTCCATAACTCTGCCCCCGTTGTTCCAGGGGTCGCAGAGGCCCACATACACGCTGTAGGCCGCGTCCGGCTCCACCTCGAACCTGTAGGTCAGGCCCGCGTCGGGGCCGGTATAGGCGGCGAGAGTGTCGGAGTACCGTACCGAGCGGAACATATTTGCGTCGTCACGTCCGCCGCAGTAGCCCTTGGAGCTGTAGCCCCAGCTCTTCCCCGTGACGGGGTCGGGGCCGTATTCCTGGTCGGGCACGCTGTTGCTGAGATTAAGGGCCAGCTTTTCGGCCACAAGATATTCGCTGTCGTTTTCCGCCCCGCAGTCGGCGAAGTAGACCGTGTTCTTTGGAATATAATAGACCTCCGGCCGGTAGGTGTAGTATTCGAGCTCAAGCTCCGCCGGCAGAACGGCGAGGGTATTTGTCACGGCGTATATTTCCGCCACGTTTGAGCTGTGGCCCAAGGGCGCCTCGGCCTTGTCCCATTCCGCTGTGGCGGCGTACTCCTTACCCTCGGACACCAGCACAAAGTCCCGCGGCATCGCGGCTTCACCGTTAAGGTAAAGGTTCTCCGGAGTATCCTTGAGATATTTGTTTTTGGCCATGTCCTCAAGCTCGGCCTCGACGCTCCAAACCAGCTTATATTCTATGGCTATCCTTCCGTCGCCGTAAAAGTCGATGGGCAGCCAGATATATCCGCTCTCCGAGTGGTGGGCGGGCTTCCAGATATCGGCCATGAACATATACAAAAATTTTCCGTCTCCGGCGTCAATCGGCTGTACCCAGCAGCTCTGGCCGCCGAAGGTCAGCTCCGCCCCCTCGCCCACGCAGGGGTTGCCCATTACCGTCCATGGGCCCATGGGGTCGTCGGCCACGGCGTAGCTGGCCTCGTTGGGGTCCCAGCCGGTGCAGCCGCTGGTGATTATGTAGTACTTGCCATCGCGCTTGAACACCGCCGGGGCCTCCCGGGACATATTCTCGAACATCTTCGTCTGCTCCTCCGTAACGCCCAGCCAGTCGTCGGTGAGCTTGGTGCAGTACATGGTCACGTTCCAGTCTGAGGCGGAGTAGAGATAGGCGCTGCCGTCGTCGTCGGCGAACACCGTCATGTCGCGGGACATTTTACCGTTGGGACGGTAGCTGTTCACGTACTCAAAGGGGCCGACGGGGGTATCGCCGACGGCCACTCCCGCCCGGGCGTAGCCGTAGTCCCCGCTGTCGATGTGCATCCACATCACGTATTTGCCGGTCTTTTCGTTGTAAAGCACCTTGGGCCGCTCGATTACCGCGCCGATGGCGATGTCGCTTTGGGGGAACTCAAGGCTGTTGTCGTCGTTCAAAAGCAGCTCCAGCGCCAGCCCCTCGTAGGTCCAGCTGTGCAGGTCGGGGGAGGAATAGCAGGCCACGCCTATGCGCCAGCCCCAGTCGGCGTATTTTTTAAGGTGCTCGGGAATGTGGGAGGTCTCCCTTGCCTCGCCGTACCAGTAGTATTTTTGGGTCTTTTCGTCCCAGAGCATACCGCCGCCGTGGGCCTGGATAAGGCCGCCGTTGTCGTCGTAAAGGGGCACGCCCGGCTTTGTATACGGGCTATTATGGTCAAGGGCGCCGTAGGCCAGCTCTATCTCCTCCCAGCCCCGTTTTATCTCGTCCTCACTGTTCCGCTGGCGAAGCTTTTCAAGGCCGCTTTCATAATTGGCGAGTACGGTCTCTTTAAATTTGGGGTCCTCTATTTTGTCCATGCCCGTTTTTATACCGTTGAGCATTTCGTCATTCCAAAAGTCGCCGGTGTCAAAGGGCGTAATGTCGTAGTACCGCGCGACCGTCTCGGCTATCTCCTGGGCCTTCCACGGCGCGATGGGCCCGTCCGAGGATCCGTCCGAGGGGAGGCTCACGGCTATGCGGTGCTTGCCCGTCCCGGGAGAAAGCAGCATATAGTTCAAGGCTCGGGCGGCCATGGTCAGCGCCTCGTCAAAAGTTATCGGGTCCTTCGGGCGGAAGTCCCCTCCGGCGTCGATGACCTGCGCCTCCACCGCCCCGCCCACAATGTCGGAGTAGGGATCCGTATATGTAACGTCGTCAAAGCTGTCCTCGTACAGCCGCTCCGTAATTCCGGCGGCCGCCATAACCTGGGACAGAAAGTCTATCCTCGTCACGGTATCGTCCTCGGCCCCGAAGGCGGCGGCAGGCAGCGCCAGCGCCAGCGCCAAAAGCATCGCCGTAATTTTCCGTTTCATTTTCATCAGCTCCTTTTATATTTTGATTTTATCACATTTTATTTGAAAATCCAATACTTTTTTTAACTAATTTCAACTTTTTTTAAAAAAGGCTTGACTTTGTTCCGGCCTTGGTATAAAATATAAACGTATAATTATGTATGGAGGAATACCGTGAGAGTGATTTCCGGCTCCGCAAGGGGGCTTAAGCTCATATCGCCGACGGGACTGGACACCCGCCCCACCCTCGACAGGGTGAAGGAGGCGCTGTTCAGTATGCTGACGCCGGAGCTCAGGGACGCGAGGGTCCTTGACCTCTTTGCCGGCAGCGGCGCTCTGGGCGTCGAGGCTCTGAGCCGAGGCTCGGCGGAGGCGGTTTTTGTGGACAACTCCCCCGAGGCGAGGGCGGCGGCGGCCAAAAATCTCGAAAACGCCAGGCTTACCAGACGGGCGAAGGTCGTCTCCGGCGACGCGCTGAAATTTCTGGCTTCCCAAAGCGAGCCCTTCGACATAATTTTTCTTGACCCCCCTTACGGCGGCGGACTTTACGGGAAGGCCCTGGGCCTTGTCGCGGAAAGGGAGCTGCTTTCACCCGGCGGCGTGATAGCCGTGGAATGGGACGGGGCCGTCGAGACGCCGGAGTTCCCGCCCTGCTTCGCACGGGAAAGGGACAGGCGTTACGGCAGGGTCAACATAACGCTTTTAAGGCATAAGTAAGGCACTCAACAGAGGTGAAGTCCATGGCGGCTGACTTGAAAATCGCCGTGGTGCCCGGCAGCTTTGACCCGGTGACCAACGGGCACCTTGACATAATAAGGCGCACGGCCCGTCTTTTCGACACGGTCTACGTGTGCATACTGCGCAACAGCGCGAAGAAAACGCTGTTTTCCGCCGAGGAAAGGGTGGAGCTGGTGAAACGTGTCACCGTCGGGATACCCAACCTTCGGGTGGAAAGCTTCGACGGCCTGCTGGTGGATTACGCCCACAGCCGCGGGGCCGGCTTCATAATAAAGGGGCTCAGGGCGGTCAGCGACTTTGAGTACGAATTCCAAATGGCGCAGACAAACAAGAGCCTGCGGCCCGACATCGAGACATTTTTCATATCCACAAGCCGCTCGTATTCCTATCTCAGTTCAAGCATAGTAAAAGAGGTCGCCCGTTACGGCGGCCCCATATCGGACTTTGTTCCGAAGGAAATAGAACAGGATATAATTGAAAAATTAGGAGGTTAATATTATGGAAATTTTGAAGATGATCGATATGCTGGAGGACAAGGTGGATCATGCCCGGACTATTCCGCTGATAAACCGCATACTCATTGACAAGGAAGAGCTTTTCAAGTGCATCGACGATATCCGTATGAAGCTGCCCGAGGATCTGAAGCAGGCCCGCATGGTAAAGGACGAGCGCAAGCGCATCCTTGCCGAGGCCGAGGCCGAGGCCGAAAGGATAGTCAACGAGGCCAAGGAAAAGGCCGACAGCATGGTTCAGGAGCATGAGATAACCAAAAGCGCCGTTGAGCGCAGCGGTCAGATAATCGACGACGCCACCCGTCAGGCCAGCGACCTTCGCGCCGGCACAAGGAATTACATAATATCTCTCCTCTCTCAGACCGAGGAGAATATTTCCCACTCTCAGGAGGTCGTTCACAACGCCCTCACCGAGATGCGCTCTCAGGCCGCCAAGCAGCTTCCCGAGGACACCGAGGAATAAACGCCCGCTCACTTTGCTTATCATTTATATTTTTGAGGTGTAAATATGTCAGGACATTCCAAGTGGAATAACATCAAGAACAAAAAGGAAAAATCAGACGCTCAGCGCGCCAAGATATTTACAAAGCTTGGGCGTGAACTGGCGGTCATCGTCCGTCAGGGCGGGCCGAACCCCGACTCCAACGGCCGTCTGCGCGACGCCATCGCCAAGGCCAAGGCAAACAATATGCCCAACGACAACATCAACCGCTGCATAGCCAAGGCCGCGGGCGAGGGCTCGGGGGACGACTATGAGGAAATCACATACGAGGGCTACGGCCCCAGCGGGGTGGCTCTTATAGTCGAGACCCTGACCAACAACCGCAACCGCACCGCCGGCGATATGCGCCACTACTTTGACAAGTACGGCGGAAATCTCGGCACCAACGGCTGTGTCAGCTATATGTTCGACCAGAAGGGCGTCATCGTAATAGACAACTCCGAGGGCGAGCTTGACGAGGACGCGGTAATGATGGACGCGCTGGACTGCGGGGCCGAGGACTTCAGCGCCGAGGACGACGCCTTTGAGATACTCACCGACCCCGATTCCTTCTCGGCCGTCCGCGAGGCCATGGAGGACAAGGGATATACCTTCGTAACCGCGGAGGTACAGATGGTGCCCCAGACAATGGTTACCCTCACCGACGAGGAGGACCTTAAAAACATCAATAAGCTCATCGAAATGCTCGAGGATAACGACGACGTCCAGAACGTTTACCACAACTGGGACGAGTAATTCCGCCCGGCGTTGATTTAAAAAGGGCTGTAAAAGAACTCACTATGTAATCTGGAGGCACGGGGCTGTCCAAAAAAATCGTGCAGAACGTCGTCGTCGCAAACATCGCTTCGCTCGCGTTGACTTTTTTCAAAAGTCAACGTTTGGCTCGCTCAGTTGCTCCTCCTCTTCCACACAAACAACTTCGTTGTTTGTGTGGAGCGGTACCGCCCTCGGCGGCTTGCCCTCAAGCCGCCCTACACCGCCATTAGTGTACCGTAGGGCGGGCTGCCTTCAGCCCGCCGCTTATAACGACGGACAAAAACTTCGCAAAAGGTCACGTTCGCGTCACCTCTTTTCTCATACCGATTATTTTGTACTTAAATCTGCCCCTTTGGAATACACATTACCAAGGGGGTATTTATTTTGAAAAAATTAATTTCCTTGTTTATAACCGCCGCCGTCATTCTCGCCGCGCTGCCGTCCGCCGCGGCGGAGCCGGTCTGCGACGCCAAGGCCGTGCTGCTGATGGACTTTGACACCGGCACGGTGCTCTACGAAAACAACGCCGACGAGCCTCTTCCTCCGGCAAGCGTCACCAAGGTCATGACGATGCTGCTCATCATGGAGGCCATCGACCGCGGCGAGATAAGCTACGACACCGTTGTCACCGCCAGCGAAAGGGCCAAAAGCATGGGCGGCAGCACCATATTTCTGGACACAAACGAGCAAATGAGCGTGGACGACCTGTTAAAGGGTATTGCCGTGGCCTCGGGCAACGACGCCTGCGTGGCGATGGCCGAGCACCTGTCAGGCAGCGTCGAAGCCTTTGTGGAAAAGATGAACCAAAGGGCGGCCGAGCTGGGCATGGTCAACACCCACTTCGTCAACTGCAACGGCCTTGACGCCGAGGGGCACTATTCCTCGGCCAGAGATATCGCCATCATGAGCCGCGAGCTGATGAAGCACGGCGACATTTTCCGGTACACCACCATATGGATGGACTCGCTGAGAGGCGGAGCCTTTCAGCTTGCCAACACTAACAAGCTTATACGCTTTTACGACGGAGCCACCGGCCTCAAAACCGGCTCCACCAGCGGGGCGCTGTGCTGCATAAGCGCCACCGCCAAGCGGGACGGCCTGCACCTTATCGCCGTTGTGCTGGGCAGTCCGGACTCAAAGGCCCGATTTAATTCCGCCAGAGAGCTGCTTAACTACGGCTTCGCCAACTACCGCAGCGTGAAGCTTGGGACAAAAGACAAAACCGTCTGCACCGTTCCGGTGAAAAAGGGCGTCGCGGCGGAGGTGAGCCTCGTGTCCGCTTCGGACGCCTCGGCCCTGCTGCCGGCGGACAAGGTAAACATGGTGGAGACCCGTACCGAGCTTAAGCCGAACATAGCCGCCCCGATAAAAAAGGGCGACGTTCTGGGGCGGGCGATAGCCAGTCTTGACGGCGAGACCGTGTCGGAATGTCAGCTGATCGCCGCCGGCGACGTGAAGCGAAAAGGGGTTTTCGCATATTTCAAGGACGTATTAAAGGAGTTCATGTGCCTGTAACCCAAGACCTCTCCCCGCATACTATGGTAGGGTGAGGAGTTGATTTATATGAACAGGACCCTTGCTCTGGCCGGCAACCCCAACGTGGGCAAATCCACGGTGTTCAACGCCCTGACCGGCGCCCGCCAGCACACGGGCAACTGGGCGGGCAAGACCGTGGAGCTGGCCGAGGGGAGCTTTGTTTTCGGGAACGAAAGGCTTCGGGTGGTGGATTTGCCCGGCACCTACAGTCTGTCGGCGGAGTCCCTTGACGAGAGGACGGCCAGAGATTACATATGCTTCGGCGGCGCGGACGCGGTGGTCATTGTCTGCGACGCCACCTGCCTTGAGCGAAACCTGATACTCGCCGTCCAGACCCTTGAGATAACCGGCCGTATCATAATCTGCCTCAACCTGATGGACGAGGCGAAAAAGAAAAAAATAACCGTTGACCCGAATGAGCTGTCGCGGCTGCTGGGAGTGAGGGTAATACCCATGTCCGCCCGAAAGGGCGAGGGATTGGAAACACTTAAGGAGGCCATGGCCGGCGAAATAGAGGGCGCCCCTCTGAAAACCGACTACGGCCCGGAGGTCGAGGCCGCAATCTCCGCGGTGGAACCGGCGGTGGCCGATAAGCTCTGCTGCGGAATAAACCCCCGCTGGATAGCCATAAAGCTGCTGGAGGGCGACGAGAGCCTCATAGACGGACTTGACCGGTTCCTCGGCTACAGCATAACCGCCTTTGACGACGTGGCCTTCGGCCTGAAAAAGGCACGGGAACTGCTGCGCGAAAAGGGGCTGGGGCCGGAGGACCTGGCGGGCCTCGTCACCCGAGGCCGCATCGCCACGGTGGAGACAATAACCTCCCGCGTAATAAAGGAACGCGGGAGCTTCGCCGCGGACCGGCGGCTGGACCGCGTATTCACCGGCAAGGCCCTCGCCGTGCCCATAATGCTGGCGCTGCTGCTGGGGATAATGTGGCTGACGGCCCAAGGAGCCAACTACCCTTCCTCTGTACTGAGTTCCCTTTTCGACAGGGCCGAAGGACGGCTGGACGGCCTGTTAAGCGGCTGGAATTCCTTCCTCCGCGATATGCTCGTCCACGGAATGTTTCGGGTTTTAGGCTGGGTGGTGGCGGTAATGCTGCCGCCGATGGCCATATTTTTTCCGCTGTTCACCCTGCTTGAGGACTTCGGCTATCTGCCGAGGGTGGCCTTCAACCTTGACGGCTGCTTCCGCCGGTGCGGAGCCTGCGGCAAGCAGGCGCTTACCACCTGCATGGGCTTCGGCTGCAACGCCGTGGGGGTCACGGGCTGCCGTATAATCGACTCGCCCAGGGAAAAGCTCATGGCTATGCTGACCAACAGCTTTGTTCCCTGCAACGGGCGGCTCCCCTCTCTTATCGCGGTCAGCTCGCTCTTTTTGACGGGGAGCGGAGCCGGCGGCGCGCTTTGCGTCACGGCGGCCATCGTGCTGGGGCTGTCGGCGACTATGGCGGTATGCAAGCTCCTGAGCATGACGCTGCTGCGAGGGCTGCCCTCCTCCTTTGCCCTTGAGCTGCCGCCCTACCGCCGGCCTCAGGTGGGAAAGGTCATCGTCCGTTCGATTTTTGACCGCACCGTCCACGTTTTGGGCCGGGCGGCGGCGGTGGCGGCCCCGGCGGGTCTGCTGATATGGCTGCTGGCCAATATAAGTCCCGGCGGCGTGCCGCTTTTGGTAAGATTTTCGGACTTCCTCGACCCGCTGGGGCGGCTGATGGGGCTTGACGGAGTGATATTGATGGCCTTTATACTGGGCTTTCCGGCCAACGAGATAGTGCTGCCGCTGGCCCTGATGGGCTACACCTGCGGTTCGGCGCTCACCGACTATGACAGCTTGAGCGCGCTGGGCGGAGTGCTGACGGCCAACGGCTGGGGCCCCGTCACGGCGGTGTGCTTTATAATCTTCACCCTTTTTCACTTCCCCTGCTCCACCACGGTGCTGACCATACACAAGGAGAGCGGCAGCCTTAAGTGGACCCTTTGGAGCGTGGCGATACCTCTTATCACCGGAATTTTATTATGTATAGCCGTTAACGGCGCGGCGAGATTATTGGTTCTATACTATAAATAGTGGTGTACCAAAAACCGTCTCTCAAAAAAAGCAAAAAAAGAGAGAGCATATTTGTAAAAAAACCTGTATAATGAATTTACCCCTAAATCCAGACAGGAGGAAACAAACATGCTCTCTAACACCAATTATACAACAGAAATTCTCGATTTGCAAGGGGCAATCGTAAAAAATATTGAAACCGCCGCAAGTAAGCTGACGGTTCATGTGGAAATGCCCGTAAAAGAGCATATCTGCCCGGCTTGCGGCTGCAAGACTTCCCGCGTTCACGACTACCGCGTCCGCCACATAAAGGATTTATCGGTCGCCGGGCGCAGCCTGACTCTGGCCTATCGCCGCCGCAGATACCGCTGCACCGGTTGCGGCAAGTGCTTCGCCGAGAAAAACTCCTTTGTCGCCCGACGCCGGCAAATGACGCTGCGTTTTACCTCTAAGATTATTGAATCCCTGAGCAACGAACGTTCCTTTTCCTCCGTTGCAAGGGATAAAGGCGTCTCGGTTTCATCTGTAATCAGGATATTTGACGCTGTGGAAATGCCTCATCCCACCGGGCTTCCGGAGGTTTTCACCATAGACGAATTCAAAGGCAACACCGGCGCTCAGAAGTATCAGTGCATACTTACCGATCCGGCGCATGGACGGGTATTGGACATTCTGCCGGACAGAAGGAACAGCCATCTAATCGAATATTTGAGAGGTTATGACAAAGAAAAACGAGATAAGGTAAAGTTTTTTGTGTCAGATATGTGGAGGCCTTATGCCGATATGGCCGGTATTTACTTCAAAAACGCCGTGCAGATCGTGGACAAATACCACTTTGTCCGCCAGTGCGTATGGGCGTTTGAAGCGGTTAGGAAGCGTGAACAAAAGCGGCTGGGGAAAAAGTACAGGAAGCTGTTAAAACACTCGAAAAGGCTACTCACAAAACGAGGAACGAAGCTCACGAAAGACGAGCGGGAATTTGTGGAGGCGATGCTGTATCTTTCCCATGAGCTTCGTCAGGCCTATCATCTAAAGGAGAAGTTTTATGAGGTTCTGGACGCAAAAGAGCCGGAAATGTCAGCCAAGCTGATGAGCGCCTGGATACTTGAGGCGCAGAACAGTGGGCTAATTGAGTATGAAAACTGTGGAAACACATTTATTGCCTGGGGAAAAGGTATACTGAATTCCTTTAAATATGGGTACACAAACGGCTTTACGGAAGGCTGCAACAACAAAATTAAGGTCTTGAAGCGCAATGCCTATGGTTACAGGAACTTCAGAAGGTTCCGAAATCGGATATTATTTATGTTTTATTTGCGAGACAGCGGGCAAAATGTGGCATAAATCAATGTGAAAAACAGGCCTCGGCTTGGACCGAAATCTGTTTCGTAAATTCTTTGCAGGGTTTTACACCACTATTCTTGACATAGAGCCAGATTATTATAACGGCAAAAGGGACCGGCCGCGGTCCCTTTTGCTGTTATAATTTAAATCGGATATATCAAATAATCCCCATCGTCAAATGTTCCTCGTCAATGCCGAAATAATCTTTGTCCAATATCTCGACTTCCCGAGACACGGCCTCCACCTCGGCGGCGACGGCGTTTATCTGCTCTTCCGAAAGGCCCTTTTCCCTCAACAGGTCCACAATTTCGGTCATGAGAATATTCATGAGCAGAGCCTTTTCAAGGGCGTACTCGCTGACCCCGGCGGAGGCAAAAATCTCACCCATGCCGCCGCTCAGGAATTCATCGGCTGCGGCCGCGGCAGCGGCCTTTATCCTGTCGTCAATGAGGCCGTATTTCTCCGCCTGCTGATAAACGGCCTTAAACTTGGCCAAATCCCCAAAGACGGCAACGGTGAGGACGTCGCCCATCGTCATGCCGGCATATTCCTCTTCGTCTCCCTCGTATGGCTGGTCAAAGTCAACCCCCATGAGCAGAAGCAGAGAGAGCCGCGTGCCAAAAATCGACGTCAGCAGGCACGCCCCCATTTCACCGGCGTAAACCTCGTCCCCACCCACGGCCGCGATAACATAGCCGTCGTCTTCGTTTTTCTTATCCTCGGACATGAAGCCCGCCGCCAGCTCCGCCATTTTCGCCTTGGCGGAGGACAGAGAGCTTTCCAGATACTCCATAAGGCCGGCGCTGACCGTTGACTTTTTCGCAAGGGCGCGGCTGAGAAGGACGCAGGCTTCGGCCCTTGTCACGGAGTCATAGGGGCGGAACCGTCCCTGAGCGTCGCCCTGCATGAGGCCGCTCGAGGCCGCCATAGCCGCCACGGTGACGGTGGCGCCGTCGCCGGAAAACTCGTCCTTATCGGTAAAGCTCTCTATCGCCGCCGCCTTTTCAGCGTCGGTCAGGGCCGGAGCGTCGGTCAGGGCCAAAAGACCGGCGGCGGCTTCAATTCGGGTCAAATCCATATACCCGTTAAAGGCTTTGCCGTAATCCTCGCCCAGCTCCTCGGGGGCGTTGTCCGCAAACGCCTCCATTACAAGGCACTTGAAATTGAGGGCGTAAGGGTCGTACCACTCGCCCCACTCGACGCTGTCGAAGCCAAAAACGCCGTTTTCGGACGCGGGCAGGGAGTACAGCTCACTTATTATCTTTGCGTACTGGCCCCGGGTAATGGTGCCGTCGGGACGGAAGGAGCCGTCCTCAAAGCCGTTCACCGCGCCCTTTTCGGCCATCTCCCCAATCGCGGCCTCGGCCCAGTGGCCGCTTACGTCGCTGAAGGCCGCCTGAGCGGCGGACGTCAGCAGGCAGAGGGCCAAAATCAGCGAAATAAATTTTTTCATAGCTATACCTCCAAAAGGTTTATAATTTTTATACCCTTGCTTTCGGCCAGTCTGACGGTCTGGCCGGTGCCGCTGGCAAAGCGGGAGCTGTCGTACCAGCAGACGCAGCAGTCGGCGGCCTCCACAAGGCGCAGATTGCGCTTTTTCATGCAGCCGTCGTAGTAATACGGGGACAGCACCTCCACCTCGTCGGCACGCTCGGCCACATTGGTCAGCAGCCGCCGGGCGTCGTCACCCCAGCGGCGGGCCTGCTCCTCGATGGGGCAGGGCAGCACAAGGTGCAGCCGTATCTCCGGATATTTCGCCCTGAGCGCCAGCACCATGGAGGTGCAGACCGTGTCCCAGCCCTGAGCGCCGCCGGCGTAAAAGTCAGTGGCTCCGCCCTGGATTAGCCTTTCCAGCGTTTCGCGGAGGCGGCGCCGCACTTCATCGTCAGCGCGGGCCTGCCGGTGTCCGGTAAAGCAGACCGATTTGACGGTTTGTTCCGGCAGAAAATTTAACAAATTGTACATCAATATCTTTTAATACCTATATCGCGGCGGAAGTGCATCTTGTCAAAACGCACCTTTTCGACGGCCTCGTAGGCCCTCTTTATGGCGGCGTCGAGGCTGTCGGCAATCGCCGTGACGCCCAGCACCCGTCCGCCGGCGGTGAGGAGCCGCCCGCCGTCCAGCTTAGTTCCGGCATGGAACACGGTGACGCCCTCCATGGCCTCGGCCTCGGCAATACCGGTTATCTCCTTGCCGCTCTCGTATTTTTCGGGATAGCCGCCGCTGGCCGCAACCACGCAGACGCAGCCCCCGTCCTTCCACTTTATATCGACTTCGCTGAGCCGCTCGTCGATTATCGCCTCAAAAATCTCCAGCAGGTCTCCCTCAAGCCTCGGCAGAACGACCTGCGTTTCGGGGTCACCGAAGCGGCAGTTGTACTCGATGACCTTGACCCCGTCCTTTGTGGACATAAGGCCGAAGTAGAGCACACCCTTGAAGGTGCGGCCCTCGGCGTTCATCGCGGCCATAGTGGGGAGAAAGATATTTTCCATGCACTCCTTCTCCATTTCGGGGGTATAGACGCGGCTGGGCGAAAATGTGCCCATGCCGCCGGTGTTGAGACCCCGGTCATTGTCATAGGCCCGCTTGTGGTCCTGGGCGGAGACCATGGGGCAGAGGGTCTTGCCGTCGGTGAAGGCCAGGACGGATATTTCCGGTCCGGTCAGGAACTCCTCAATTACCACGCGGTTGCCGCTGTCGCCGAACTTTTTGTCCTCCATTATCTCCTTAACGCCGGCCTCGGCCTCGTCCTCGTCCTTAGCGATGATAACGCCCTTGCCCAGAGCAAGGCCCTCGGCCTTGATAACGGCGGGATAAGCGCCCCGCTGTCTTATGTAGTCCATGGCCTTGGCGGGGTCGTCAAAGACCTCGTAGGCGGCGGTAGGGATGTGATATTTTTTCATCAGCTCCTTGCTGAAAACCTTGCTGCCCTCGATTATCGCGGCGTTGGCCCGAGGCCCGAAGGCCCGAAGACCCCGGCTTTCAAGCAAATCCACGAGACCCATCACCAGCGGGTCGTCGGGGGCCACGACGGTCAAATCCATCTTCTCCTTTTCGGCAAAGTCGGCAAGGGCCTCAATGTCCGTGGCCTTGATGGGCACACAGGTGGCGATTTCGGCTATGCCGCCGTTGCCGGGGGCGCAGTAAAGCTCGGTGACCCTGGGGCTTTGCTTAAGCTTCCAGCAGATAGCGTGTTCGCGGCCTCCGCCGCCAACGACAAGTACCTTCATGTTTATTACTCCTTTTTCGCGGCGCACAGGCGCGCCGCGCGATTTTTGTCAAATGTTGTAAGTCTGCGGGGAACCGTCAGGGTTGCCCCCGTACACTTTTAGTGGTGGAACAGTCTTATACCCGTGAACGCCATGGCGATGCCGTACTTATCGCATGTCTCGATTACGTTGTCGTCGCGGATGGAGCCGCCGGGCTGGGCGATGTACTCCACGCCGCTCTTGCGGGCGCGCTCCACATTGTCGCCAAAGGGGAAGAAAGCGTCGCTGCCCACGCAGGTCCCTTTGTTCTGAGCCAGCCATGCCTTTTGCTCCTCCTTGGTAAAGACGGGGGGCTTTTCCTTGAACAGGGTCTGCCACTTACCGTCGGCCAGGACGTCCATGTACTCGTCGCTGATATACACGTCGATGGTGTTGTCCCTGTCGGGGCGGCGTATGCCGTCCACAAACTTCAGGTTCATTACCTGGGGCGCCTGGCGCAGCCACCATATGTCGGCCTTATTGCCGGCGAGACGGGTGCAGTGGATGCGGCTCTGCTGGCCAGCGCCGATGCCGATGGCCTGTCCGTCCTTGACATAGCAGACGGAGTTGGACTGGGTGTACTTAAGAGTGATGAGCGAAATTATCAGGTCCCGCTTTTTGTCGGCGGGTATGTCCTTGTTTTGAGTCACGACATTTGAAAGAAGCTCCTCGTTGATGGCCAGCTCGTTGCGGCCCTGCTCGAAGGTCACGCCGAACACCTGCTTGCGCTCGACGGGCTCGGGCACGTAGGCGGGGTCTATCTGAATTACGTTGTAGGTGCCCTTGCGCTTGGTCTTGAGTATGGCGAGGGCCTCGTCGGTATAGCCGGGGGCGATTATGCCGTCGCTGACCTCTCTGGCCAGCAGCGTGGCGGTTTCCTTGTCGCAGGGGTCGGAAAGGGCCACAAAGTCCCCGTAGGAGGACATACGGTCGGCGCCACGGGCGGCGGCGTAGGCGCTGGCGATGGGGCTGAGCTCCAAATCGTCAACGAAGTATATCTTTTTCAATGTGTCGCTCAGCTCGGTGGCGACGGCGGCCCCTGCGGGTGAAACGTGCTTGAAGCTGGTGGCCGCCGGCAGGCCGGTGGCAATCTTAAGCTCCCTCACAAGCTGCCAGCCGTTGAAGGCGTCCAGCAAATTGATGTAGCCGGGCTTGCCGTTGAGCACGGTGATGGGCAAATCGCCCCCGTCGTTCATGAAAATGCGGGAGGGCTTCTGGTTGGGGTTGCATCCGTATTTGAGCTGCATTTCGTTCATATATATCGTCCTTTCTTAATATAGCGGCTCCATGCCGATATTTTTCAACAGTTTGTTAAACGAGGCGTAACGGTTGGGATAAAGGGTCTTTACGCCCTCCATGAGGTCGTGGCTGCCCCAGCTTTGGAAGTAAAGGCGGGCGAACTCCGCCAGTCCCTCGTCGCTGTTGGAGCTGCCGTACTCCGACACGGGCAGGATGTCGTCCTCTATGGCCTTTTGCCACTCCTCGCTGTGGCACCAGTGGGTCTCGGGCTTTTCATAGGCCGCGCCGTTCGCCAGAAATTCGATGCTGTGGCCCAGCTCGTGGGCGAAGTTGCGGGCCATGGACTCGACGTTTGTACCGTCGGTCACGCGGACGGTGAGTATTTTGCCGTCGCAGTTATAGGTGAATGAAGATGCGGGCACATAGACGTTGACCTGCTGTATAAACTGACGGTACTCCCAGGGGAACCGGGCCAGAGCCTGAATTGCGGTTCGGACGTTTGTCTCGCCGGTCTCGTCATAGTAGAACTTCACGGTCTGGCTGTGGCCGAAGCCGGTGTAGGTAACGTCGAGGCGGCTGTACTCCTTTTCGCCGGTATCCCATATGTAAATTTTTTCCTTAACGGGGCCGGACTGGGAAATTTCCGCGTCCCCGCCGGGGAGGTCGGTGATTTTTACGGCGTTTATCTCGTTTGTGCCGGCGGCGTTATATGAGACCGTGGTACCCATAGCGGCGAGAATGGCGGCCTTTTGCTCCTCGGGGGAGGTTGAGCCGCTTGTGTCGTAGACAACGGTAAGGGCGTCCTCCACGATATCGAGCAGGGATTTGCCGTTCGTGCCGTTGGGCAGAGCGGTGGCCCCGGGGGAGGTGCAAATTTCGGTGAGCCTTTGCTTTTGCGCCTCGGTCAGGAGCTTGTAGCCCTCGGTGGCCGTCGCGAGAGTGAAGGGGGTCTCCCCCGTTTTTATCAGAGTAAAGGGGTAGGGCTCGTCCGTCAGAGCGACCTCGCCGCCATCAATGGCCAAATAGCCGCCGTCATAGCTTTGTATGTAATATCCGTCTCCCTCGGGGACAAGCCTCCACAGCATGGTCGTGGAGCCGAAGCCGTAGAGCCTCCGTCCGGGCGCGCCCTCGTTATTGTAAATACGCCGGTTGCCGTCGGCAAAGCCGACCCAGCCGCCGCCCATGTTTTTCAGGCGGTAGGAAGTGCCCTCGTCCGCGACGGAAAGCGCCGCGCCGTCAGACTTTATTTCCCCGCCGTCTCCAACAATGCGGTAGTACCGCTCGTAAATCCCGTCGTAGCCTGTGTCGGCGTCGGTCACGGGGGCCTTGTAGACAAGGGTGGAGTTATTAACGGTCATTGGCTCAAGCGTCCGGGCGTCCATGACTATGACCCTCACCGACGCTCCGTCCTCGAGCTCCCGCAGGACGTCCAGCGACAGCGTGGCGCTGCCAAGCGCAAACTGTCCCATAGGGGCGACTGTCACGGTTTTAGCGGAAAAGTCCGTAAGTTTTCCGTGGCTGTCATAATAGCCCAAAGACGCCAGGTACTTTCCGTCCGACTTCGATACGACTGTCTGCACCGAGGCCGTGACCCGTCCGGGCGTCAGTCTGCCGTCGGAAACAACGGCGTTGTCAATGCGGAAGGTCACCTGGGCCATGTCGGTTATCTCCACCGCAAAGCCCGGCAGGGCGGCAAAAACCATACATATTGCCGTCAAAGCGGCAATAAGTTTACGCATTCTTATTCACTATCCTTGTCTCATACTCGCCTGTGCTGATGTCGATGAAGCGCGTGAACAGAGAAACCTTGTTGTCCTCGTTGAGGCTGTTCCAGAGGTTGTCGGTAAATTCGTCTATATCGCCGGCAATTTCCACGGTCTTGGGCTCGCCCTCAAAGCTGGGCAGGGGGCTGCCGTCGCCCATGTATGTATGGATAAAGTGGCCCACGCCGTTCTGAGGCGCCTTGTAGCTGAAGGTAAATCGCTGGCAGGAATTGGGGTCGCCGCCGGCGCTCTTAAGTATGGACAGAGCGTAGCTGTAATTCCCGTCCACCTTCATTATGCCGCTGATGCGGGGGGTGTAGTTGGGGGCGTCGGGCTCGAACTCACGGGTGCGCAGGGCCTGTTCAAAGGTGAGCTGCTGGTTCATCAGATTATAGATGGTGTCGGTCTGGTCGCCGTTTGTAACGATAGTCTTGTTGCCAAGGACGCGCACCGGGGCGTAAATGATGAGGCTGGGGTCCTCCAGCTTTGAGGGGTCGAAAGCCTGGGTGCGGATGCCCGCGCCGTCCTCAACAAATACGCGGTTGCGGCTGTTGACGCTGCGGCCCATGATAAAGTAGGCGGCAACGGCCTTTGTGCCGTCGGCGCTGCGGCCCAGCACAATTCCCCTGCCGGGGTAGGCGTTGGACTTAAGGTCGTCAAAAAGGTTGATTTTCATATATATCTGTCCTTTCTAATAATTTATCGGTTATACTGGTAGATTACGAATATCCACACGGCGACGTGAATAAGCAGCATCAGCGAAAAGCAGATTATCAGTGGGACGTCGGTCTTCCAGACCATGCCGCCCTTCTTTTTGTCCGCCGAAAGCAGCAGAGCCGAGGCTATTATACCGACCGCGCCGACGCTGCCCACGCAGACCGCCAGATAATCGCTCATGGCCCTTACCACGGCGGGCCGGGATGGGTCATTATAGTTGCCCACTACGCCCACGGTTATAATGGACGCCACGGTCAATATCACGACAAGCCAGAGTATTATACGGAAAAAGTTTCGCATATTCCTAATCCCTCATTCCTAATTTCAAATTTTTGCCGACGCTCTCTACGAATTCGCGCACACCATTTCCACGGCCCGGGGCAGTATCACCCATTCGGCCTCCTCCATGACGCGGCGCTGCAAGGTTTCGGGAGTGTCGGCGGGGTCTATGTACACGGCCTTCTGCATAATTATCTTTCCGCCGTCCACCACCTCGTTTACAAAATGCACCGTGGCGCCGGTGACCTTTACGCCATAGTCAAGGGCCGCCTGATGCACCCGCAGGCCGTAGTAGCCGTCGCCGCAGAAGGAGGGTATCAGAGAGGGATGGATGTTGATTATCCGGTCACGATACTCATGGAGCAGCTCCCCGTCAAGTATGGCCAGGAAGCCCGCCAGCACTATGAGGTCGATGCCGCGGGCCTTCATAAACTCCGTCAGGGCGTGAGAGAAGTTAGCGCCCTCCTCCTTTTTGCTTATGACGGCGGTCTCAATTCCGGCCCTTTGCGCCCGCTCAAGGGCGTAGACTCCGGCCTTGTTGGACACGACGGCCACTATGCGGCCGCTTTTGATTATGCCGCTGTTTTGAGCGTCTATCAGGGCCTGGAGGTTAGTCCCCCCGCCGCTGACCAGTACCGCAATATTTTTCATGATGTTTCCTCCAAATCCACGTAGAAGCAGTCAATGTCCCAATTTATGGGGTTGTTGTCAATGTAGGCGTATATTTTATCGTAGTCGTTGGCATTTCTTATAACGTGGTCGTGAAATGACCTCTGCCACAAGGAAAAGCCTATACTTTTAGTTACACTGCCTTTCATCTGATTAATGACATTAGACACCGTAGGGGAGCGCATTGCGCTCCCGCCGGGGCCGCATCTAATTGACAGTATTAAATGGATGTGATTGGGCATAATTACGTATTTATCAACGTCTACCAATGGATAATGGGCAGGAATATTTTTAATTGCCCATTCCACCGCCATGCCGTATCTTGACAATTTAATGTCAGGGGAAGCCTCGGTGTATTTGTAGCCGCGCCTCCACAAAAGACATTTATTATTTTTAACACACATGGTTATAAAATACGCGCCCGCTCTGCTGTAATCAAAATCTTTTATTCGGTTTTGTTTTCGTACAGGAAAATTTGATTTATCCATAGCAATGTCATTTTTACGGTGTTCTTTGATGGCGGGAGCGCAATGCGCTCCCCTACGGCTTATATTACTTATATTATTTCTATTCCCTTTTCGCCGTCGGCTATCTCGCCGATAACGTATGCCTTTTCGCCGTTTTCTTCCAGGACCTTTACCGCCGTGTCCGCCTGCTCCGCGGGAACGGCGGCTATCATGCCTATGCCCATGTTAAAGGTGTTGAACATATCGTGCTCAGAGATATTGGCGGTCTCCTGAATAAGCTTGAAAATGGGCAAAATCTCAAAGCTGTCCTTCCTTATGACGGCCTTGGTCCCATCCTTGAGCATACGGGGTATGTTCTCGTAAAAACCGCCGCCGGTAATGTGGGAAATTGCCTTCACGTCGCAAGCCTCGATAAGGGCCAGGGCGGGCTTTACATAAATTTTTGTGGGGGTCAGCAGGGTCTCGAGGACGCTGGTGCCCAGCTTGTCATTATAGCGGCGGAGGTTGCCGGCGTTTTCCTCATTGACGTTGAACACCTTGCGCACAAGGGAGAAACCGTTGGAATGAACGCCGCTGGAGGCTATGCCGATAAGGGCGTCGCCGGGCCGGAGGCGGCTGCCGTCGATTATTTTTTTCCTGTCAACTACGCCAACGGCAAAGCCCGCCAGGTCGTACTCGTCCTCGGGATAAAAGCCGGGCATCTCGGCGGTCTCGCCGCCGATGAGGGCGCAGCCGCTCTTGATACAGCCGTCGGCAACGCCGCGGACGATGGCGGCCACCTTTTCGGGGACGTTTTTACCCACGGCCACATAGTCCAGGAAAAACAGAGGCTTCGCGCCGCTGCATACGATGTCGTTCACGCACATCGCCACACAGTCCTGCCCTACGGTGTCGTGCTTGTCGGACAGGAAGGCGATTTTCAGCTTGGTGCCCACGCCGTCGGTGCCGCTGACCAGGACGGGCTCCTCATACTCCTCCTTGTTCAGGGCGAAAAGACCGCCGAAGCCGCCTATGTCGCCCATAACTCCCTTGGTAAAGGTTCTCTTTACGTCCGCCTTCATGAGGCGGACCGCCTCGTAGCCGGCCTCCACGTCAACGCCGGCGTTTTTGTATGCTGAACTCATGTCTATATTCCTTTCATTATTTAAAATTCGGGGTAATTCCCGCTGAAGCAGGCGTCGCAGTAGCTGTCGAGCTCCGGCACTATGCGCTTCAAATCCTCCACGTCCAGATAGCCCAGAGAGTCGGCCCCTATCTTTTGGCGCAGCTCCTCGCAGGAGAGGTTGTTGGCCGCGAGCTCATGCTTATTCGGTATGTCGGTGCCGAAATAACAGGGCCACAGGAAGGGCGGCGACGATACCCGCATATGTACCTCGGTGGCGCCCGCGGCCTTAAGCAGCTTTATGAGATTGGCGCTGGTGGTGCCCCGAATTATGCTGTCATCCACAAGGACCACCCGCTTGCCCTTTACGCTGGATTCCAAAGCAGTCAGCTTGATTTCCACGTTCCTTTGGCGGATGGGCTGGGTGGGCTGGATAAAGGTGCGGCCCACATAGCGGTTTTTCACTATGCCGATGCCGTAGGGTATGCCGGAAGCCTCGCTGTAACCGACGGCGGCGCAGAGGCCGCTGTCGGGCACGCCTATGACGATGTCGGCGTCAACTCGGGTCTCGGCGCCCAAAATCGCCCCCGCGCGGCGGCGGGCCTCGTAAACGCTTTGTCCGTCCAAAACGCTGTCGGGCCGGGCAAAGTAAATATATTCAAAGATGCAGGGCCGCGGCCTGTGTCTGCCCACGTGGTCCCGTATGGAAACAAGTCCGCCGTCGTCCACGACAACGATTTCGCCGGGCTCCACATACCGCAGATACTCAGCGCCCACGGCCTTGAGTGCGGCGGTCTCGCTGGCAAAGACCCATGCCTCTCCTATTTTGCCCACACAGAGGGGACGTATACCGTAGGGGTCGCGGGCGGCAATTAGCTTGCGCGGGGTCATCATTACCAGCGAATAAGCGCCGTCGAGCTTTTTCATAACCTCGGACAGGGCCTTTTCCACGGTGCCGCTGGTTATCCGCTCCCAAGCCAGAAGATAGGTCATTATCTCAGCGTCCGAGTCCGAATGGAAGATGGCGCCGTTCTGCACAAGCTCGTTTATCAGCTTGTTGTGATTGGCAAGGCCGCCGTTGTTGGCGATGGCCATATGGCCCTTTGTATACTTGGTGACGATTGGCTGGGAGTTCTGCTTATGGCTGTCCTCATGGCCGACGCAGCTGACATGGCCGATGGCCATGTGGCCGGTGAAGCGGCTGAGACTGAAGTCGTTGAACACCTCGGGCACCAGGCCGGCGCCCTTGTTGCAGATGAAATCCTCGCCGTCGCAGGACACAATGCCGCAGGTCTCCTGACCCCGGTGCTGCAAGGCGTAAAGGGCATAGTAGGTCAGCCGGGCGCAGTCAAGCGTCCGTGATTTGTCGTAAATGCCGAACACTCCGCACTCCTCGCGGAGCTTTTCATCGGTGCGCATGACTACCGTATCGCCTCCGCTTTCTCCCCTATCATGGCGTCCTTTTCCGCAATCGCCTTCTTCATGGCCTCCTTGTGCTCCTTCAGCTTACGCTTGACGTCGGGGTTTGTGGGAGCTATTATCTGGGCGGCAAGGATGGCGGCGTTTTCGCTGCCGTTGACGGCCACCGTCGCAACGGGTATGCCCGAGGGCATCTGTACCACGCTCAGCAGGCTGTCGAGACCGTCCATAAGGCTGGACTTGATGGGTATGCCGATTACCGGCAGGGTGGTAAAGGCGGCCAGGACGCCCGCAAGATGGGCGGCCTTGCCCGCGGCGGCGATAATGACGTCGATGCCGTTTTCCTCAGCCTTGGCCGCGAACTCGTGGGCCAGCTCGGGGCTGCGGTGGGCGGATATCACCCGAACCTCGACATCAAGGCCAAACTTTTTCAGGGTCTTTATGCAGGGCGCGAGGGCGTCAAAATCGCTGTCGCTGCCCATAACAAGTGCAACTTTGGACATAATTTGTCATCCTTTCGTACTATTATTGCCGCGAACAATAAGCGGCGCGTTTTCCGCGTTTTTGTTATACGCTTCCGCCGATTGACGGGCGGCGCTTATTTTTTAATGATTTACTCCACCGTCACCGACTTGGCCAGGTTTCTGGGCTTATCTATATCGCAGCCGCGGTGCAGGGCGGTGTAGTAGGCCAGATACTGGGCGGGAACCACGCTCACCAGCGGCGAGAGCATCTCGTGAACGTCGCCGATGACTATCTGGTCCTTGCGGGTGGAAATACCCTTGGAGGCTATTTTTATGACCTTGGCGCCTCTGGACACGACCTCCTTCACGTTGCTGCGGGTGTTGAGGGCCGTGTTTGCCTGGGTTATCACCGCCACGACGGGCGTGCCCTCCTCGATAAGGGCGATGGTGCCGTGCTTAAGCTCACCGGCGGCAAAGCCCTCCGTCTGGACATAGGAAATCTCCTTGAGCTTCAGCGCCGCCTCAAGGCATACGTAGTAATCCACGCCGCGGCCTATGTAGAAGCAGTTCCGGGAGGGAACGATGTACTCCTCGGCCAGGCGGCTGTAAAGCTCACGGTCGCCGCAAAGACCCTCGATGGTGTTGGCGATAAGCGCCAGCTCGTACTTAAGGTCGATGCCGATTTTGTTTTTGACCGCCGTCGCCAGTATCGCCAGAACGGCTATCTGCGCGGTGTAGGCTTTGGTCGAGGCGACGGCTATTTCCGGACCGGCGTAGAGCAGCAGGGTGTGGTCGGCCTCCCTCGACAAAGTGGAGCCCTTGACGTTGGTAAGGGTCAGGGTCTTGAAGCCCATCTGCTTCACCTTGACAAGGACGGCGCGGCTGTCGGCCGTCTCTCCGCTCTGGGATATGAAAATGAACAGGGGATTTTCGGTGAGAAGCGGCGTGTTGTACACAAACTCGCTGGCGACGCAGCTTTCGGCGGGCTTGCCGGAAATGTTTTCGAAAAAGTGCTTGCCTATTATTCCGGCGTGATAGCTTGTGCCGCAGGCGATGATATATATCTTGTCGCAGGCCCGAACGTCCGCCAGTATCTCCTCGGGCACGGTGAGCTCGCCCGCCTCGTTCTGGTACTCGCCGATTATGCGGCGGATGACGAGGGGCTGTTCCTCTATCTCCTTGAGCATATAGTGGGGATAGGTGCCCTTCGATATGTCGTCGAGGTCCAGCTCGGCCTTGTAGGGCTCCCGGTCAATGCGTTTTGAATAGCTGGTATAAAGCTCCACGCCGTCCCTTGTAACGACGGCGAACTCCTTGTCCTGTATCTCATAGAAGGTGTCCGTGTGGGCTATCATGGCCATGGCGTCGCTGCCTATCATGGTGAAGCCGTCGCCCTTGCCCACCAAAAGCGGGGACTTGTTCTTGACGGCGTACATATGCTCCGAATCCCGGCGGTCGATGATGGCCAGGGCGTAGCTGCCATCGATTATGTCGATGAGGTGCATTATGGCCACGTTCATATCCTCGCCCTCGGAGGTGAACTTTTCCAGCAGACGCACTATCACCTCGGTATCGGTGTCACTGGCGAACTCCACGTCCTTAAGGTATTTCCGGCGGAGCTCCGCCTCGTTTTCAATGATGCCGTTGTGGACGAGAGAAAAATTCTCGCTGGAATGGGGATGGGCGTTGGTCTCGTTGGGCTTTCCGTGAGTGGCCCAGCGTGTGTGGCCTATGCCCAGGGTGCCCTTAAGCTTGGCGCCGCCGTCCGTCTTTTCGTAAAGGTTCACAAGCTTGCCAACGGCACGTTCGACAGTTATGGCGCCGTCGTTATAAATAGCCAGTCCCGCCGAGTCGTAGCCCCGGTATTCCAGCTTAGACAGGCCCTCGAGCAGTATTGGGGCCGCTTCCTCCGGTCCTATGTAACCGACAATTCCACACATATTAAATGTACCTCCCGTTTATGCTGTGTTTCGTCTTTGAAACCCTGTCATAGCACGGCGAACCGTACTACATAATAATACAAGTATATTATATAACAAAAATTGCATGATTGCAACCTTTTTTATATTTTTCATATTAAATTTAAAAAAAGTGTAGATTTTTTTTAATTTTTATTTTATAATAGAAAGCAAGTAATACCAATCTTCAATGAAAAGGCGGCGCGGACGTCATGCTTTCATTGAGTGTTGGCATAAGCATTTGAAAGGACCGATTGCCATGAAAAACGATATACTCAGGCTTCTGGAGCGGGACAGCCGCTACACCGCCGAACAGCTGGCCACAATGCTGGGCACCACAAGGGATGTCGTGACCGACGCCATAAAGGAGCTGGAGGACGAGAAAATAATCCTCGGCTACAAGACCCTCATCAACTGGGAACGCACTGACCGGGACAACATCAGCGCCATTATAACAATAAAAATTACTCCTCAGCGGGGCGACGGCTACGACAAAATTGCCGAGCGCATATACAAGTATCCCCAGGTGAAGGGCGTGACCCTCATGAGCGGCAGCTTTGACCTGCTGGTGAGCGTGGAGGGCAAGAGCCTTAAGGAGGTGGCCATGTTCGTTTCCGAAAAGCTGGCCCCCATGGAGGGCGTGGTATCCACCAATACCCACTTTACGCTCAAGACTTATAAAAAGGAAAACGTAATCTTTACCGGCGAGGAGCTGGACGACAGGGAGGTCATCACCTTATGAGGGACGCCGCCGAAATGATATCGCCGCATATTGCGGAAATGGCTCCCTCCGGCATACGTAAGTTTTTCGACATAGTGGCCGAGATGAAGGACGCCATTTCCCTGGGCGTGGGCGAGCCGGACTTCGTTACCCCCTGGGCCATAAGGGAGGCGGGCATCTACGCCCTCGAAAGGGGACAGACCCACTACACCTCCAACGCCGGTCTAAAAGAGCTGAGGCAGGAGCTGTGCCGCTACACCCATCGAACCTACGGCGTGGACTACGCCGAGGATGAGGTGCTTATCACCGTGGGCGGCAGCGAGGCCATAGACCTGCTGGTGAGGGCGGTGATATCCAATGGGGACGAGGTGCTTATACCCGAGCCGTCCTTCGTGTGCTACAAGCCCTGCGTCACCATGGCCGGAGGCGTGCCCGTGCCCATCGTAACCGAGGAGAAAGACGAATTCCGCCTGACGCCCGAGGCTTTGGCGGCGAAGATAACCGACCGCACAAAGCTCCTTGTGCTCCCCTTCCCCAACAATCCCACCGGGGCCATAATGGAGCGCGAACACCTTGAGTCCATAGCCGACGTTATCAGGGACAGGGATATCCTCGTGCTTTCGGACGAGATTTACGGCGCCCTGACCTATAAGGGCGAGCACGTTCCCTTTGCCGCCGTGGAAGGCATGAAGGAGCGTACCGTTACCATAAACGGATTTAGCAAGGCTTTTGCCATGACGGGCTGGCGGCTGGGCTACGCCATGGGCCCCAAGGCGCTCATCAAGGCCATGCTGAAAATACATCAGTACGCCATAATGTGCGCCCCCACCACCAGTCAGTACGCCGCCGTCGAGGCCCTGCGCAGCTGCGATGACGATGTGGCCGCCATGCGGGACGAGTACAACCTGCGCCGCAGGGTGATGGTAAAGGGCTTTCGCGACATGGGGCTGTCCTGCTTTGAGCCGCTGGGCGCCTTTTACGTGTTCCCCAACATAAGCAGTCTCGGCATGACCAGCGAGGAGTTCGCCACCCGTCTTTTGCAGGAGGAAAAGGTGGCCGTTGTGCCCGGCACCGCCTTCGGCGACAGCGGCGAGGGCTTTGTCCGGTGCAGCTACGCCTACGGCATAAAGAGCATCGAGACCGCTCTCCAGCGGATAGGAAATTTTGTGGAAAGGCACGGAAAATAAAGTATTGCGGAAATCAACTGCCGGATGCGCTTATCCTTAACGAAAATCCCGGGCCCGCCCCGAGATTTTGCAGTATAATTACAAAAACACTTGCAATTTCTCAAGATATGGTGTATAATATAAAAAACGCAAAGGAGTGATATCATGTCTAAAAACAAATACAAGCGCCGGGAGGAAAAACCGGAAGATACGGCGCCTGTTGCTGAAAATACCGACGAAAATATTACCGAAACGGCCGTTGAGCCGGCGGAGGCCGCCGAGCCTGAGACCCCCGCCGTCCCCGAGACGGAGGCCGCCGAAGAAGCGCCCGCCGCTGACGAGGCAGCCGAAGAAGTTAAAGAGATTAAAGAAGCAGAAAAGGCCGAAGCGCCGGAGGCTGACGAGGCCGAAGCGCCGGAGGCTGACGAGTCCGAAGAGCCCGCGGCGGAGGAAGCGGCAGAGGAGACCGCGGAGGAGACCGAGTCGGAGGAGCAGGAATACACCGCCGCCGAGGGCACCGACGCCAGTCTGCTCAGCGAGTTCGCGCCGAAGCCCATCAACATTCCAAACGTGGACCTTGAAAAGGAAAAGCGCCGCCAGGAAAGGCGCAGCAAAAACCGCTCCAAAGAGCGGAAAAAGGTCGAGGCCCGCAAAAACAAGAGCAAGAAAAAGCGGATATCCACCGGTCAAAAAGTGGCCATGGGCTTCGCCAGCTTTATACTTTTCCTGGTGATGACGGTCACCATGACCGGCTTTATCGCCGCCTTCTCGGTGAGGGTGACCACCAGCTCCTACGCGATACACATGGCGGTCAATAACATGGACACCGCCGAGATACCCATAAGCCGCAACTCCAACGGCGTCACCTATCTGCCCGACTACGAGGCCCTGGGCGTGAAGGCCAGCTCCGGACGGGCGGCGCTTGTGGACATGATAAGGGACAACAGCAGCGAGACCGCCGTGGTTACATACGCCGAGATACTCTCCGGCATACGTAATTCCGGCATGAACGATTTGATAGAGAAAAACCTCCGCGCGGCGGCGGACCATTTGCTGCTGGACAAGCCCTACTCCCCCATGACGGGCACGGACATAGCCAATGTTATAAGGAACAGCTCCTCCACGATACGCAGCTTTACGGGGCGGGAGCTTAACGATACCGACTACGCCCGCATCGAGTCTTACTTTGACGGGGAGAAAATGGCCGACCTGTCCCAAGCCTCGCTGGATTCAACGAAGCTCCGCCGGTATACCGGATACACCAAGCACCTGCTGTCGCTTCAAATACTGGCGGCGATTATGCTTATAAATATAATGCTGATCGTGCTGCTCATGGTTCTGGGCCACCATAACGGCTCGGGACATATACCCGTAGGCTGGAGCTTTATAATCAGCGGTCTGGCCGTAATCGCCGGCGCTATCCTCCTGCGGCCCTCCTACACCGTGACGGCCCCCTTCCTGCAAACTGTAATTAACAACTATTTCGGCTTCTTCACAACCGCGGTTGTGGTTATCGCCGGCATATTCACGGTTATCGGCGCCCTTATCTTCCTGGTGGGCAACGCCGCCAGCGACAGGGACGAGGACTGAATGGGCTGGAAAAAATGGCACAGATCGTTCAAGGGCTAAAAGCTTCTATTTAGCCAAATTTACGCGGTGAAAAAACCAGCAATAATATCAAAACTATGAATAATGTGGAAAAACCGCCTTTTGAAGTGAACCCCAAAGTTTAGACAAAATATAAACTTAGATTACTTGTGAATGAGTTCGGTACTGTACCGGACTCAT
>CANPZO010000025.1 GCA_947589005.1 uncultured Clostridia bacterium | reverse complement strand
GATTTGTCACTATGGATTTTCTTTTTTGAAAACTTTTACCCAGTGGGGTATTGCAACTTCATTTTACAACGCGCCAATTTATTATTTTTTGATATTTTGTCGAAATAGACCGTATAAGGGCGAAAATGTTTTTGTAATTGTTGTATACTAATTACAGTCTTTTTACGGGCGGTGAAGATATGAAAGCGCAGGAAGCGGTTAAAGATCGAATACTTGAATTGTGCAGAGTGAGAATGATAACTGTAAACGCTCTTGCGACTATATCCGGTATGCCGCCGTCAACATTAAAAAATATAATATATGGCGCAACGAAAAATACAGGGATTGCAACTATAAAGGCACTTTGTGATGGTCTTGAAATCAGTCTCCCTGAATTCTTCGATACTGAGGCATTTCGCAATCTGGAGCAAGAAGTAGGGTAAAATTAACCCGCTCTATCATTCCGGTAGAGCGGGATTGTTGTGTTTAACTAATTATGGCAGCATGGTTATTAGTAAATAATGATGCTGCCTTTTCTTTTTTACTTTAATATAACAATTTCAAGTCTAAAAAAATTTTTTTCAAAAAATTAATTTATTTTGTAAGGTTTGCTATGTAAATGTGCTTTAATAGTATTGACATCTGTTTCTTTTAATTTTTTTCAAAAGGAAAAGATTGGAGTGAAACAGATTTTGTCAAGCTTAGAACGGCTCATTCTCAGTATCTTAATTGAAAAAGGTTATTCCGAAACGAACGAACATACCTTAGACACCAAAATCGAACCACGGGAGTTTACCAGATTGTACAGAAATGTTATGGATAAGATCGCACTCAAAATGATTGATGACTCTATTGATAATGACGAGATAGCGCAAGCTATCAAGCGTCTAACCCGCCTTGAACGTATCATCATAGCATTTAACATAGTTCAGGAAATGGAATTAAAGGAAATCGCCTCAATTTTGGACACTACGTCAAGTAACATCTATACATATAAATCAAGAGCGCTGAAAAGATTAAAGGAAAAATTAAGGGACATTGAAGATGACGGATAATACTTAATCCGTATAGCCTATCAAAGGGTGTTTTGCACTCTTTGATAGGCTTATATGGCCTGCGTACTTTGACAAAGAAAGCCCGGAAGATAACGCCGGCGCAGCATAGTGCATGACGGATACATTCCGGTACGGCGAAGCCATACGGAAAATGCGCGATGATACCCGAAAATTTCGGGCGGAGCGGGAACATCACCTCCGAAAAGCAGCCTTGCGAGCTGTGGGCGAAGATTCCGTACAGGGATAATGATACTTCCGCTTAGCCATAATTTGAGCGTTAAAAGCGTCACACATATTGGGAGCGGCTTCGGCAACACCGGAGAGGTGGAATTCCTATGGAGCAGTGCGCAGGCTGCCGTCCGTTAAGGCACAGACATAAAAAATAAAACAAATTAATATAGGAGCGGCTGAATAAATATTTCCAACCGATCCTATGTTATTAGACTGCCGTCCAATGCGAAATACCATATTTAAAGTTGGAGGGACGGAAAATGTTAAACAAATATCCGGATGTATTGACCGTTGATGATATTTGCAAAATACTTCGTATAGGACGTAATTCAGCGTACAAATTACTACAGTCGGGAAAAATCCCGAGCAGACGGCTCAGAGGCAAATACATTGTACCCAAAGCCGGCGTTATAGTTTTTTTGAAGAACTACGAAGAAAAAAAGGCTTGAAACCTATGCCCGCCGATGATATAATCATTTTAGAAATGAAGACGGGCTATCGCGAAGAAAGGAGTTATTTTTATGAGCGGCAGCCTACAAGAAAAACACGGAAAGTATTATGTGGTCTTTTCGTATAAAGATTTTAATGGAAAGCGAAAAACCGAATGGGTCAACACCGGAATACCTTCCACAAGGGGAAACAAACGCAAGGCAGATCAGCGCATGGCAGATATAATATCGGAAAGAGAAGAAAGGCTGGCAAAAGAACTTGAAAAAGAAGAGTCGGCCAATGATATGCTCTTTGCCGATTATATCGATCTGTGGCTTGAGCAGGCGAAAGATACGGTTGATGTAATTACATTTGATGGGTACAAGTCATATGTAGTCAATCATATCAAGCCATACTTTGCAAAGCTCGATCTTACTTTACACAGCGTTAAGGTAACGGACATCGAGAAATATTTGGACAGTAAGACAACCTCCGGCCGCTGTGACGGAAAAAAGGGCGGATTGTCCCGAAGAAGCCTAGAGCTTCATAAGGCTGTTCTAAGCCGTATGTTTGGCGATGCAATGCGAGAACCATACAATTTGAAGGATAATCCCTGCCGTCTTGCAAAAATCCCCAAGACAGCCGCAAGGAGTCCGAAACATATAAGTTTTTACACAGCTGAGCAATGCAAGAAGCTTTTAGATGTTACAGCGGGAACACCCCTGTACGACATGATATACATAACTTTTATGTACGGACTCAGACGAAGCGAGCTGATGGGACTGAAATGGTCGGCTGTTGACTTTGAACAGGGTACCGTTTCCATATGTCACACAGTTGTTGTAGGAGAAGAGGGCGTAGTTTCCAAGGATTCCACAAAGAATAGGACTAGCAACCGCGTATATCCTTTGCTGGATGATATTAAGCCTATCCTTTTGCGTTTGAAAAAAGAGCAGGACAACAATAAGAAATTCTTTGGAAAAAGCTACAATGACACCGGCTATATCTTCACGCGGGAAGATGGTGCTCCATACTATCCGAGCTATCCCACCACCGAGTTGACCAAGCTCCTAAAACGGTTAAACCTGCCACACATTCGTTGGCACGATTTGCGTCACTCATGTGCCTCGATGCTTTTGGATAAGGGCTGGGGCATGAAGGACATCTCAGACTGGCTGGGACACGCTGATATTGGAACGACAATGAATATCTATGCTCACCTTGATATGGCCCACAAACGGAAAATGGCAGGAGGCCTTTGCGGAACATTGACCCAAAATTTTTAGACAAATTTTTAGACAACAGGGTTTTGGGGAAATTTTTCTGAGGTATCATCCAACAAATTTTTAGACAATTTTTTAGACAGGCGACTATTGCTCCCATTTATTGACAAAGCAAAAACCCCGCAAGCCGCTTGCTTACGAGGTTTTTGACTGGTGCGCCATCAGGGGCTCGAACCCTGGACACCCTGATTAAGAGTCAGGTGCTCTACCAACTGAGCTAATGGCACATATTCAATTTTGGCGGTATGACCGAGGTTTTTTAAAGGAAACTGTCAAGAGCCTACTTCAAAATCACCAACAGTGCTATTATAGCACAAAGGGGCGGGGTTGTCAATACCTTTTTTCATTTTTTTCAAAAAAATTTGGCGTGTACTCTCCAATAAAAGCGTGTACTCTCCATTAAAAGCGCGTACTCTCCATTAAAAGCGCGTACTTTCCATTAAAGGCTCACACAATAAAGGCGCGCACCTCCAATAAAGGCGCACACTCTTCAATAAAGGCGCATACTCTCCATTAAAAGCACGCACTTTCCAATAAAAGCGCATACTCTCCAATAAAATCCGCCGAATATTCGGCGCGGGACGGATGCTCAAGCTCCGCCCCGCGCCTGTTTATTAGTAGGTCAAGCCGCTACAGTACAAGCCGGATATGGATTATTACCCGCTCGATAAGCACGGCGGCCTCGGCCCGCGTCATATCCTTTTTGGGATTGAGAAGGCCCATATCGTCGCCGCGGATTATGCCAGCCCTGACCACGGAGGCCATGGTCTGCACGGCATAGTCGCTGATATCCGCGCTGTCGCTAAAATCATCCAGCACTTCAAGCGGAGCCTCGTCCATTTTCCCCATCAAATGCAAGGTACGGTAAACAAAAGCCGTGATGTCCTGGCGGGTAACGGTGGCGTCGGGATTGAAATTGCCCTTGCCGTCGCCGAGAGCTATGCCCTTCTTCCTGGCGGCGGCTATCTCGGCCGCAAAGGGATAGTCCTCCGGCACATCGGGGAACTGCTCGCCGGTACCGGTTATTTTTGCGCCCCGAATGAGCATGGCGACAAACTCTCCCCGCGTAATGCTCTTGGCGGGCTCAAAGCTCTCGCCGTCGGCGATGCCGTCCAGCACTCCAATCCGAGCCATGGCGCCTACGGCTATCTCGGCCCAATCGTAGCCGTCCATGTCGGCGTAAGGGGTGAGGGGCTCGCGTTCCTTTATTATGAAGTTCTGCCGACCGTCGCTGTCATCGGCGACTGTCAAGTCAAGGTCCGTCTGCTCGGCGGAATAGGAGCCGTTGACACCGATGCGGCCGACAAAAACCGTCGAGCCGTCGTCGTGTCCGAGGTGAAGCTCAAATTTGCCCGGTGCCTTGGCCTCAAAGAGCAGGGACATTATGAGATTGTCGCGGCTGCCATTGAGACTGAAATCCGCCGCGTCAAACTGAAAGGTTCCGTCCTCGTTGCTGAACTCGTTATATACGACAGAAAAGCCGTCGTCCTTGTAAACGGGAGCCACCAGCTCCGCAACGGCGGGGTCAAAGCTGCCGGCCACGCTGTAGACAAGATAGCCGTCAAACTCGCCGTCTATCATTATCTTCACCATGAACTGGTCGCCGACCTCCACGCTTTCGGAGCCGCAGACCGCCGCCACTCTTATCTCCGCCCCGTCTTCCTCGGCTCCGAGAGAAACCGCCGGAAGAGCCAACAGGCATACGGACAAAAGCAGGGAAATAAGCTTTTTCATTTCTCCTCACCTCATTTATTTAAAATATTCTACGCCGCTTTCAAATATAAACTGGTCCTTGTCGCCAACGATGTTGCCGGCCACAAAATCGCCCTTGCGCTCGCTGTGGCCCATCTTGCCGAGGATGCGGCCGTCGGCGCTTGTGATGCCCTCGATGGCGTCGATGCTGCCGTTGGGGTTGAAGGCGATGTCGTGCGTGGGTCTGCCCTCGGGGTCAACGTAGCGGGTGGCTATCTGTCCGTTCCGACGCAACTCGTCAAGCAGGCCGGGCTCAATTACGAAGCGGCCCTCGCCGTGGGAAACGGGAATGGCGTGGACGCTGCCCAGCTCCGCCTTATTGAACCAAGGGCTCAGCTTGCTGACCACCTTGGTGTATACCATCTGCGACACATGGCGGCCAATGTTGTTAAAGGTAAGTGTTGGGCAGGTCTCGTCTATGTCGCGTATCTCGCCGTAGGGCACAAGACCCAGCTTGACGAGAGCCTGGAAGCCGTTGCAGATGCCGAGGATAAGGCCGTCCCTATTGTTCAGCAGCTCCATGACCGCGTCCCGCACAAGGGGATTGCGGAAGGCCGCGGCGATAAATTTGCCGCTGCCGTCGGGCTCGTCGCCGCCGCTGAAGCCGCCGGGGAACATTATCATCTGGCTCTCCCCTATCTTTTTGGCAAACTCGCACAGGGACTCCTGAACGTGAACCTGAGAAAGGTTGTTGAAAACGCAAACCTCCGGCAGGGCGCCGGCCTTGATAAACTGGCGGGCGCTGTCGTACTCGCAGTTGGTGCCTGGGAAAACGGGAATGAACACCCTCGGCTTCGCGACCTTATTTTTAGCCACATGAACGGACCTTTTGCCGTAGAGGTAGTCGGTGAGAGGGGCTTCCTCCTCCCGCGCCTTTGTGGGGAATATGCGCTCAAGCGGAGCCTTCCATGCCTCGAGAGCGCCGTGGATATCAACGCCGTTGACGGTTATGCCGCTGCCGCCGGTCCTGCCCAGCAACACGCCGCCGATGTCCGAGAAAAGGCCGCCGTCGTCGGTCTCGACCACAAGGCCGCCGGTCTCGGGGGCGAAGAGGTCGCCGCCGTAGCTTATCTCCGCGCCGATGCCGTTGCCGAAAGTCATCTTGCTGACGGCCTCGCAAAGTCCACCCATCTTTATGGCGGAAGCGGAAAGCACCTTGCCGGCTTTGACCGCCTTATACATGGCGCCGTAATTCCGGTGCAGGGCGTCGAAGTCGGGAGTGTCGTCGGCCAGACGGGGCAGGGGCAGATAAACTATATGGCTGCCGGCCTTTTTGAACTCGGGGCTGAGGACCCGTCCGGCGTTTTCGGTGACAATGGCAAAGGATACCAGCGTTGGCGGCACGTCCATGTCGCCGAAGGAGCCGCTCATGGAGTCTTTGCCGCCGATGGCGGCGGCGCCGGTTTTCATCTGAGCGGTATAAGCGCCCAGCAGGGCGGCGAAGGGCTTGCCCCAGCGTTTGGGGTCGGAGCCCAGTCTTTCGAAATATTCCTGGAAGGTCAGGCGCGCACGGCTGTAGTCGCCTCCCATGGCCGCTATCTTGGACAGGGACTCGACGACGGCGTACATTGCGCCGTGGAAGGGGCTTTTAGATGTGAGGATGGGATTATAGCCATAGGCCATAAGGGTGGCGGTGGTGGTCTCGCCCTCGCTCAGCGGCAGCTTGGCGGCCATGCCCTCGGCGGGAGTGAGCTGATACTTGCCGCCAAAGGGCATCAGCACGGAACCGGCCCCGATGGAGCTGTCGAACCGCTCGGAAAGTCCCTTCTGAGAGCAGACGTTAAGGTCGCCCAAAGTTTCGAGCCACTTTTGGGCCAAATCGGTATATTCGCTTTTGGGGAACAGCTCCTCCTTGGGGGCCTCGGCATATATGGCGGCGTGCTTTTCGGCGCCGTTTGTGTTCAGGAAATCGCGGCTTATGTCCACTATGGTCTTGCCCCGCCAGGTCATGCGCAGGCGGTTTTTGTCGGTGACCACGGCCACGGCCGTGGCCTCGAGATTTTCCTTGTTGGCCTCGGCGATGAACCTTTCCACATCGCCCTCGGCGACAACCACGGCCATACGCTCCTGGCTTTCGCTGATGGCCAGCTCGGTGCCGTCAAGACCCTCGTACTTCTTCGGCACAAGGTCGAGATTTATGTCCAGTCCGTCGGCCAGCTCGCCGATGGCGACGCTTACGCCGCCGGCGCCGAAGTCGTTGCACCGCTTTATCATGCGGGTGACCTCGCCGTTGCGGAACAGGCGCTGGAGCTTGCGTTCCTCGGGGGGATTGCCCTTCTGAACCTCGGCCCCGCAGGTGGAAAGAGAATTGACGTTGTGCGCCTTGGAGGAGCCCGTGGCGCCGCCGCAGCCGTCACGACCGGTGCGGCCGCCCAAAAGTATGATGACGTCGCCCTTTTCGGGACGCATACGCACCACATGGTCCTTGGGAGTGGCGCCCACGACGGCACCTATCTCCATGCGCTTGGCCACGTAGCCGGGGTGATACACCTCGGCCACCTGACCGGTGGCAAGTCCGATCTGGTTGCCGTAGGAGCTGTAGCCTCCGGCGGCGGTGCGGGTTATCTTGCGCTGGGGCAGCTTGCCGGGGAGAGTGTCCTTAACGGGGATGCGGGGGTCGCCGCTGCCGGTGACGCGCATGGCCTGATACACATAGCTCCGGCCTGAAAGGGGGTCGCGGATGGCCCCGCCCAGACAGGTGGCGGCTCCGCCGAAGGGTTCTATTTCGGTGGGGTGATTGTGAGTCTCGTTTTTGAACATCACCAGCCACGGCTCGGGATGGCCGTTGATATCGGCGGTGATGTTGATGGAGCAGGCGTTTATCTCCTCGCTCTCGTCAAGGTCGTCCAGCTTTCCGGCGGCCTTGAGCTCCTTCATGGCGATGGTGGCCAGGTCCATGAGACACATGGGCTTGGCGCGGTTTATAGACGCGCGACCGGCCTTGTAGGTCTCGAAGGCGTTTTTCAGCGGCTCAAAGCCGTCCTCTATTTCCACCTCGTCAAAAATCGTGGTAAAGGTGGTATGGCGGCAGTGGTCGGACCAGTAGGTATCTATGACCCGCATCTCCGTAAAGGTGGGGTTGCGATGCTCGGCGTCGCGGAAATAGGCCCGGCAGAATTTAAGGTCGTCCAAATCCATGGCGAAGCCCATTTTCTCGGCCAGAGCCTCCAAAGCGCCGTCTCCGCCGTCGATAAAGCCCTTTACCTCGGCCACATCCGCCGGAACGTCGGCGGTCATTACCAGACTTTCGGGCTTTTCCATTTTCGCGTCGTGGGCCTCGACGGGATTTATGACGTACTTTCTGATGCGCTCGGCGTCCTCGAGGGAGACGCTGCCCTTGAATATTATGAGCTTGGCCGCCCGTACAATGGGCTTTTCGCCCTGAGTGATTATCTGGACGCAGACGGCGGCGCTGTCGGCCCGCTGGTCGTACTGGCCGGGAAGCAGCTCGTAGGCGATGACGGTTTCATCCGGAGCGATGCTTATCTCCTCGTCAAAGGCATAGTCCACCGGCGGCTCAGAAAATACCAGCGTCCTTGCGGCGGCGTACTCCTCGTCGGTCACGCCCTCGATGTCATAGCGGTTCACTATCCTGAGTCCCTCCAGCCCCTCTATCATCAGGGTGTGGCGGAGGTCATGGAGCAGGCCCCGGGCCTCGACGTCAAAGCCGGGCTTTTTTTCTACGAAAATACGTTTACTCATATGTACCATCCTTTATCTTATAGTCTATATCGGCATTATATCGTTCATTGCAAAGCTGAAATACCCGTCTCCGGCAACGATTATATGGTCGGCCACCTTTACGCCTATCTGACCGAGGCTGCGGCAGATGAGCCGCGTCGCGTCCCGGTCGGCCTGAGAGGGACAAAGCGGCCCGTGGACGTGGTTGTGGGCCACCACTATCATGGAAGCCTTTTTCCTGACGGCAAATTCCACCAAAGCGCGGAGCCTTATTTCCGTTTGAGAAACAAAGCCCTCGGAAATTATCTCAAAGGCTATCCACCTGTTTGCCGCGTCAAAGGCCGCCGCCGCGAAGACCTCGTTTTCCATAAGCCCTATCTGGGCGCAGAAATAACGTCCCATGCTTTCGCAGTCCTCCATCTTCGGAGTTTCGGAAAAGCGGCATCGGGCATAATACTGGAACAGCCGCGGCATCATGCTTATCAGCGAGGCCGCGTGCCGTCCCACGCCGCTCACCTCCGTCAGCTCCTCAACGTCCGCGTCCAGCACCTTGTCCAGACTGCCAAACCGCTTCAAAAGCTCGTGAGCGATGGGGTTAGTGTCCCTGCGGGGCATAGCGTAAAACAGCAGCAGCTCGAGCACCTCGTGAGGCTCAAAACCCATGAGGCCCTCTTTTTCAAACCTGGCCTTCAGCCGTTCCCGATGGCCGTCATGCGGACGCTCAGCCATTTTTCCGCCCCAGCGCGTAAATTTGGTATATCATATAGGCGCTCTGGGCTCGGGTGGCCTTTTCCAAAGGCTCAAAGCCCATCTCGTCCGAAATCACGCCGTTGCTCCGCAGGAGGCTGACCGCCTCGCGGGCGTATTCGGAGGTCCCATCGTCGGCGGGCAGGGAGGCGGGCGCGGCCATATTTATGCCCTTCATACCGGCGACCCTGCTGAGTATGAGGGCCGCGTCCTGACAGCTTATATTGTTCCCCGGCAGGAAGGAGCCGTCGCCGTAGCCGTTGACAATGCCGTTTTCGGCGGCTATGGCCACCACGTCCGCGTACCATTCTCCGCCGTCAACGTCGGTAAATTCAAGGGCCTGTCCGCTGTGCTCAAAGCCGAAAGCCTCCACCGCCATCTTGACAAACTCCGCACGGGTGACGTTCCGTTCGGGGGCGAAGGCGCCGCCGCCCACGCCGTTGACGATGCCGGCGGCGGCAAGGGCGTTGATGCTCTCTTTCGCCCATTCCACGCCGTCAAGGTCGTTAAAAGCGTCGGGCAGCGTCTGAGATCCGCCGTTTTCGGCGGCCTCATCGGTCTTGTCAGGCTGCCGGCCGTCATTGCCGGGGGTGGTCACGGTGCCAACCGGCTCCCTATCCGCCGGAAGGACGGTCACGGTGACGGTGGCATAGTTGTTGCCGCTGTAGGCCCATGCCTTGGCGGTACCGGTGCGCTTGCCGGTTATGGTGGCGGTCTTTCCGCCGGTGATGCTTATCTTGTCGCCGTCGTCGGTCTCCCACTTGACCGTGGACTCGGCGGAGGTCACCTCAACGGTGGCGCTCTCCCCCGCCTTTATCTCGATGCTGGCGGGGCTGACCGAAATGCTGGTGGCGACCACCCTATTGCCGTTGCCGCTTGAGGCGTTGTGATTAACGGGGTCCTGTACCACGTCGAAGTGATACTCGTTCACCACATCCGCCCCGGAGCCGACTACCATCGTGTAGGGGCCCAGCACCCAGTCCCTGCCAATGGCGAAGGTATAGCCCGCCATCAGCTCCTTACCGCTGAGCGTCATGGCGATGCGGCCAAGCCCGTTCGGGTCGGTAAGGTACAGCACCACGATGCTTATATCGGTACGGCCTTTGACGGTGACCGTCTGGCCGAGGCCGTACTCGGTGTATATATCCTCAAGCTCCATATACGCCGCCATCGCCCCCGGTGCAAAGCTGAAAACCAGCCCGGCGGCCACAGTCAGCGCCAGCAGAAAAGCCGTTATCCTTTTCATTTTCATCTTCCTTTCGCCGTATTTCAGTATACAATTATATCAGATTTTTACTCGCTTGTAAAGTCTAATTTAATGGAATTTACAATACGGTAAAACTGTTTTTTGGTCATAATTGCGTTTATCGCCTCAATCAGCGCGTTTGCGGAAATTCCGGATGGTATGCCCAGCCTCTCGCAGAGCCTGCGCCGTCCGCCGGCGCTGTTCCTCCCTCCGGCAAGTCCCAGCTCGAAAAGGTCCCGCTTGGTGACCGGGTCGGAGGGCGGGGGCGCGCTACCCTCGGCGAAGGGACGCAGCACCTCCTCCAGGGTCTCCGGCTCCATGCCCTCGACGCCCAGCTTCCCCTCGGCGGAGGGCTTGGCCTTGCGGCGCTCCTTGCCGTAAATTTCGGGAGTGTAGGCGTGCAGCACCCGGCCCTCTCCGGCTATGCTTTTGATGTGGGCTCTAATGGCGAAGCCCGCCCGGTCCGAGTCCGTAAGGACGATAATTCCCTTCTCTTTGGCAAGGCGGCGGATAAATTCCCGTTTTTCCTTGTCGGCAAAAACGTCGAAGCCTCCCGTGGCGAAGCAGTAGGCGTCGCAGACCTCCTCGACCCTTTGCCTGTCGTAGGCGCCCTCGACTATTATGGCCTTTGTTATGTGCAGCACGCTCTCACCTCACTCCAAAAAACGGCGGCGATAGTCACCGCCGCCGTTTATGGTCAAAATGTTATTCAATGTCGATAAGACCGTAATCGCCCTGCTTACGTCTGTAAACGATGGCGGTCTGCTCGGTCTCGGAATTTTGGAAAACATAGAAGCTGTGGTTTACCAAATTCATCTGAAGCACAGCCTCCTCTGGGCTCATGGGCTTGATGTGGTGGGTCTTGGTGCGGACGATGCGTATCTCGCTGTCGTCATTTTCGCTGGCGTCCACAAAGAAAGTGTCCGGCGCGGCGATGTCCAGGCCCTGACGGAGACGGCGGGCCAGACGGGTCTTGTTCTTCCTTATCTGACGCTCGATGGCCTCGATGTTTTCATCCACAGCGTTGTAAAGCTCCGTGTCCCGGTTCTCCGCCCGGTATATCATATCCCTGGAGGTAATGGTCACCTCCACTATCATGCGGTCCCGCTGTTCGCTTATGACGACGTTGGCCTCGGCCGAGTCGTCAAAGAACTTGCCCAGCTTGGACACTTTTTTGACTATCATATCCTTTTTCGCGTCCTGAATGGTAAGCTTTCTCGTAAAAATGTTGACCTTCATTCTCTGTTCCTCCTTGTTGTAGAGATATTCTTCGGGGGACGTCCCCCTTTATTATTAATATTATACAACAATTTCCCTGAAACGTCAATAGTTTTTTGTAGAAATTACTGAACATGGCCGAAGCCGGTCTATAATTCTACGGTTTTGTGCCTTGTAACGTGGCAATTTATGTTCACCGCCACGGGCAGACCGGCGATGTGCGTGGGGAAAGTGAGGATATTCACCTTAAGGGCGGTGACGCGCCCGCCAAGGCCTTGCGGCCCGATGCCCAAATCGTTTATGCGCTCCAGAAGCTCCTCCTCCATGGCGGCGTAATAGGGGTCTGGATTGTGGCTGTCAAGGGGCAGGGTCAGAGCCTTTTTGGCGAGGATGGCCGCCTTTTCCATAGTGCCGCCTATACCCACGCCCACGACTATCGGCGGGCAGGGGTTGCTGCCGCCCTTGTCGGCCACCTCCACAACGAAGTCCTTGACACCCTTTTCACCGTCGGAGGGCTTGAGCATTTTCACCCCGCTCATGTTCTCGCTGCCGAAGCCCTTTGGAGCCACGGTTATGGTGAGCCTGTCGCCCCGCACCTGGGTCAGGTGTACTATGGCCGGAGTGTTGTCGCCGGTGTTCACCCGGCGCAGAGGGTCGGCGACCACGCTTTTGCGCAGATACCCCTCGGCGTAACCCTTGCGCACGCCCTCGTTGACGGCCTCCTCTATGGTCATATCCTCGACAATGACCTCATTGCCGATGTCTATGAAGAAAACCGCCATGCCCGTGTCCTGACAGACGGGCATCCGCTTTTCCCGCGCGATATCGGCGTTTTCAATTATTCTTTCCAGAATAGCCCTGCCGATGGGCGACTCCTCCCTTTTGGCGCTGACGCGGAGGGTGTGGCAAACGTCGTCGCCAAGATTGCGGTTGGCGTCGATACAGAGCCTCGCCACGGCGGAAATTATTTCATCGGCTTTTATTACGCGCATAGTTACCGTCCTTTCAGTGCTGCCCCGAGGGGCCGTGTTAGTCGCTCTCTTTTGATTATATCACAGTTTGAAAATTTTTTCAATATCATTTTATAATTTTCGGCGGCGCGGGCAAAATACCTTCAGGAGTGATGTTATGTACAAAAAAATCGGTATCATGGCCGCGCTGGCGGGGCTTTACCTGCTGCGGCTGGCCTTGACGAACAAAGGCTTTACGGCGGACCTGGAGACCGCTCTCATCTAATAATATCGGGAGGAACTATGACAAACAAGGAATATTCAAAATTGGTGGAGGAGCGCACGAAAAACTCCCCCCTCTGGCTGGACTGCCTGAAGGCTTTTCTCTTCGGCGGAGCCATCTGCACCATCGGCGAAGCGTTAAGGCACCTGTACCTCTATCTGGGGGCGGACAAGCTGGCCGCCGGGTCGTGGGTCAGCATAAGCCTCATCTTTTTGGCGGCCCTGCTGACGGCGCTTGGGGTTTTTGAAAAAATCGCCAAGCACGCCGGCGCGGGGACGCTGGTGCCCATAACCGGCTTCAGCAACTCGGTCATCTCCCCCGCAATGGAGTACAAAACCGAGGGCTTTGTCACCGGCGTGGGCGCGAAAATGTTCATCGTGGCGGGCCCCGTGATAGTTTACGGGACGGTCGCGTCAATAATCGCGGGCATAATATACTATTTATTTTTGAGGTGACGGTATGCAGAAGATAAGTCAAGGCACGATAAGATTTAACAGACCGCCCGTCATCGCCTCCCACGGCTGCATCGTCAGCCAAAAGGAGGGCGACGGGCCCTTGGGCGAACTTTTCGACCGAATAGAGCCAGACGAGTATTTCGGTCAGGACAACTGGGAAAAGGCCGAGAGCCGCTTCCAGGCGGAGGCCATAAACATCTGCCTGAAAAAGGCGGGCGTCAAGGGCGAGGACCTGGACGCGGCGGTGGGCGGGGACCTGCTCAACCAATGCACCGCCACCTCATTTGCGGTGAAGGATTTAAAAGCCCCGTTTTTGGGCGTTTACGGTGCATGCTCAACCATCGCCGAGAGCATCATTACGGCGGCGGCGCTGCTGGACGGAGGCTATGGCGACAACATTCTGGCCAGCGCGGGCAGCCACTTTTGCAGCGCGGAGAAGCAGTTCCGCACCCCTCTGGAATACGGCAGCCAGCGGCCCCCTTCCGCCCAGTGGACGGTGACCGGTGCCGGAGCGGTACTGCTGAGCTTTCTGGGGAAGGTCAAGATAAGCGCCGCCACCATCGGCACCATCGTTGACAAGGGCATCACCGACGCCAACCACATGGGCGGCGCCATGGCTCCGGCCTACGCAAACACACTGGCCGCGCACCTGCGGGCGATGGGAGCCATGCCCACGGATTACGACGCCATTTTCTCGGGAGACCTGGGCGTCATCGGCATGGACCTCACCCGTGAGCTTCTGGCGCGGGACGGCATTATCCTTTCCGACAACTACCACGACTGCGGGGAAATGATTTTTGATCGCGAAAAACAGGACGTCCACGCCGGCGGCAGCGGCTGCGGCTGTGCGGCCAGCGTGCTGTGCGCCTATATTCTGCCGAAGATGGAGCGAGGCGAGTGGAAGCGGGTGCTGTTCTGCGCCACGGGAGCCCTGCTCTCCCCCACCACGGTTTTGCAGGGAGAAAGCATCCCCTGCATCGCCCACGCGGTGGAGCTTACGGCGGGTAACTGATAGTGACCTTTGCACGGTATAATCCTGTAAAAATCCAACATGATGAAAAAGTCGGAACAGGCTTCGACGCGCCTGTTCCGACTTTTTTATGTGATTTGCGGCGGGCTGAGGGCAGCCCGCCCTACGCCGCTTTGTTGCACCGGCGGGAAAACGCCTACATTTCCCGCTTTTCGTAAAACCTTATCGACAGCCGCCAGGACAGGGCGTATATGACTATGCCGGCTATGGCGGGCACAAGGGCAAACGCGCCCAATATTCCGTGCCGCGAGGTATCGGACAAGACAAATATTCCGGCCAAGGCGCCGGCCACGCCGAATACCAGCACAAGCGCGATGTAATACCATGCTCTGCCCTTTTCCACGCCGTACTTGAAAACAAAAGGCAAATTTACCGAGCAGACAAGGCAGGACATGAAAATTTGCAGCGACATATATTCAAGAAGTACGCCGAAGTCAAAGCCGCCCGAGAAACCTGACCTGACGCACTGAATTGCGGTCAGCAGAATTATTACCGCCAATTGCGCAAGCCCGCCCACGATATACTTTACCGACACAAGCTGGGCCCTCGTGTAGGGCAGAGCGCAGCTGTAGACCGTCCACTTGCTCCGCTCGTCGTAGCTGAGCAGCGTAACAGGCACCATGCCCGCCATGATGCAGGCGTAAAAGCCGTACATAAAGTTGGCGCCTGACATCGCAACCGCCGCGAACACGGCCACTATCACCAGATACGCCTTGCAGTACTTGACCGCCATATACCAATCCTTTAAAAGCAGAGCTTTCATTTAATTCGCCTCCTTTGACATCAGCACAAACAGTTCCTCGATATTGACAGGACCGGCGCTCGTCCCCGACGGCACGTCCGCCCGGCGGACAAGAGCCTCGGCCCCGTAAGGGGTGATTTTTTTGTGCAGAACCGCCGGGGCCGGAATTTTCGCCAGCTCCTCGGGCGCGCAGCGGACTATGCGGTATTCCTCCAGCAGACGGTCCTTTTCCTCACAGAGCATCAGCTTCCCCTTGTGGATAAAGGCGATGTAATCGCAGACCTTTTCAAGGTCGCTGACGATGTGGGACGAAATGAGGACGCTGTGCCCGTCGTCACAGACAAAGTCCCTGAGCAAGTCGAGCATCCGGTCCCTGGCCACCGGGTCAAGGCCGCTTGTGGCCTCGTCAAGCAGCAGCAGCCGCGCCCCGTGGGACAGCGCCACGGCAAAGCCCAGCTTCATTTTCATGCCCTTGGAAAAGTCCTTAAAGAGCTTTTTCTCCGGAAGGTCAAAATCCCGTATGAGCTTGGCATACCCGTCCGCGTCCCAGTTTTTGTATGTCAGGGCCATGACCCTGCCCACCTGGGCCGCGTTAAGACCCTCGGGCAGACCGGCCTCGTCGAGGACGACGCCCACGTCGTCCTTAACAAGGCCCACGTCCTCCGAGCCGAGGACTTTGACGCTGCCGCCGTCCTTGTGGATAATGTCCAAAATCAGCTTTACGGTGGTGCTTTTTCCGGCGCCGTTTTCCCCCACAAGGCCCATTATGCAGCCTCCCGGCAGGGTAAGGTTCAAACCGTCAAGAGTAAAGCCGTCAAAGGTTTTAGTCAGATTTTTCAGCTCAAGAGCGTTCATGTCCATTCCTCCATTCCAAAAGTGACCATAGATATTATGTCATCCCTGCTCAGGTCGCAGGCCGCGGCCAGCCGCGCTATCTCATCAATATGCTCCTCTATCCTCTTCAGATTTTCCTCCCGCAGAAGCTCCAAATTCTTTGGCGCAACGTAACAGCCCTTGGCCGGCACGGTGTAGACAAAGCCTTCCTTTTCCAGCTCCTCATAGGCCCGCTTGGTAGTGATAAAGCTGATGCGCAAATCCCTCGCCAGCCCCCGTATGGAGGGCAGGGCCTCGTTTTCCTTTAACGCGCCGGAAATTATCTGATTTTTTATCTGGGAGTATATCTGGTCATAGATGGGCGTGCCGCTTTTGTTGTCGATAAATATGTTCAATTTCTCACCACCTCAACTGTATATATCTATTATATACAGTTATAACAGTTTTGTCAATAGTTTTTTCAAAAAAATAAAAAGGGCTGTAAAAGAACTCACTATGTAATCTGGAGGCACAGGGGCTGTACAAAAAAATCGTGCAGAACGGACGAAAATCAGCCCGCGCAGGCGGCTCCTGCCGCCGAGCAGGCCCTCCCGACGGCGTACACAGGTACGCCGAGTGGTGATTTTCGTTCGTAGTTCAAGGGCATAAAAATGAGAAAATTCGCTCGTAAGGGCGAATTTTCTACATTAATTTATTATTTTATTTTTATCGGTTGATTATAAAACACTCAAATTTGCCTTAAATTAAGTCATTCAGCCCTTGAACGGTCTGCGCCATTTTTTTACAGCCCCTTTTGTATAATTACATTGGATGGACCTTATCGGTCTTATCGGCCAGCTCCGCGTCCACCTTGTACTTCCCCGCCTGGCGGAACTTGAAATACTTGACGGCCACCTGACCAAAGAGGGCATAGCTGAGCACATCCTCGTCCTGCTCGATATATTCCTTTATCTCGTCGCGGAACTTATCCAGCTCGTTGGGAATGGCGTCGGCGGGACGGCCGGTGATGCGCTTTTCGTCGCCGATTATTTTCTTAACGAACTCGGGCTTGATATCCACGGGGGTCTTGCCGTATTCGCCCTTTACAAGGCCCCGGAACTCCTTGGTGACGTTCTTGTACCGCTCGCCCAGGACAACGTTGAACACCGCCTGAGAGCCAACTATCTGACTGGTGGGCGTTACAAGGGGAGGATAGCCCGCATCCTCGCGAACGCGCGGCACCTCCTTGAGCACCTCCTGGAACTTATCCTCGGCCCCGAGCTGCTTGAGCTGAGAAAGGAGATTGCTGAGCATACCGCCGGGCACCTGATACTTAAGGGTGTTCACGTCCACGGCAAGGGACTTGGGATTGAGCAGACCCTCCTTGATGTACTTCTCACGGAGGGGACGGAAATAGTCGGCCAAATCGCTGAGGAGGTTAAGGTCGCAGCCGGTGTCGTACTCGGTGCCCTTAAGGGTGGCGACAAGGGATTCCGTCGGGGGCTGAGAGGTGCCCATTGCCAGAGGTGAAAGGGCGCAGTCCACAATGTCCACGCCCGCCTCGATGGCCTTGAGGTATGTCATGGAGGCCATGCCGCTGGTGTAGTGGGTGTGCAGCTCGATGGGTATCTTAACGGCCTTCTTCATGGCGAAAACAAGGTCATAGGCGTTATATGGGGTCAAAAGGCCCGCCATATCCTTTATGCAGATGGAATTGGCGCCCATTTCCTCAAGCTGCTTCGCCAGCTTTACAAAGGACTCGTTGTTGTGAACGGGGCTTATGGTGTAGGATATGGCCGCCTGAACATGGCCCTTTTCCTTGATGGCGGCGTTGATGGCGGTCTTGAGGTTGCGGACGTCGTTAAGCGCGTCGAAAATGCGGATTATGTCCACGCCGTTGGCGATGGACTTCTGCACGAAATACTCCACCACGTCGTCGGCGTAGTGACGGTAGCCAAGGATGTTCTGTCCCCGGAACAGCATCTGTATAGGGGTCTTTTTGGCCTTGGCCTTTATCTTGCGCAGCCGCTCCCAGGGGTCCTCGTTCAAGAACCGGAGGCAGCTGTCAAAGGTCGCGCCACCCCAAGCCTCGAGAGCGTTGTAGCCCACGTTGTCCAGCATTTCCACCGCGCCGAGAATTTCGTCGGTGGTCATGCGGGTGGCGATGAGGGACTGGTGCGCGTCGCGGAGTATGGTTTCGGTTATTTTAACGGGTTTAGCCATAGTAATTTCCTCCTTTTATGCGAATAAAACCAGGAATACACCGGCGGCCACGGCGCTGCCTATAACGCCGGCAACATTGGGGCCCATGGCGTGCATGAGCAGGAAGTTGGCGGGGTTCTCCTCCTGGCCCACCTTTTGGGAAACACGGGCGGCCATGGGGACGGCGCTTACGCCGGCGCTGCCGATGAGGGGATTGACCTTGCCGCCGGTCACCTTGCACATTATCTTACCGAAGATAAGTCCGCCGACGGTGCTGAAGCAGAAGGCCACCAGGCCCAGTGCTATGATGAGCAGGGTCTTGGGCGTAAGGAAGGTGTCGGCCTTGGCCGTGGCGCCAACCGTGATGCCCAAAAAGATAGTGACAATGTTCATCAGCTCATTCTGCGCGGTCTTGCACAGACGGTCGGCCACGCCGCTCTCCTTTATAAGGTTGCCCAGCATGAGCATACCTACCAGCGGGGCGGCGTCGGGTACGATGAGTACCACGACAATGGTAACGATTATGGGGAAAAGTATCTTTTCCCTCTTTGTCACGGGGCGAAGCTGCTCCATGACTATCTGCCGCTCCTTCTTGGTGGTAATCAGCTTCATGAAGGGGGGCTGGATTATGGGTATCAGCGCCATATAGGAATAGGCCGCGATGGCGATGGCGCTTAGCAGGCTCGGGGCCAGGGTCTTGGTGACGTATATGGCCGTGGGGCCGTCGGCGCCGCCGATGATGCCTATTGCGGCGGCCTCCTTGAATATGGTGTCGGCGGTGCCGTCGGCGCCGAAGCCGCCGATGCCGAACACGCCCAGCAAAATCGCGCCGATGAAGGTTATGAACACGCCAAGCTGAGCGGCCGCGCCCAAAAGTATGCTCTTGGGGTTGGAGATAAGGGGGCCGAAGTCAGTCATACACCCTATGCCCAGGAATATAAGGGGCGGATATATGCCCAGCTTAACGCCCAGATAAAGCAGGTCAAGCAGACCGCCCTCCTCAACTATGCGCTGAATGTTGAGATGGGCATTGGGGTCGTGGGGGTCGATGAACAGCTCCATGTGCATTACCTCGCCCAGCGGCAGGTTTGCGATGAGCATACCGAAGGCTATGGGGAGGAGCAGCAGCGGTTCGAATTTTTTAACGATGGCAAGGTAGAGAAGCACGCAGGCGATAGCCAGCATCACCAGAGTCTTAAGGCCGTAAAAGTCGTCGGCGGTGAGCTTGGTGAATATTTCGGCCACACCGGTCTTTGCGAAAAACGTACCGAAGCCATCCATCAATTTTGTCAGCAACTCAAATCAACTCCTTTACAGCGTCCTTGTCCGTGGTTTACGCTATTGTGACAAGAACGTCGCCGGTGTTGACAGTGGAGCCCTTGGCGGCCACAACGGTAACGGTGCCGGCCTGGGGAGCCTTTATCTCGTTCTCCATCTTCATTGCCTCGAGAATGACAAGGGTGTCTCCGGCCTTTACGCTGGCGCCATTCGACACCTTTATATCAAGGACGTTGCCGGGCATGGGGGCCTTGACGGGAGTGCCGCCCGCCACGGGAGCGGCGGCCTTTTTGGGAGCGGCGGGCGCGTTGGCCGCGGCCCTGGGAGCCACGGGCACGGCGGCGCCGGACTCTACCTCCTCAACCTCTACCTCATAGGAATTACCGTTTACGTTTACAATAAATTTTCTCATGGTTGATATCCTCCTTAAAATCTGTTTTCCAGAACATCCCGGCGTCCGGCCCTGTTCCAGGCCCCGCCGTCCAGCTTCTTATAGGAACGTATCTGTATGGACGCCGCGCTCGTGCCCATGGCGGCGGCCACGGCCGCGGTTATGACCGCTATAAGCTCGAGGCTGTCCTCCTCCGGCTCCGCCGCAATTTCGACGGGAGCGGCGGGCGCGGGCTCCTCCGTCTTTTTCTCAACGGAGAACAGAGCCATTGCCTTGATGACCAGCATTATGATAATAAGTATCAGAAACACTATGCAGAGGCCCATTACGGTGTCGGCCAGTCCCTCGCCTATTACTTCAAATTTATTCATACCGTTCACCTCTTAAAGGGGCATATTATCGTGCTTGCGGGACGGACCGCCGGCACGCTTACTGGCCAGCATTTCAAGGGCCGCGGCGACCCGGGGGCGGGTCTCGGCGGGCTCGATAACGTCGTCAACAAGTCCAGTCGCGGCGGCCATCAGGGGCGAAGCGTCGGTCTCCCTATACGCCTTTTCCAGTTCCTCACGGCTCTTGCCCTCGTGGAGCTTATCCTCGTAGAGGAGCTGTACGCCCGCCTTGGAAACCAGCGGCGCTATCTCCGCCTGGGGCCAGGCGTAAACTATGTCCGCGCCCAGCTCCTTGGAATTCATGACCGCGTATCCGCTGCCGCAGGCCCTGCCGACAATGACATTGACCTTGGGCACGGTAGCCTCGGCAAAGGCGTAGAGCAGGCGGGCGCCCTTTCTGGCAAGGCCCCATTCCTCCTCGGAGGCGCTGACGGCAAAGCCGTCCGCGTCGGTAAAGGTCACAACCGGTATATTGAAGCAGTCGCAGAAGCGCACGAACCTTGCCAGCTTTTCGGCCGCCTGACCGGTTATCGAACCGCCCTCCTCGGAGGGCTGATTGGCGGCGACACCCACCGTGGCGCCGTTTATACGGGCAAAGCCGATGACCGCGCTCTTTGCGTAGGCGGACTGCACCTCCATCAAAGCGCCGTCGTCCACAATCTCGGCGATTACGGTCCGGATATCATACTCTCCCTCCACGCCTTCGAGGGCGGGGCCGGTGCGGTTGAGGTCGTCGGTACAGTCCAGCGCCGGCGCGTCAGCCAGATTGTTGGAGGGAAGATAGCTCAGCAGCAGCCTCGCCGTCTCGATGCAAAGCTCGTCGCTCTGAGCGCCAAAGTGGGCGTTCCCGCTGACGGCAAAGCTGCCCTTGCCGTCCACGGCGGCCTTTTTGCCGGTGGAGGCTTCGATTACCGAGGGGCCGTTCACAAACAGACGGCCGGTTTTCTCGTTTATTATGACAAAATCGCTCATCTCGGCGGCGAGCGCGGCTCCGCCCGCACAGTTGCCGAACACAATGCTGACGCTGGGGACAACGCCGCTTACGCCGGCGGCGGCGGCAAAGAGCCTGCCCATCGCCGCTTGAGCGGCCTGACCCTCGCCTATCCTGGCCCCGCAGGAATCTATCATGCCCACCACAGGGGCGCCCATCTTTGCGGCCATGGAGTATACGCCGCAAACCTTGTCCACGTTCATCTCGCCGATGGCGCCGCCCATAACGGTAGCGTCTTGAGACCATACGTAAACCAGCCGTCCGTCAACCGTGCCGTAGCCCGTGACCACTCCGTCGGCGGCGGTATAGCCGCAGCGGGCGGATACCAGGGCTCCCAGCTCCACGAAGCTGCCCTCGTCAAGGAGGGCCTTTGCCCTCTCCCGAGCGGTCAGGCCGGCGGACTGCTGTTTCTTCTGCTTTTCCTCTCCGCCGCCCAGGGCCGCCTTGGCCTTGGCCTGCCGGAGAAGCTCAAGCTTTTCCATAGTGTCCATATATTTGCCTCCTTAAATAAGTTACAAAAAATCTATATTGACCCATTATAGCAATAGTATATATTATCGCCGTCTTTTTTGCAAGTGTTATTTTTGCCGTATAATGTAAATTTAAAGTTAATTTTTTTGTCAGATTTTTTTGCCGGACGGTATCGCGTAAAAGAAAGAGGCAGCCGACACATTTGTGCCGGCCGCCTTTGAATATCGTGGTAAGTCATTATTGCGGCGTCTCGGGGCGCCCGTCCAGCACCGTCACGTTGCGGTAATGCCAGTCCATGCCCTTGGACACATCGCCGTCGGACAGGGCCGTACCCTCGGCGCATACCACCTGGCCCTCATTGTCAATTATGGGGCCGGTGAAAATTCCGCGTCCGGCCAGTATCTCGTCCCTGGCCTCGTTCACGGCGGCGGTGGTGCCTCTGGAGCAGTTGCTGTTCACGGGGGAAAGGGTCACAAAGCCGTCGCTGACGCCGCCGACGAAGTTTTCGTTTTTCCACTTTTCCTCCATCATTTCCTTGACGGCCTTGGTGTAGTACAGGCCCCAGTTGACGACGGGGGCTTGAAGATGAGCCTTGGGCGCGTCCGACGTCATATCGTTGATATAACCGCAGCCCTCAGCTCCGGCGGCGGCAGCCGCCTCGAGGGGAGCGGCGGTGAAGGTATTCTGGCCTATGACGTCGCAGCCAAGGGCCAGCAGTCCTTCCGCCGCCAGCCGCTGGGCCTCGCCGTCACAGCGGTCCGCCACGGCGCTGACATACACCCTGGCCTCGGGATTTATCTTTTCAACCCCCATGGCGAAGGCGTTTATGCCGCTCATGGCCGCGGCCTCGCCCTCATAGGCCACATAGCCCACGAGGTTGTTTTTGGTATTGTATCCGGCCACCACGCCGCTGAGATACTGCCCCTGATACATACGCACGGTGTAGCCGCTGAGATTTTTTCCGTTATTTTCCTCGCTGAGAGCGTTGCAGAACATGACCTCGGGATTTTCGCCGGCAACCTCCGCCACGACAGGGGCGTATTCCTTTTCCGTGGCGAAAATTATTTTACATCCGTCATCGACGCAGCTCTCCAGCGCCGCCCTCACAAGCTCCAAATCATCAACGGGCAGGTCGGTCTTGTACTCCACCTGTTCCTCCGACAGGCCCAGCGACACGCGCATGGCCTCTATACCGGTGAGGTGGGACTGTATGTAAGCGTTCTCGCTTTCAGAGTCGCCGCTCGTCAGCACGCCTATCTTTATCTCCTCCTGTGAAATATCCAACACGGGCTTGTTCCCGAAAACAGGCTTTTCCTCCTTTTTGCAGCCGGCGAAGGCCGCCAGCGTAAGGATGGCCGTAATGAGGCAAAGAATTTTTCTCACTTTTATTCCCCCGTTGATTACATTATTGATTACATACTATGTCATTATGCAATATTATTTTACAACATTTTTTATATTTTTACAAGATGTTTTTTTTAATTTACAAAAAAATTTAAAAAGACGGCCGCGAGGCCGTCTCGGACTACTGACAAACCCTATGTGTTAGGGGGAAAGCTCGAAAGGGAACTCCCTTTCGATAGAAAACGTAAAATCCCGGGGCGTGTACCCGGGATTTTACACCTTAATCGGGGTAGAAAATTTGTCCGCAGACAAATTTTCGTAAGCGCAAGCGCCCGATGCGGAAGGGGTGACCGATGGGGAAACCGTTGGGGTTTCCCCATCGAGAGTGCTGACCTTTGTCAGCGCTCTAAGGCGGCCGCGAGGCCGTCTTTTTATGGGGAATAAATTGTTCAAAAAATCATGAAATCCCTGGGCGCGGCACTGTATCAGTATCCACGCTGGTCCCGCACCTTATCATAGGGCACGGGCATGGGGTAATTGCCGGTAAAGCAGGCGTCGCACCAGCCGGTACAGGCGCCCTCTATCATCTCGCCCAGAGCCTCCACGGGCAGATATCCCAGAGAGTCGGCGTTGATGATGCCCCTTATCTCCTCCATGTCCCGCCGCCAGGCCACCAAAAGCTCCTGAGAGGGAACGTCGGTGCCGAAATAGCAGGGGTAAAGGAAGGGCGGCGAGGCAAAGCGCATATGCACCTCTTTGGCTCCGGCGGAACGCATCATATTCACTATCCTGCGACAGGTGGTGCCCCTCACCATGGAGTCGTCTATCATGACCACCCGCTTGCCCTCCACTATTTCCCTGAGGGGGTTAAGCTTGAGGCGGACGCTGCGCTCCCGCATTTCCTGACTGGGCTGGATAAAGGTCCGGCCCATGTAACGGTTGCGTATCATGCCGTGCTCATAGGGTATGCCCGAAGCCTCACTGTAGCCTATGGCCGCGTCCAGGCCGCTGTCCGGCACGCCCACCACGACGTCCGCGTCGGCGGGACAGTACCTGGCCAGCAGGCGGCCGGCGTTTTTTCGGGCCTCATAGACGCTCATACCCGCTATCTTGCTGTCGGGGCGGGCGATGTATATATACTCGAAAATGCACATTCTCGGCCGGACGGCACGGCAGTTGTCACGGAAGGACAGCAGCCCCCGCTCACGGTCGCAGACCACCACCTCGCCGGGCTCCACGTCCCGTACAAACTCGGCACCCACGGCGTCGAGGGCGCAGGTCTCGCTTGCGAACACCCAGGAACTGCCGATTTTACCTATGGAAAGAGGCCGCAGGCCGTACACGTCCCTGGCGGCGATGAGCTTTTGGGGGCTCATCACCAGCAGGGAGTAGGCTCCGTGTATCCGGGGTATGCTCCGCACCACGGCCTCCTCCACGCTCTTACTGTTAAGGCGCTCGCCGGCAATAACATAGGCGATGGCCTCGGAGTCGATGGTGGTCTGGAAAATCAGTCCCCGCCGTTCAAATTCCTCCCGAAGCTCGTCCCCGTTGGTGAGGTTGCCGTTGTGGGCTATGGCCAGAGTGCCCTTGACATACTTTGTGACCAGGGGCTGGGCGTTTTCCCGGCGGCTCTCGCCGGTGGTGGAATAACGGACGTGGCCTATAGCCATCTCGCCTTTGAGCTGGCTCAGCACGTCGCCCGTAAAGACCTCGTTCACCAGGCCCATATTCTTGAAGTGCTTGATATCCCGATTTTGGCTGACCGCTATGCCGCAGCTCTCCTGTCCCCTGTGCTGAAGGGAAAACAGGCCGTAATAGACGAGCTGGGCCACGTCGAGGCCGTCGTTGTCGAAGATACCGAAAACTCCGCACTCCTCATGGGGCTTAAGGCTTTTTATCAGAGGTCTCTCGCAAAGCTCCGACACTTACAGGCCCAGACGCTTGAATACCTCGGCATAGGCGCCCTCGACGCCGCCCATATCCCGACGGAAGCGGTCCTTGTCCAGCTTTTCGTTGGTGTCGGCGTCCCAAAGGCGGCAGGTGTCGGGGGAAATCTCGTCGGCGAGGATTATCTGACCGTGATAGCGGCCGAACTCTATCTTGAAGTCGATGAGCTTTATGTTCAGCTCCTTAAAGAAAGCGATGAGGGCATCGTTGACCTTAAAGGTCAAGTCGCTGATGGTCTCGAGCTCTTCTTTAGTGGCCAGGCCAAGGGCGTATATCTGATAGTCGTTAATCATGGGGTCGCCAAGGTCGTCGTTCTTGTAGCAGAACTCAAGGGTGGGGCTGAGCAGGGCCGTGCCCTCCTCCACGCCGAAGCGTTTGGAGAAGCTTCCGGCGGCAACATTGCGGACGATGACCTCCAGGGGAACTATCTCCACCTTTTTAACGAGGGTCTCGCGGTCGCTGAGCTCCTGTATATAGTGAGTGGGTACGCCCTTCTTCTCAAGCATCTGGAGAAGAAGATTTGTCATGCGGTTGTTCACAACGCCCTTGTTCTCGATGCTGCCCTTCTTAAGGCCGTTGAACGCGGTGGCGTCGTCCTTGTAATCGACGATGAGCTGATCCTCATTGTCCGTGAGCCAGACCTTTTTGGCCTTGCCCTCGTAAAGCATTTCCTTCTTCATAATAATGACCTCCGTATAATAAATTTTAAAATTACTTGCCGAACACCTTTTTAATGCGCTCGATGGCCTCTTCCGTGGCCTCGGCGGTGCCGAAGCCGGTCAAACGGAAATAGCCTTCGCCGCTGGGTCCGAAGCCGCTGCCGGGAGTGCCCACCACGTTGGCCTTTTCGAGGAGCTCGTCAAAGAACTCCCAGCTCGTCATGCCCTCGGGCACCTTCATCCACACATAGGGAGAGTTAACGCCGCCGCTCGCGCTGAAGCCTGCCTGAGCCAGACCCTCACGGATAACGCGGGCGTTGTTCATATAAAAGTCCACCAGCTCCCGCACCTGAGACTTGCCCTCGGGACTGTACACGGCCTCGGCGCCCCTCTGCACTATGTAGGGCGTGCCGTTGAATTTGGTGGTGTGGCGGCGGTTCCAGAGAGAAGCCACGCTGACGTCGCCCACCTTAAGCTCCTTCGGGATAACCGTGAAGCCGCAGCGGGTGCCGGTGAAGCCGGCGTTCTTGCTGAAGGAGCGGAACTCGATGGCACACTCCTTGGCCCCCTCTATCTCAAAGATGCTGTGGGGCAGATTTTCGGTGATGTACGCCTCATACGCCGCGTCGTAGAGTATAACGGCCCCGTTGGTGCGGGCGTACTCCACCCACTTTCTCAGCTCCTCATAGCCGATGGCGGCGCCGGAGGGGTTGTTTGGGAAGCAGAGGTAGATTATATCCGGCGTCCGCTGGGGGAGCTGGGGCAAAAAGCCGTTCTCCTCCAGACAGGGCATATATATAAGATTTGTCCAGGTGCCGGTCGCGGGGTCATAATCCCCTGCCCGTCCGGCCATGGCGTTGGTGTCAACATACACGGGATATACCGGGTCGCAGACGGCGACCACGTTGTCCACGCCGAAGATGTCGCCGATGTTGCCGCAGTCGCTCTTGGCCCCGTCGGAGACAAAAATCTCGTCGGGAGAGATATCCACTCCCCGCGCCTTAAAATCGTTTTCGGCTATGGCGTTTCTCAAAAAGTCATAGCCCTGCTCTGGGCCGTAGCCGCGGAAGGTGGCCGCCTCGCCCATCTCGTCAACGGCCTTGTGCATGGCCTCGATAACGGCCTTGGGCAGAGGGCGGGTCACGTCGCCGATACCGAGGCGGATTATCTTTTTGTCCGGGTGAGCGGCGGAATACTCGTTCACCTTTTTGGCGATGGTGCTGAACAGATAGCTGCCCGGCAGCTTCAGATAATTTTCGTTGATTTTTAACATGATAACGCTCCTTTGCGGTATACTACCTTTATTTGTAATCCACTTCCGTGGTAAATACCTCCGTGGCTGGGCCGGTCATGAACACATGATTTGTCTTTTCGTCCCACTCGATGAACAGATCGCCGCCGCGAAGCTTTACCGTGGCGCTGCGCTCACAAAGGCCGTTCAGCACCGTGGCCACCAGCACGGCGCAGGCTCCGGTGCCGCAGGCCCAGGTCTCCCCCGCCCCGCGTTCCCAAACCCGCATCTGCACGGTATTTCGGTCGATTACCCGCACAAATTCGGTATTCGTCTTGCGGGGGAATTTTTCGTGAGTTTCAAAATACGGGCCAATCTTTTCTATTTCCAGTCCGTCCACGTCGTCCGTGTACACCACGGCGTGAGGGTTGCCCATCGAGACGCAGGTAACCCTGTACTCCCCGCCCAAAACGGTTATCGGCCGCGACACGACCGTATCGCCGTCAAAATCGCAGGGTATCAGCTCGGGCTTGAGTATCGGCTCGCCCATATCCACGCGGGCCGCCGTCACCCTGCCGCCCTCCGTCTTAAGCTCAAGATATTTTATCCCGGCGAGGGTGGAAACGCTTATATTCGTTTTGGCGGTCATTCCGCGGTCGTACACGTACTTGCCCACACAGCGGATGGCGTTGCCGCACATTTCCGCCCGTGAGCCGTCGCTGTTGTACATATCCATCTCAAAATCGGCTTTGTCCGAGGGCTTTATCAGCACAAGGCCGTCGCTGCCCACCCAGAAGTGCCGGTCGCTGAGGTCCCTTGCCGCCCTGTGTGGGTCGGTCACGGTTTCCTCAAAGCAGTTGACGTATATATAATCGTTGCCTATGCCGTGCATCTTTGTAATTTTCACGGGGCAGGCCCTCCTTCATTTAATATACTATCTCCCCCGCCAAAATCGACTTGGCGGTGTCTATCATTTTGCTGCCGTTGTTCATGCTCACCCGCTGGATAAAGCGATGGGCCTGATCCTCGGTCATGTTGCTCTGTTCCATAAGGAACTCCTTGGCCTTTGTTATAATCTGTTTATCCTCGTCGCTCCGGCCCGGGCGCTTATCCTCGCCGCTTTTTTTCGTGCTGGGCCGGTCGTTTATCATTATTACAGTTTTCAGTATATCCAAAAGCGCGGTGCGGCTCACCGGCAGATTAACGCTCTGTATGCCGTATGGGATGTCCACGCTGCCGGCCTGGTTCTGCGCCAGCAGCACCATCATGCCCACGCCGCGGGGCAGGTTTTCGTACAGTTCGGCGGCGGTGGTGTCCTTAAGCCGGTATCCGCAGACAACCGCCGAGACGGAGGCCCATTCCAGCATACGCAAAACCTCCGCTCCGCCGGAGCAAACCCCGCTGACGCCGTAACCGCCAAGCTGAACCACCCGTCGGATGGTCTCCGCCGCTTCGGGATTTTGAAAAGCAAGTATCACACTTTTCATCAGCTTTGCTCCCCTCTGCTACAACTCGTCCAAAGAGGAGACGCTCAGAATTTGCCCAAATATTTGTCCAGCTCCCAGCGGGTGACCTGGGTGCGGTACTCGTCCCATTCGGCCCTTTTGGCCCGAACATAGTAGCCGAACAGCTCCTCGCCGAGGGCGTCCTTAACAAGGCCGTCGCACTCCATGGCGTTCACCGCCGCCTCAAGGGTGCCGGGCAGACTTTCAATGCCCAGTCCCCGCCGCTGTTCCTCGCTGAGACCGAAAATCGAAACATTGACGCTCTCCGGAGGCGCTATTTTTTCCCTTATGCCCTCAATGCCGGCCTTAAGTATGGCGGCCAAAGCCAGGTAGGGGTTGCAGGTGGGGTCGGGACAGCGAAGCTCCACACGGGTGCTCATGCCCCTGGCCGCGGGTATGCGGATAAGGGTGCTGCGGTTGGAGACGCTCCAGGAAATATAGCAGGGGGCCTCATAGCCGGGCACAAGCCGCTTGTAGGAATTTACGGTGGGGTTGGTCACCGCGGCGATGCCTTTTATGTGCCGGAGCACGCCGCCGATGAAATTGCCGGCCAGCGCGCTGAGTCCGTCGGGACTTTCGGCGTCGTAGAAGGCGTTGCCGCCCTTATCGTTCATAAGGCTCATATTGGTGTGCATACCGCTGCCGTTTATGCCGAAGATGGGCTTGGCCATAAAGGTGGCGTGAAGGCCGTGACGCTGGGCGATGGACTTTACCACCAGCTTGAAGGTGATGATATTGTCCGCCGTGCGCAGGGCGTCGTCGTACTTGAAATCTATCTCGTGCTGGCCGGGGGCCACCTCGTGGTGAGACGCCTCTATCTCGAAGCCCATTTCCTCAAGGGTCTGGATAATATCCCGACGGCAGTTCTCGCCCCCGTCGATGGGCGCCAAATCAAAGTAGCCGCCCTCGTCGTTGGTCTTGACCGTAGGCCGGCCCTCCTCGTCGGTATGGAAAAGGAAGAACTCGCACTCGGGGCCGACATTGAAGGTATAGCCCATATCGGCGGCCTCTTTTATGGCCTTTTTCAGCACGTAACGGGGGTCGCCCTCAAAGGGCGTGCCGTCGGCCTTGTATACGTCGCAGATGAGGCGGGCCACCTTTCCCTGCTGGGGACGCCAAGGGAAAATGGCGAAGGAGTCCAGGTCCGGGTGAAGGTACATATCAGACTGCTCTATGCTGACGAAGCCCTCGATGGACGAGCCGTCAAACATGCACTGGTTGTCAAGGGCCTTTTTGAGCTGGCTCTTGGTTATGGCCATATTTTTGAGCTGGCCGAAAATATCCGTAAACTGGAGGCGTATGAATTTGACGTCGTTTTCCTCCACAAGTCGTATTATGTCGCTTTTTGTGTACTTACTCATTTGATTTTCCTCCCCACTGGCCCGGGACCTTCCGGGACCGGTGCAAATGAAAGACCCCATTGCCTTTCATTTTACATTATAACAGCAACGCCGGAATTTTGCAACCTACTTTTTTACTATTATTTTACAAAAACCCGAACTTTTTTTATCTATTTTTATTTGCCGGCGGCCAAAAAATCAGGGGTCCGTAAAAAACTCACTATGTACCCTGGAGGCAAGGGGGCTGTCCAAAAAATCGTGCAGAACGGACGAAAATCAGCTCGCGCAGGCGGCCCCAAGCCGCCGAGCAGGCCCTCCCGACGGCGTACACAGGTACGCCGAGTGGTGATTTTCGTTCG
>CANPZO010000024.1 GCA_947589005.1 uncultured Clostridia bacterium | reverse complement strand
TGCATAAAAATAGCGTAGCAGTCAGCAAAACTACTACGCTATGAAAAGTCTAACTTTTTGGGGTCACATCATTTTACGAGAAAAAGACGGTTTTTCTTATTAATTTATGCCCTTGAACTACGAACGAAAATCACCCTCGGCGGCGTCGGGGCAAAGCCCGTCTCCGTTCCGACATTTCCTGCGGAAAAGTCGTCACTCGAGGGCTTGCCCCTCCTTTTTCGCAAAAGGTCACGCTGCGCTCCGGCTATTCGGGCGGGTAAACCGCCCTCTTAACGCCTCCGCTTGCTACCAACCTTTTGCGAGATGGGCGGCAACACCCCAACAAACAACGAAGTTGTTTGTTGGGAAAAGGAGGAACGGCGGCGCGAGCCTTGTTCCGATTTTGAGAAAATCGGAACAAGCGATGCAACGCCTGTTCCGACGTCGTTCTGCACGATTTTTTTTGACAGCCCAGTGCCTCCAGGTTACATAGTGAGTTTTTTACGGGGCGATACCGTCTCCTAAAACCGGCTCACAAAGTCGGCATAAATATCGTTTATCATGCTGTCGTAGTACGCAAAATCATAATCGGGGAATATCACCTCAAAGCTGTATATCCTTCCGCCGGCAAATTTAGCGTACTTATAATAATAGTAGCCGTTCACGCCGGAGTGGAGGCGGGCGGCAAAATAGCCGCTCCCGACGGCCTTATAGTCCTGAGAAACATTGTCGCCGCCGGCCTCGGCAATAAATTTGTCGTAGGCGTCCTGGGGCGACATACCCTCGTCGGAAGTGCAGAGTATGAACATCATGGCGTCCTCGTCGGGCGAGGTTAGGGCGCACAGCTCCGGCTCTTGGCTTGTGACAACAAAATGCGACGGATACATACAGCTGAAGCCGTAGTCGCTGTTGCTGTAAACCGAGTATCCGTCCGAGGCGCCGGAGGAGCTGTCAGCGCCGCCCGAATTGCCGCCCGGCTCGGCGGCTCCGGTCGATGGCTCGGGATTTGCGCTCGGGGTATTATCTTTCGGAGGTTCAGGCTCGGAGACGCCGTTGCGCTTTTTTGAGCGTTCTATCCGCACTCCGCGCACCGTCAAGGGCAAATCCTTGGAACCGCCCGTTCCGCCTCCGTCGGAATTGCCGCCTTTTTCCGCATATCTCGTATCTTCCGTATCGTCCGCGCCGTCAGAGCCATGGCCGCTGAGCTCGGCGGGGTTCACACCGGCCTCGGAGCTGACCTTCGGCTCGCTGTCGCCGCCGTCGCCTCCGCTTTTGAATATGAGCAGATATCCCGCCGCGACGCTGACAACCGCCAGCAGTATTACCAGCAGCACCACCGTGAACACCACCCAGGGATTGCCGCGCTTCGGTGCGGCTTCGCGGGGAATAGCGTAGTCCGCGTGCGGAGCGTAAGTCCCCGCGCCGGAATTTTGGGGCGCCGTAGCTCCAGCCTCCGTCTGCCGGGGCTGGGGCGGCGGAGAATATTTCTCGCCGCAGACGGTGCAGACCTCGCCGTTATTTATGGTTTCACAGTTGGGACATTTCCATATATGCAAAATCATCGCCCTCCCTTGTACCGATGGCTGTCACGGCCGCCGCGCCCGGCTCCGTCATAGCGGCCTCCGCGCCGCAAGCGAGGCCGTTTTCGACTGCCACGAAAAGGCAGGCCAGCAGAATGAGCGCCACGGCTATGATAAGTATCCAGGCGGCAACGTCCGCTCCTCTCCGCTTTTTCCTCGGAGCCTCCGCGGCTTCCTTTTCCGCGGGCTTTTCCGCCGGCGCGGGTGCGTCGTCCGACGGGCGGCCCGCTTGGGCGGCCCGCCCCGTCACCGGATTGTAAAAGCCTACGACCCCGGCGGGGCGTTTCGGAATGATGTCATCGGCGGGTCTGCTCAGACCGCAAACCGCGCAGACCTCACCCTCGTTCAGGGTTTCACAGTTGGGACATTTCCATGACCTCATGATAGCACACCTCTTTTATTACGAGCGGCCTCGATGCCGCATACGGGAAAGTAGTCTCCGCACGGCGCGGGGTTCGATCAACTGTGTATCATGCGTCTCAGCGTATAGGTTTCTCCGGTGTTATAGCAATAAGCTTTTACCACGCTTCTGGACTCTATGGTGTATCTGAGCTGCGGCAGCCAGCCGTCCTCGTTGCTGCCTTTATAGTGGACGCCGTTCTCCAACTTGTAATACTGACCGCCCGACAACGGGAAGTTGTTACTCGAGTATATTCTGCCGTTGTCGTAGTCGTTGCTGTAGTAGCTGATATAGTATGTGCCGCTGCTCCAATAGCCCAGCATAAAGCTTTGCATATAGCCGTCGTTGCCGGTTATCAGGCTCACCGAGTCCTCAAGGCCCGTTATGCCTATAAGGTCGTCGGCTTTGGCGACGCCTTTGTGGGCGTTTATAAGGATAGCGTAGCTGTCGGCGTTCATGTATCCGCCCGCTCGGGAGATACATTCCTCTGCGCCGCTGTAATCGCCCTCCCGGTAAAGCTCAATCCCGGCATAGTAAAGCTGATCGATGGCAATATTCAGCCAGGAATAGCTCTCTTTGTAATAATCCTCGGCCAGCGGCGACAAAAGGTCGTAGGCGGCGATAGCGTTTGAGGCGTCGTCGCCGTAGTAGTTTTCCAGATAATCGACCGCCTCCGCATAGTCACATTCCATCAGCTTGGAGCCGGCGTCCGAGGCATATTTGTTGTTGTCCTCAAGCTCGGAAAGAATATCGCGGGCGTTGTCATATTCGCCGTCCTCGATAAGCTCGTCCACGCTGCGATAGCGGCACTCAAGTATAAGGTCGGATGAGTCGCGGTAGGGCTCTATTTCCGAAAATTCGCTCTCCGCCTCGTCGTAATCGCCGTTTTCAAGGGCGTCGGAGGCCCGTCTGTAGCGGCACTCGGTCACCATTTCCGCCGCGTCACGGTATATTGATATGTTGGAAAATTTGTCGATGGCGCTGTCATATTCGCCGTTTTCCATATCTAATTCCGCCAAGGAGTATATAATTTGCAGCACGCCGAAGACTGAGGCGACGGCGGCAGCTATGACGAGAACTATGACGGCGGCCCTGCGGCGGGCCGCGCTTCCATGCGTGTCGGGGACGGGCCCGCGGTGCGTCGGCATGGCGGGGCCGGTGGGGACGCTGTCGCGGCGGCGCTGTTCCTCGGCCTCGGCCAGCGCCTTTTTATGGGCCTCCGCTCTTTTGGCGGCCTCCTCGCGGGCGGCCTCCGCGCGGGCCATGGCCTCCGCCGAAGCGCGGTCCAAACCGCATACGTCGCATATGTCGCCCTCGTTCAAGGTCTCGCAGTTGGGACATTTCCACATAGTTTAACACTCCTTACAGCTCGTCCGCCTTCTTGAAGAAGTCCGACGACGCTTTTTTTGCGGGAGGAGCGGCCGGTGCGTCCGCCGCCGCGACCGGTGGGGCGTCCGATACCGCGCCGGAGCTGCGCATGGTGCTTTTCAGCTTGGAATGAGGCGCCGGGGACGGGGCCTCGTCCGGAACGGCGGGTTTTTTGCGCTCGCCATAGGCGTAAGAATATATTTCTTCCACGTCCGGACGACGGGCGGGGTCCGCGCAGAGCATGGAGGTGAGCAGCACCTTCCATTCGTCGGGCACCAAGGGACTTATCTTAGGCATTTTTCCGTCCAGCACCGACTCGAAGGCGTACTCGTAGTCGGGGTCAAGACCGGGCAGCTCGCCGGTAAAATACTGATGAAAAAGCACTCCCAGGGCAAAAACGTCCACCTTGCGGTCAAGGGCGGGAGCCTCGTCCAGCTCCGCCACCAGCGCGAAGGACTCGGGGGCCAAGTACACCAGGTCACCTTGGAACTCCTCGCTGCTGTTGGGCGGGGCGGATTCCAGAAAGCTGCTGTCAAAGTCGATTATCTTTGCGGTATAAGCGCCGCTGGCGGTCCTTTTCAGCAGTATGTTGTCCGGCTTTATGTCGCCGTGGACTATCCCGTGCCGGTGCAGGGTGCGCATACAGTACAGGATTATTTTTATTATGAGCAGCTTGCGATCGAGGGAAAACCTCGCCACCCCGCTCACCTTTATTGTGGCGGTGTCCACCTTGTCGGTGACTATGTAGTAACGGCTGCCCCAGCGGAAAAAGTCGCTGACGGTAACGATATTGCCCGTCACGCACTTGTTCAGCTCGGAGTAAAAGCTCCGCTTATTCTTTTCAAAGTCCATGCAGATGCGGCGCTTGCGGGCTATCTGCTCGGGAGAGAGAGCGGCGGTATCCTCGGGGTACACGGGGGAGAGGAATTCCTTGATAAAGACCTCGACGCCGTCCTTCTTGGCAAAGCCCCACTTGGCAAAGCCGCTGTTGTCGCTTTTCAGTTCGCCGATTATCTCATAGCCGTTAACATTCATATCCGTCCCTCCTTACCGCGCCTCGCCGTAGTATACGGCCCTGTATTCCTCCCAAAGCTCCTCTTTGTCGGCGCTGTCAAGGCGGGAGATGTATTTTTCGTACAGCTCGGCCCTGCGGCGGGCAAAGGAACGCTTGAACGTCCGAAAGTCCCCGTAGCCCAGCACCGCCGCCGCGAGGGTGTAGTCGTCGCCGGTGTATTCCCTGATGCCGCCGTCTATGAGCTTTTTCCAGCCGTCCATGCTTTTGGCCTTGCTCAAAGCCTCCAGCAGCATATATTCAAACTCCATGGGCGTGGAAAAATAGCCGAAGCAGCCGTCGGTGGCCGATATCAGCACCGCGGGTCCGGAAAAGCTTATTATTTTGCTGTTCAGCTTAAAATCTCCACCGGCGTGGACGAGATTGGTGAGCCTGCTGTCGCTGCTGAGATTGGACAGGGCGTCCTCTCCGGCGTCTATGTCGTCACGCGTTATCTGGGTCAGGCCGTCGGGGGTCAGGATATACCCCCGTGAATCTCCGGCCCAAACGTACAGCGAATACACCTTTTTATCCTTAAGGGTAAAAAGTATCATCGAGGCGGTCGTGGGGAAGCTCCTGACCAGCGAGCCCTTTATCGCTCCTCTGCCGCCGGAGGTCTTTTCTATCTCGCCCAGGGTGTCGGCCAGACTGTCGTGGAGGTCGGCGCAGATGTCCGCCGCGGTGTTGCCCGAAAGCTCGGCCCCGCCCTCGCAGAATTTGTCGAACCATGCCTCCACCGTCTCCGCGGACATATGGGAGGCTATGTAAGCGCCGGTCTTGTTTTCGTACATCTCGTACTTGCGCGAGCCTATGCCCCCGCAGCCGTCAAAAACCCCCACAATGCCGAATTTTTGGTCCACATAGGCGTAGTGGTCGTCCTCGCCGTTGTCCTTTATCATCTCGCCGCTCACCACGAAAACCTCGTCCAGCTTGCTCCGCAGTCCGCCGGCGGACTCCTTTTTCTTCATGCCGGCCACCCGTTAAATGGTGTTGGAAATGGAATCGATTATCTGCGCGTAGTCAAACTCGCCCAGACCTTCGCCGGCAATTGAGGGGAAGTGGATAACATTGTCCCAGGTGTCCGAAATGGTGTTCCAGTAGGGGCCGTCGGGGGCAAAGAGCAGCAGCCGCTTGGCGTTCTGGTTGATGAAGCCGCTGTTCTGGCGGTCGCCCCACCAGGCGGTAAGCTCGTTAAAGTCCTTGGCCATGCCCTTGGGATAGTTGGGCATGGACTTGCCGAAGCCCAGCTCGTGGGTGGTGGCGTCGGTCCATACGACTATTACCTGACGCTTCTTCATGCCCTCGGTGTCCCACTTGGACTTTATGGCGTATCCCAGGGCCTCAAGGCCGTCCTCGGGGTCGTCGCCGCCGCCGAAAGCCTGGACGCTGCGGACGCAGCGTTCAAAGTCCTCGGTCTGCTCCGGCAGGGAGAAGAAGTCGGTCACCAGCATGGCGTCGTCGCCGTCGGCCACATAGTCTCTGAACACCACGACCCTCACCCTGAGCTTGTCGATGGTCTTGTTTTTCTTTGCCATCGCGTTGGAAACGTCGGTGTAGAGATTGAGGGCGTTTTCCTTTACCATGTCTATCACGCCGGTCATGCTGCCCGTCGCGTCAATGCAGAACACCATGTCCACGTTGTAGGTTATTTTATAGTTGCTTGCCATTTTTCTTTCCTCCGTTTTTTAGTTTAATTTTGTCTGTTTGCGTCCGTCAAATGTCCTCCGGCGCGGAGAAGAACTTGCTCCCCTCCGGGTCCTCGGGATAGGCGGGCTTGCGCGGGGTGCGCATGGTGGTCTTTATCTCTTTTTTAAGGGAGCTCATGGGAGGCACGCTTTCGACCTCCGCCGTTTTCGGTTCCGCGGGAGCCACGGGGGTTGTGGGCGCACCCACCAGCCTTGCGCCGCACTCGGGGCAGAACAGACTGTCGGGCTCCATGGCCGCGCCGCAGGCCGGGCATTTGGAAACGGCCGGCGCTTCCGTCCGTCCGCCGTCCATGGGCGCCGCCGCGGTCAGCTTTGCGCCGCACTCACAGCAGAACAGACTGCCCGGCTCGTTCACCGTGCCGCAGGCGCCGCAGACCGGCCCGGCCGCGGCCGCCACCTTTGCGCCGCACTCCGAACAGAACAGGCTGCCGGCCTCGAGCTCGGAGCCGCATACATTGCATTTCATACATATTCCTCCTTATATTTAAAAAATATTATTACCTTTCGTTCAGCAAAACGTATGGAATTTTCCTTGAAACCGCCTTATAAGCGGGACGTATGATGCGGTCGGAAACGGTTATCTCCTCTATACGGTGCGCGCACCAGCCCACGATACGGCTCATGGCGAAGATGGGGGTGTAGACCTCCGGCGGTATGTTCAGCATCTTGTAGACAAAGCCGCTGTAGAAGTCCACGTTGGGGGCCATCACCTTGTCGCTCTTTTTTATCTCCGCGAAGAGCTTGGGGGTATTTCTGGCGATTATGTCGTAAAGGTAGAACTCGTCCTCCATACCCTTCTGCTTTGCCAGAGTGAGGGCGTTTTCCCTGAGCAGTACGGCTCTGGGGTCGCTCTTGGTGTAGACCGCGTGGCCTATGCCGTAGACAAGACCGCTGTGGTCGTAGGTCTCCTTTTTGAGGATTTTTACTATGTGCTCCCTTATCTGCTTTTCGTCGGTTATGTCGGTGATGTTGGCCTTAAAGTCCTCTATCATGCCCATGACTCTGGCGTTGGCGCCGCCGTGCTTGGGGCCCTTCAAACTTCCGATGGCCGCGGCGATGGCGCTGTAGGTGTCGGTGCCGGAGGAGGATACCACATGGGTGGTGAAGGCGCTGTTGTTGCCGCCGCCGTGCTCGGCATGGAGCATCAGGGCCAGGTCAAGTATCTCCGCCTCCAAGGGGGTGAATTCGTTGTCCGGACGCATCAGGTGAAGAAAGTTCTGGGCGGTGGAATACTCCGCCACCGGGGTGTGGAGTATGAGGCTTTTGCCGTCGTGATAATGGGATTTGGCCTGATAGGCGTGGGCGATTATCACCGGAAACCGCGCTATCAGCTCGAAGGACTGGCGCAGCACGTTTTCCAGAGAGTTGTTGTCCGGGTCGTCGTCGTAGGAATAAAGGGCCAGCACGCTGCGGGCCAGCTTGTTCATGATGTCGCGGCTGGGGGCCTTGAGTATCATATCCTCGGTGAAATTGGCGGGCAGCTCCCGTATGGAGCCCAGGTATTTATTGAATTTGTCGAGGGTGTCTTTGGAGGGCAGGCTGCCGAAAAGCAGGAGGTAAGCCACCTCCTCAAAGCCGAAGCGCCGCTCCTTGCGGCAGGCGCGCACTATTTCCTCCACGTCTATGCCGCGGTAACGCAGCGAGCCGAAGATGGGCAGCTTTTCGCCCTCGTCCAGCACATAGCCGTGCACCTCGCCCACCTTGGTAAGTCCAACCAGCACGCCGCTGCCGTCGGCGTTGCGCAGGCCGCGCTTCACGTTATAGGTTTGATAGAGCTCCGGTTCCATGGTGTACACCGACCGGGACAGCTCCACTAATTCTCGAAAAAAGTTATTGTTCTGTTCCATGAAACTCACTTCCTTAAAAGTACCTTTTGAATTTGTCAAAATCTCCCCTCAGCCGCCTCCCGTAAGTGATATTTATTTAATCGCAGCATAAATTATAGCACAAAATTCAAACTTTTGCAAGTTAAAAATGTTCTAAAACCCTGATTTATACATATTAATATCTAAAAGGGGACGTTTTCATGAAGCAAACAATAAAATTTATGGCGTTTTTCGTTATATCATCCTTTGTGATACCGCTGATTTCGGTGTATTTCGGGCTTGTATTTGAGCAGCTTGCGCGTATTTTTGCCGGCCTCATGGGTATCCGCTAAAAAATTGTATAAAATATACAAAAAGCGTTAAAGATATACCATGAGGTGAACAGACGTGAAAAAAGGCTCAAGAAGATTTTTTAACGTAATTCTTGCGGTTTTGGCGATAACGGCGGTGTTCACGGCGAGCTTCGTCATGGGCAGGAGCACCGCGCTGAAAAATTCCAGGGAGCTTTCCTCGGCTGTGGACGAGGCCGAGCGGACCGTGGCGGTGCTGCCTCTGCTCAGGGCCTCCGAGGCGGAAATACCGCCCCTGACCTTTGAGGACGAGGAAACCGAGCCCCCGGTCCCCGTTTCGGCAAAGACCGACGGCGAAACCGAGGAGGTGCGGGAGGACCCGCCCTTTCCCCTGCCGCTGCCGGTGGACGGCTCGGTGAGCAAGGCGTACTCTCTTCAGGCCGTGTACTCCGAGACCATGGGCGACTGGCGGGCGCATATGGGCATGGATATCGAGGCTCCGCTGACAACGGCGGTGAAAGCCCCCGCCGAGGGTAAGGTCACGGCCGCTTACAGCGACCGTCTCTGGGGCAATGTTATCGAGATACAGCACAGCGGCGGTCTAAAGACCGTATACAAGGGCGTGTCCACTTTGGAAATGGTGAAGGTGGGCGAGACCGTGGAGGAGGGCGACGTTATAACCGGCGTGGGGACAAGCCCCCTCGAGGGCAAAACCGCCGCTCACCTGCACTTTGAGATATGGCAGGACGACCTCAGCGTCAATCCGGAAAGCTATGTCGTCGAGTGAGGGGCCGTAAAAGAACCGTGCATAAAGGCGCCGCCGCAAGCCTTTTTTCGCTTGTGGAGACGCCTTTTAAATTTTTCGGCAGCTTGTTTGTCCATCTCTGTGAGCCGGCGGCTTGAGGGCAAGCCCGCCCTACACGTATAAAATGACACCGTAGGGTGGACCGCCGTCCCGCATGACGGACAAAAAACTCGCAAAAGGTCGATATCGAGCTTGTGACGCCGCTGCAAATTGTAGTTGACAACGTGATTTAAATATTATATAATTACCTTATTAAGGCAATACCGCACAAAGAAAACAATGGGAGAAATCGCCATGTATGACGTTATTATCGTGGGCGGCGGCCCTGCCGGGCTCACCGCCGGCATATACTGCGGCCGGGCGGGACTGGCCGTTCTTGTCCTTGAGGGCGGGGCCTTCGGCGGACAGATGACGCTAAGCAGCGAAATAGAAAATTACCCCGCTTTCCCCCAGGGAATAAGCGGAGAGGAGCTAAGCTCCCTCATGCGGGGCCAGGCGGAAAGACTGGGCGCCGAGCTTCGGCGGGAAAAGGCCAAAACCATTGACCTTAAAACCAAAACCGTCGTCACCCGCAAGGGCGAATATCGGGCGAAAAATATTATCCTCGCCATGGGCGCCTCGCCCCGGCCCCTGGGCGTCCCCGGCGAGAACGAGCTGCGGGGCGCGGGGGTCAGCTACTGCGCCGTCTGCGACGGGGGCTTTTTTAAGAATAAGACCGTGGCCGTTATCGGCGGCGGCGATACCGCCGTCCATGACTGCGAATACCTCAGCCGCATCTGCGAAAAGGTCTACCTTATCCACCGACGGGACCGACTGCGCGGCGGAGAAGGCGCGCTCAAGCGGGTTACCCTGCCGAATGTGGAGATTTTGTGGAATACAAGGGTGGCGGAGTTCGTTGGCGAAAACGGCGCTCTTACCGGCCTCCGGCTGGAGGGCGGGGGTACGCTCCCTGTTTCGGCGGCTTTTGTGGCCGTGGGCACGTCGCCCAATACCGGCGCCGTAGAGGGCCAGCTCGAGCTGCAAAACGGCTACGTTCCCGCCAATGAGCGCATGGAGACCGCCATCCCGGGCGTTTACGCCGTGGGCGACTTGCGGGTGAAGGAGCTACGCCAGATAGTTACCGCCGCCTCCGACGGGGCGGTGGCCGCCGCGTGCATTACGGGGTGTGAAAAATGATAATTAAAAACGGACATATTTTGACTATGGCCGGGGCCGAATACGAAAACGGCTTTGCGGCCTTTGAAAACGGCGTTATAACCGCCGTAGGCCCCATGGAGGTCTGTCCGGAGGGGGAGAGCTTCGACGCGGCGGGCGGATACGTCATTCCCGGCATGGTGGACGCGCACTCTCACCTTGGTATGTGGGAGGACGGTCTTGGCGCCGAGGGCGCCGACGGCAACGAGGACACCGACCCCGTCACGCCGCAGCTGCGGGCCATCGACGGCATAAACCCCATGGACAGGGCCTTCGGGGAGGCCGCCGCCGCCGGAGTGACCACGGTGGTCACCGGCCCCGGCAGCGCCAACCCCATCGGCGGAGTTTTTTCCGCCGTAAAGACCCACGGCCGCCGCATAGACGATATGGTCGTCAGGGAGGCCGCCGCCATGAAGTTTGCCTTCGGCGAAAATCCGAAGGCGGTCTACGGGGAGAAAAAGCAGTTCCCCGTGACGCGCATGGGCACCGCCGCCGTAATCAGAGAAAGCCTGCTCAAGGCGCGGCGGTACGGCGAGCAGGAGGAGCCGGATTTCGACTTCAAGAGCGAGTGCCTGCTGCCCTGTCTTGAGGGCAGGCTCACCGTAAAGGCCCACGCGCATCGGGCGGATGACATTTTCACCGCCCTGCGGATAGCCAGGGAGTTCGGCCTTAATATGACCGTGGAGCATTGTACCGAGGGCCACCTCATCGCCGATTTGCTTAAGGCCGAGGGCGTGGGCGTCTGCGTCGGCCCCAGCCTCGGCGACAGGAGCAAGCCCGAGCTGCGGGAGCTTACATACGAGACGGCGAAGGCGCTGGACGAGGCCGGCCTTACCGTGGCCATAATCACCGACCACCCGGAGATACCCGAAAAGCACCTGCCGCTCTGCGCGGCGCTGGCGGTCAAGGCCGGCATGGACAAAATGGCGGCTCTGCGGGCGGTCACCGTGAACCCCGCCAAGCTCTGCGGCATCGACGGCCGCGTGGGTACGCTGGAGACCGGCAAGGACGCGGATATCGCCGTGTTCGACCGTTTCCCCCTGGAATTTGAAGCGAAAACCACAGCCGTATTTATAAACGGCGTAAATATAACAAAGGAGTAAAATCTTATGGACAACAAAAAACTTGCGGAGCTGCTGTTCCCCGACGTGGACAAAACCCCCGAATATTACGAGGAGCTTTATCCGCCGCGGAATTTGCCCGAGGGAGCCAGGGTCACCCGTCTCGGTCCCTCGCCCACGGGATTTATACATCTGGGCAACCTGTTCGGCGCCATAACTGACGAGCGCATGGCCCATCAGAGCGGGGGCATTTTCTTCCTGCGCATAGAGGACACCGACAACAAGCGCGAGGTCGAGGGGGCGGTGGACGTCATAGTTGACACTCTCAGCTACTTCGGCGTGGAGTTTGACGAGGGCGCGGGCAAAACCGGCGAAACCGGAGCCTACGGCCCCTACTGGCAGCGGCGCAGGGCGGATATCTACCACTGCTTCGCCAAAAAGCTGGTGGAGGAGGGCCGGGCCTATCCCTGCTTCTGCACCGAGGAGGACCTCGCCGATATGCGCCAAAGGCAGGAGGCCGAAAAGGCCAACCCCGGCTATTACGGAAAGTGGGCCGTACACCGTGACTGGAGCCTTGAGCGGATAGAGGCCGCCCTCGCCGAGGGACGGCCCTATGTACTGCGGTTCCGCGCCCCCGAGCCCGAGGGCAGGTATTTCAAGATAAAGGACGCCATTCGCGGCGAGCTGTCCATGCCCGTCAACGATATGGACTTCGTACTGCTCAAGAGCGACGGCATACCCACCTATCACTTCGCCCATGTGGTGGACGACCACCTTATGCGCACCACTCACGTTGTCCGCGGCGAGGAGTGGCTGGGGACCCTGCCCTTTCACGTGGCCCTGTTCGAGGCTCTGGGCTGGAAGGCGCCGGTCTATTGCCACACGGCGCAGCTCATGAAGATGGACGGCGGAATTAAGCGCAAGCTCAGCAAGCGCAAGGACCCCGAGCTGTCTCTTGACTATTATAAAAGCGAGGGCTATCTCCCCGGCGCGGTCTGGGAATATCTTATGACCGTGCTCAACTCCAACTTTGAGGACTGGCGGCTGGCGCACCCCGGCGCGCCCATAAACGACTTCAAGTTCAGCCCCAACAAAATGAGCGTCAGCGGCTCGCTGTTCGACATCGACAAGCTCAACGACGTGAGCAAAAACTATCTCGCCACCCTTGACAGCGAGACGGTGTACAAATATATAACCGACTGGGCGAAGGTCTGCGATCCGGAGTACTATACGCTCCTTACCCGGGACAGGGATTTTTCAATCGCTATGATTTCCATCGGCCGCGGGGACAAAAAGCCCCGCAAGGATATCAGCCACTGGAAGCAGTCCAAGGAGTTTTACAGCTTCTTCTTTGACGAGCTGTTTAAAATGGAGGACCCCTTCCCCGAAAACGTGACCGAGGAGGACAGGCGGGCCATTCTCGCCAAATACGCCGAGACCTACGACCACTCCGACGACCAGGGCCGTTGGTTCGACAAGGTCCGCGCCATAGCCGAGGAGCTGGGCTACGCTCCGCAGCCGAAGCTGTACAAGCAGAACCCCGAGCTTTACAAGGGTCATGTGGGCGACGTCAGCGCCGTTATCCGCGTGGCCGTCACCGGCCGGCAGAATTCCCCCGACCTCTGGTGCGTACAGCAGGTGCTGGGCGAAGAGAGAAGCATGGCGAGAGTTAAAAAATATGTATAGCCTTTGACAAGGGGCTGTAAAAAAATGGCGCGGACCTGCGCCGTCACAAGCTCGGTATCGCAAGTTTCGATTAAAAAATCGAAACTCGGCTTACCTCGCCGTGACTCATTTTCCCCTTTTGTCAGCAGTCCGTAGGGTCGCGCAAAATTGTGCGGCCCTTTTTGAATAATTTTTTTTACAGGGACAAAAAATAATCAAAATTGATTTGCTTTGGGGGGATTTCCATTGAAGGCACTAATTCTTGCCGGAGGAGAGGGCACGCGGCTGCGGCCCCTGACCTGCGACAGACCGAAGCCCATGCTGGAGGTGTTCGGCACGCCGGTGCTGGAGCACGCGATAAGGCTGTTGAAGGGCTGCGGCGTTACGGAAATAGGACTGGCGTTGGGATATATGCCCGGAAAAATCCGTGAACGCTTTGAGGATGGCGGGGCGTTGGGCGTGAAGCTCAGCTACTTCACCGAAAAAACGCCTATGGGCACCGCCGGAGCGGTGAGGAACGCCGCCGGCTTTTTGGGGGACGGGGATTTCCTTGTCATGAGCGGCAGCCTCCTGACCGACGTTGACCTGAACGCCTTGATACGCTTCCATCGGGAGCGGCGGGCCCTGGCGTCCGTTGTCCTCGACCGGGCGGCGGGCTCCGGCCAGGGAGCGGTAACGGCGGAGGACGACGGACGGCTGACCCGCTTTGCCGACAGCCCAGACTGGGGCCTGGCGGGAGCGGGGTGGACCTGCGCCGGCGTCTACCTTATGTCGCCGGAAATACTGAGCCTCCTGCCGGAGGGGGCCTCGGACCTGTGCCGGGACGTTTTCCCCGGCTTGACGAACCATCCGAAGGGGCTGTTCGGCGTAAATCTGCCGGGGTATATGCTGGATATCAGTGATATCAGCGCCTACCGCCGAATTCATTCCGACGCGCTGGACGGCAAAATAAGGTTCCCTCTGCCCGAGGCCGAAAGCCCCGGCATATATACCGAGGAGGGGGCGTTCGTCGAGCAGGGGGCCCTTGTACGGCCGCCGGTGTATATAGGCGGCGGCAGCCGGATAATGCGGGGCGCGCGGCTGGAGCCCTACAGCGTGATAGGCCGCGGAGTGACCGTCCGCGGCGGAGCGGGCGTAAAGCGCACGGTGGTGCTGGACGGCTGCCGCGTGGAGGAAAACGCCCAGCTGCGCGGGGCGGTCATCGACAAGGACGCGGTACTGGGCCGCGGCAGCGCCGTCTACGAGCAGGCGGTCATAGGCCGGGGCAGCATTGTGGGCGAAAACTGCGCCGTAAAGCCCGGCGTTCGGGTCTGGCCCCAAAAGGAGCTGCCTCCGGACAAGGTGCTGCGCACCAACCTCATATGGGGCAGCTGCGGCGGCGGCCGGGTGTGGACGGCCACAGGGCTGCTGGGCGAGCTCGGCACCGAGATAACTCCCGAGACCATGACCCGCCTCGGGGCGGCCATGGGCACCGCTCCGGGCTGCGACACCATAGCCGCGGCGGACAGCGGCAGCCCCGCCGCCGCCATGCTTAAGTCCGCCTTTATAGGCGGGGTGCTGTCCACCGGGGCGCGGCTTTTTGACTTCGGCGAACAGCCTCTGCCCGTCAGCCGCAGCGGTATCCGCTTTCACCGTCTCAGCGCCGGAGTGTCGGTCAATGTCTACAACCGCGGCGGCACGGATTACGGCGAGGTGCGCGTCATCGGTCCCGGCGGCGCCGACCCGGAGCCTGATTTTATCAAGACCCTGCGGGGCAGCTTCGAGCGGGAGGACTTTTCACGGGGAGACGGCGAAAGCATCCGCGAGGCCGAGTACCTTTTCGAATACAAGCTTTTTTACCTCAAAAATCTGATAAATTCCACAAAGAAACAGAGCCTTGGCTACAAGCTGCTGCTGGGCGGGGGAGCGCCCTGGGCGGAGCGGCTGCTCACCAGCGCCGGCAACGACCTCAACTGCCGGGTAGAGACCGTCGCCGAGGACGACCCGAGGGAGGCGGCAAAAAAGGTCCTTGAGCTTGAGGCGGACCTGGGCGCGGTCATAGACCCCTCATGCCAGGAACTGACCCTCATCGACGGCGGCGGACAGGTGGTGGACAGGGACCGTTACACTCTGCTTACGGCCATGACGGTTATGGACAGCCATGAAAATCCCTGCATTTATGTGCCCGTCTCCGCCCCGTCGGGAGTGGAGGAGCTGGCCGCCCGGCACGGGGCCAAAGTCGTCCGCACCAAAAATTCCCCGCCCGACCTGATGCGTGAGCTGACAAAAAGCTCCGACCCGGCTCTGCTGGACCAGTTTATCTACCGCTTTGACGCGGTGGGCGCCCTTATCAAGCTCATGGATTTTATGAAAACCGAGAACGCCTCCCTTACGGAACTGCTTTCGCGGCTGCCGGAAACTCATATGGTACACACCGGCGTGGACTGCGAGGAGGCCGCGGCGGCGATGGAACGGCTTTACAAGCTTCACAGGGAGCAAAATCCCGATTTGACCGACGGCCTTAAGCTCAGCTTCGACCGGGGCTGGGTGCTCATTCTTCCCGGCGGCAGCGTGGGCAGTCTCAGCGTCACCAGCCAGGGCTACTGCGAGGAGTACGCTCGAGAGCTGGCGGATATGTGCGTGGACGAGATCTTGGGCTCGAGATGAGACCCGTCGGCGTCGGGGCAAAGCCCGTCTTTGCTCCGCATGGCGGCTTGCCCAAGGGCCGCCGAAAAAATTTAAACAACATCGGAACAAGCGGCGCAGCGCCTGTTCCGATGTTGTTTTACGCGCCATTTTTTCGTTCCTGCGCGTATTATTACAATTACATAACTTTTCTTGACAGTTTTACATTAATGTGCTAAAATATATTAATAAATCAAAAAAACAAAAGGGGCTGGTTTTTTGGGCAGTATACTGCTGCAAATCGGCGTGATAGCGTTTCTCATACTTTGCTCGGCCTTCTTTTCGTCGTCGGAGACGGCCTTTCTGTCGGTGAACAGGATAAAGCTGAAAAATGAGGCCGACGAGGGCGACGCCGGGGCAAAGCGTGTCCTTGCGGTGGCCGACAACTACGACAAGATGCTTTCGACCATACTTATCGGCAACAATATCGTCAACATTGTCGCCACCTCGCTGTCTACGATGCTGTTCGCCGACCTGATAATAAACGAGGATCTGGCGGTCACGGTCTCCACTGCGGTAATGACCGTGACGGTGCTTATTTTCGGCGAGATAACGCCCAAGACCGTGGCGAAAAAATCTCCCGAAAGCTTCGCCCGCTTTTCCGCCCCCATACTGTCGCTGCTGTCGGTGCTGCTGACGCCGCTGGTTTCGATATTCAATATGTGGCAGGGCTTTGTGTCCAAATTTTTCGGCAACGGCGGCGAGGACACCGTTACCGAGCAGGAGCTGCTGACAATGGTGGACGAGGCCACCGAGGGCGGCGAGATAGACGAGCAGGAGGGAGAGCTCATCAAAAACGCCGTTAAGTTTTACGAGCTGGATATAACCGACATACTTACCCCCAGAGTGGATATGGAGGCCGTGGACATCAGGTCCGACAGAGAGGGCGTCATGGACATCTTTGCCGAGAGCGGCTATTCCCGCCTGCCCGTTTACGAGGACACGCTCGACAATATCCTCGGCGTGATATATCAGAAGGACCTTTACGCCGACGAGGGCGACGGCTGGAAGGAGCTCATACGCCCGGCGACCTTTGTTTTCGCCGGCATGAAGATATCCCGTCTGCTCAAGCTTTTCCAGGATAGCAAAAGCCATATGGTCATCGTGCAGGACGAGTACGGCGGCACCGAGGGCATAGTGACCCTCGAGGACGTGCTGGAGGAGCTGGTGGGCGAGATTTATGACGAGCATGACGACGCCAAGGTAGAGTTCAGGAAAATAACCGACAGTATATATATAGTGGACGGCGCCGCCAGCGTGGACGACTTTTTTGAGCTGTTCGAGCTGGAAAGCGAGCCCGTGGACGACATTACCACCGTTGGGGGCTTCGCCGCGCACCGGCTCGGAAAGATACCCTCCGTGGGCGAGAGCTTTGACTATGAGCATATCAGGGTCGTCGTCACCGCCGTGGAGCTGAACCGCGTTCAGGAGGTAAAGGTGTTTGTGGGCCGCAAGCCCGTTAAGCTCGAGGAGTAGGGGCTGTAAAAGACTTGCTTTGTAATTTGGAGGCACGGGGCCGGCCGAAAAAATCGTGCAGAACGGCGTCGTCGCAAGCCTTGCTTCGCTTGCGACGACTTTTTATGCTCTGCAAAAAAGTCGCCGTTTGGCTCGCTCGGCTGCTCCTCCTTTTCCACACAAACAACTTCGTTGTTTGTGTGGAGCGGTACCGCCTTCGGCGGCTTGTTTGTCCATCTCTGTGAGTCGGCGGCTTGAAGGCAAGCCGCCCTACGGAGCACCAACGTAACAATATGCGGTAGGGCGGGCTGCCCTCAGCCCGCCGTGACCTGCAAAGACGGCCCCATAAAAATTTTTGTGAAAATTTTTAAAAAACACTTGCATTTTTTGAAAATATGTGGTATTATTGAAAAACGGTGGGCGGTCCGCTGCAACTTTCGTAAGAACGCCCCGATATCACCACAAATCGTGGGTCAAGAAAGGAGCGTTTTGAGTGGACGTATTAAAGGCTATCACTCAGGATCAAATCAGGGAGGACCTTCCCAAGCTCGCCATAGGCGACACCGTAAAGCTGTACGTAAAGATAAAGGAAGGCAGCAAGGAAAGAATTCAGATGTTTGAGGGCACCGTCATCAGCAAGAAGCACGGCGGTATCCAGGAGACCTTCACGGTTCGCCGCATATCCTACGGCGTTGGCGTGGAGCGCACCTTCCCCGTTAATTCTCCCAGCATCGACCGCATTGAGGTTGTTCGTCACGGTAAGGTCCGCCGCGCAAAGCTGTACTACCTTCGCGGCAGAGTCGGCAAGGCGGCCAAGGTTACAGAGAAGCTGTAAAACAGAAAAAAGACATAAAATCCCGTGGCCAGTTCACGGGATTTATGTTGTAAAGCGCCAATTTACAAATTGTTTGAAAATATTTTACAGTCAGTTCATTTCAGGAAGGGGATTAAGCCATGGATGAGGCAAATATGCGGCAGCCCGAGGACGGGGCCGCGCCGAAAAATAAAAAAGAAAAGAAGAAGAAAACCTTGGGCAGAGAGATTTTAGAGTGGACCGAGGCCATAGTTTTGGCGGTAATCGCGGCCCTGCTTATACGCAGCTTTTTATTCACCGTGGTCAGGGTGGACGGCGAATCCATGACCAATACCCTCGCCGACAATGACCGCCTCATCGTATGGAGGGCGGGCTATGAGCCCAAGCAGGGGGATATCGTCATATTCAAGCCCGATATTCCCGAGAACGAAGGAAACTATATCCTCGGCCTTTTCCGCTGGGACAACGCGCAGGGCAGATTGGTCGGGCCGACCTACTACGTCAAGCGCGTTATAGCCACCGCCGGTCAGCGCGTGGAAATAGACTATAACGAGAGCGCCGTGTACGTGGACGGCAAAAAGCTTGATGAACCCTATATCCGTGAAAAGATAATGGAGCCCCGCGGCAGCAACGTCGTCGGCGGCATACAGGCTTTCGAAGTGGACGAGGGGTGCGTTTTCGTCCTGGGCGACAACCGCAACGGAAGCCGGGACAGCCGCGACATCGGCATGGTGTCGGAAAAGGATATCGTGGGCAAGGCCATGCTCCGCTTCTGGCCCCTCAATTCCTTCGGAGCCGTCACCCACGGAAGCAATTAGGAGCGAGGGGTCGGGACGGCGGTTATCCCGCCCGCGCATTACTGGAGGTACGCTTTGAATATACAGTGGTTCCCGGGCCACATGGCCAAGACACGGCGGATGATAGCGGACAACATCGGCCTCTGCGACTGCGTGGCCGAGATAGTGGACGCCCGCTGCCCCCAAAGCAGCCGCAACCCCGAGCTGCCGTCGCTGGCCCGAAATAAGAAAATCTTTATAATAATAAATAAGTGCGATTTGGCGGACCCCGCTCAGACCGAAAAGTGGCAGCGCCGCTTTTCGGGGCAGGGTCTTGTTTCCGTTTGTACAAGCTCCAACGACGGAAAGGGCGTGGCCAAGATTACCGACGCCGCCATGGAGACCGTGAAGGAGCAGCTGGAGAAAAACCGCGCGCGTGGCCTCGTCAAGCCCCCGCGCATCATGGTTTGCGGCATACCGAACGTGGGCAAAAGCTCCCTCATCAACAAGCTCAGCGGCCGAGCCTCGGCCAAGGTGGGGGATCGGCCCGGCGTCACCCGCGGCCGCCAGTGGATAACCCTTAAGAGCGGCGTCGAGCTGCTGGACACTCCCGGCATACTCTGGCCCAAGCTGGAGGACGCGGACGCGGCTTTGCGGCTGGCCTTTACCGGGGCGATAAAGGACGAAATTCTTGACGTGGAGGAGCTGGCCTGCCATCTCTGCGCCTTTTTGAAGGAAAATTACCCCTCAGCCCTGCGTCGGCGATACAGGGCCGAGCTGACGGAGGACATGGACGGCCTTGCGGTGCTGGAGGAGATATGCCGGCGCAGGGGCTTCATTGTCAAAGGCGGGGAAGTCGATATGCTCAGGGGCGCCAATGTGGTGCTGGACGAGTTCAGAGGCGGAAAGCTGGGCCGGATAACCGTTGAACCCTGCCGGTGATACGGTGCGCGACTTTGATTTTGGAGTGATGCCTGTGCCGAAACAAAACCGACAAAGCCTCGACCTGTGGGTCGAGGAGCGGACGCTCCGCGAGCGGGGCTTCCTCCTCATCTGCGGGGCGGACGAGGCGGGACGTGGCCCTCTTGCGGGGGACGTGTACGCCGCCGCCGTGGTGCTGCCCTTCGGCCTTGAGATACCCGGCCTTAACGACAGCAAAAAGCTCACCGAAAAACGGCGGGAGGAGCTGTTCGGCGTCATATGCGAAAAGGCCCTGTCCTACGCCGTCGCCTCCGCCACCGTGGAGGAAATAGAAAGACTTAACATACGCAACGCCGCCTTCCTCGCCATGGAGCGGGCCATAAGCCGAATAGAGACCGACTTCGCCATCATCGACGGCAACGGCTTTAACGGCTGTAAGGTCCCCTACATGACCCTTGTGGGCGGCGACGGCAAAAGCGCCAATGTCGCGGCGGCTTCCATACTGGCCAAGGTCAGCCGGGACCGCTATATGCTGGAGCTTGACAAAAAATATCCCATGTACGGCTTTGCTAAGCACAAGGGCTACGGCACCGAGCTGCACATCAGGGCTCTGAAGGAGTATGGCGCCTGTGAAGTTCACCGACCTCTTTTCGTCAAAAAGTTTATCTAAAAAGGAAATCGGAGACAGGGGCGAGGAGCTGGCGGTCCGCCGGCTCAAAAAGCTGGGCTATAAAATACTGGACAGGAATTTTTCCGTCCACGGCGTGGGCGAGTTGGACGTGGTGGCCGTTGAGGGGGACTATCTCTGCTTTGTGGAGGTGCGCCTGCGCAGCCGCGAGGATTACGGCACTCCCGCCCAGACCGTCGATGCCGGAAAACGGCGGCGGCTCATACATACCGCCGAAATTTATATGCAGAATAACGGACTTTCGGGCCGCCTTGTGCGTTTTGACGTGGCCGAGGTCTACGGCGACGGCAGGGTCGAGCTGATAAAGGACGCTTTTTGGGCGGGTTAAGCGCAGGGCGTCGGGCGCCGCTTCCGTTTTTCGGCGGGGACAGGGCCAAACGTCACGGGAGGGGCTTTCGGCCTTTATTGAATGAGGAATGAGAAATGGGGAATAAGGCATATTTGACGGTTTATTTCCCATTCCTGACCCCTCATTACTGATTTGTGTGGAAATTAAGCGCGAAGGGGAGGTGTGTTCTCGGTGCTCGTTGCCGATAAATGGAAGGATTACGAATGTATAGACGCGGCGGGGGGCGAAAAGCTGGAACGCTGGGGAGACATTATTCTCCGCCGCCCCGACCCCCAGGTGATTTGGGACCGGCGCTCGGCCCCGGAAAAGTGGGACGCCGCCGACGCCCTATACCGCCGCAGCTCCAGCGGGGGCGGAGAGTGGAGCTACCGCGCGAGGCTGCCCGAAAGCTGGCGGGTCCGTTACCGCGAGCTGACCTTTAACGTAAAGCCCATGGGCTTCAAGCACACCGGCCTTTTTCCCGAGCAGGCCGTCAACTGGGACTGGATGCGTGAAAAGCTCCGCGGCCGCGGCGAGGGCGCCCGGGTGCTGAACCTCTTTGCCTATACGGGCGGGGCCAGCGTGGCCTGCGCCGCCGAGGGAGCCGCCGTCACTCATGTGGATGCGTCCAAGGGCATGGTGGCTTGGGCCAAGGAAAACGCCGCCGCCAGCGGAGTGGACGGTATTCGGTACTTTGTGGACGACTGCATCAAGCTTGTGGAACGGGAGATACGGCGGGGCAATAAGTATGACGGCATCATCATGGACCCGCCCTCCTACGGACGGGGGCCCGGCGGCGAGGTGTGGAAGCTCGAGGACAGCCTTTTCGCTTTTGTGGAGCGGGCGGCCGTGCTCATGAGCGGCGACCCACTGTTTTTTGTGCTGAACTCCTATACCACCGGCCTCCAGGCCGGAGTGCTGAAAAATATAATGAGCCTTACCCTCCCGGCCGGCCGCATAACCGCCGACGAGATAGGTCTGCCCATCACCTCATCCGGGCTGGTTTTGCCCTGCGGCGCCACAGGGCGTTGGTGCCGCGAAAAATAGGCCGCATCACGCATATAAGGAACGAGACGATATGTCAATTATCAAAGCTGAAAACCTGTCCTTTTCCTACGAGTCCGAAGGGGCCGAGGTAAAGGTCTTTGAAAATCTGAATATAGATATAGACGAGGGCGAGTTTGTGGCGGTGCTGGGACATAACGGCAGCGGAAAGTCCACCTTTGCCAAGCACCTCAACGCCATCCTCACCCCCAAAAGCGGCAGGGTCACCGTCTGCGGCATAGACACCGCCGACGAGAGCAGGCTCTTCGAGCTGCGCAAAAACGTGGGCATGGTGTTCCAAAATCCGGACAACCAGATAGTCGCCACCGTCGTGGAGGAGGACGTGGCTTTCGGCCTTGAAAATCTGGGCGTGCCCCGGGAGGAGATGCGGCGGCGGGTGGACGAGGCCCTTAAGGTCGTGCGTATGTACGATTACCGCACCTACGCGCCCCATCTGCTGAGCGGAGGACAAAAGCAGCGGGTGGCCATCGCGGGCATACTCGCGATGGAGCCGCGGTGCATCGTCCTTGACGAGCCGACCGCCATGCTGGATCCCATCGGACGGGACGAGGTTATGGAAACCGTCCGCCGCCTCAACCGTGAAAAGGGCATTACCATAGTCCTCATTACCCACTATATGGACGAGGCGGTCAAGGCAGACCGCTGCATAGTCATGGACAGGGGAAAAATAGTCATGGACGACCGGCCGGCAAGCATATTCCCCAAGGTTGAGGAAATGCGGGCCCTCGGCCTCGACGTGCCCCAGGCCACCGAGCTGGTGTGGGAGCTTAAGCGCCGCGGCCTCAACATAGAGACCGGCGCCCTCCGCAGCGCCGGAGCCATAGAAAGTATACTGAAAATGACGAGAGACCAGTTATGATAGAATTGAAAAATATTACCTATACATATAACCCCGGCGAACCGTCGGCAAGGGTGGCCCTTAACGATGTGAGCCTTACTTTGGCCGACGGAGACTTCGTGGGACTTATCGGACACACCGGCAGCGGAAAGTCCACCCTCGTGCAGATAATCGCCGGTCTGCTGCCCCCTCTCGGCGGGACGGCGTCGGTGGACGGGACGGATTTTTCGGAGTACAAGGCCGCCGCTAAGGAGCTGCGCAAAAAGGTGGGACTGGTGTTCCAGTACCCGGAGCATCAGCTCTTTGAGGAGACGGTTTATAAGGATATAGCCTTCGGCCCGAAAAATCAGAAGCTCACCGAGGACGAGATAGACCTGCGCGTCCGCGAGGCCGCGAGGCGCGTGAGGCTGGAGGACGGACTTTTGGAAAAATCCCCCTTCGACCTTTCCGGCGGACAAAAGCGCCGGGTGGCAATAGCCGGAGTGGTCGCCATGAAACCGGAGATCCTCATACTGGACGAGCCCACGGCGGGGCTGGACCCCTCCGGTCGGGACGAGCTGCTGGGTATGCTTAAGGAGCTCCACGGCGACTGGTGCAAAACCATAGTTCTCGTGTCCCATTCAATGGAGGACATCGCCCGTGCCGCCGGAACCGCCGCCGTGATGAACGGCGGACGGCTGGTGATGAACGGTCCGGTGGAGGAAATCTTCTCACGGGGAGACGAGCTTCGGAGCATGGGCCTAAACACCCCGCAGATAACACGCATAGTCGACGGCCTCATTAAGGCCGGCCTCCCCTTGGAAAAGGGGATATTCACCGTCGAGGCCGCCGCCGACAGCATAGAAAAATTAGTTAGGAGTAAGCGATAAATGCTGCGTGATATTACCCTTGGACAGTATTACAATACCGCCTCGCCCCTCCACGCCATGGACCCCCGCACCAAGATACTCGGGGTGATATTCTACATGGTGATACTTTTTACCGCGTCCACGGTGTGGGAGTACGCTCTGGCGGCGATTTTCACCGTCTTTGTCATAAAGGTGTCGCGGGTGCCGGTAAGGTTCATAACCCGGGGCCTCAAGCCCATTGTGATAATAATGCTTTTCACTCTTGTGCTGAACCTGTTTATGACCTCCGGCGGCAAAGAGCTCTTTCACTGGTGGATATTTCGGGTGACGGACCTGGGCGTCGAGACGGCGGTCAAAATGGCCGTCAGGCTGGTAATGCTCATTATGGGCACCTCCCTGCTGACGCTGACCACCTCGCCCATCGCCCTCACCGGCGGCATCGAGCGGCTGCTGTCCCCGTTCAGGAAAATCGGGGTGCCCAGCCACGAGATAGCCATGATGATGAGCATCGCCCTTCGGTTTATACCCATACTCATGGAGGAGACCGACAAAATAATAAAGGCCCAGACCTCCCGTGGGGCGGACTTCGAGTCCGGCAACCTTATCCAGCGGGTCAAGGCCATGGTGCCTATACTTGTGCCCCTGTTCGTTGGGGCCTTCCGCAGGGCCGACGAGCTTGCGGTGGCCATGGAGTGCCGCTGCTACAACGGCGGAGAGGGACGCACCTCTCTCAGGGAGCTGCGGTTCCGCCGGGTGGACGGCGGGGCGCTGTGCGCCTGCGTTATCCTGACGGCGGCTATGGCGGCCCTTAAAATACTGAGGATGGTGGGAGTGCTGTGAAACGGAAATACCGGCTTGTCCTCGCCTTTGACGGCACGGCCTACCACGGGTGGCAGCGCCAGCAGAACGGCGTCGCCGTGCAGGAAATAATGGAGGATACCCTTTCGGGCGTGATGGGCGGGCCGGTGGCCGTGACCGGCTGCTCGCGGACCGACGCCGGCGTCCACGCCCGCAGGTTTGTGTGCAGCTTTTTCGCCGACACCACCATTCCCGCCGAAAAGCTGCCCTTCGTGCTGAACACCCTGCTGCCTCCGGACATAAGGGCCATTGGCTGCGAAACCGCCCCCGACGACTTCAACGCCCGGTTCGACGCGGTGCGCAAGACCTATAAATATCAGATACTTAACGCCCCCTTCGCCGACCCGTTCCTCAGAAATTACGCCTGGCACTACCCGGCCAAGCTGGACTTTGAGAAGATGAAGGCCGCCTGCGCCGTAATACGCGGGAAAAAGGACTTCCGCTGCTTTATGGCGGCGGGCAGCACGGTAAAAAACACCGTACGCGACCTTGACGGCCTTTGGGCGGACAAGGAGGGGGACCTGATAACGGTAACCGCCTCCGCCAACGGATTTTTGTACAATATGGTGCGCATAATCGTGGGCACACTGGTATATATTGGCAACGGAAAGCTGAACCTTGAGGAGCTGGGAGAGCTCATCGAAAAGGGCGACCGCCGGCTTTTGGGCATAACGGCCCCGCCCCAGGGACTGCGGCTTTACGAGGTGGAATACGAAAAGCGTGAAAAATAAGCCGCGTTCCGCCGTTTTCGGCGATGAAAGCCGGCAAGCCGCGCCGGAAGGAATGGAGAGAGTTACATTATGAAGAAAGAAACCTTAGCGTCAATATTGAAAATAGGCATCGCCGTCCTTCTCATTGCGGCCCTCGTTTTTGTGGTGATTTATCAGAACAGGAACAACGAGATAAGAGGGAGGATAGACATCTTCGGCGGCGGCGGAAACGACCGCAGCATCGAGGGCTATTCCGTCAGCCAGACGGCGGCCTTCGGGGACAAGGTTTTGCTCCTGACGACAAACACCTACCTCATGATGGACAACAAGGGCAGGGGCGACACGGTGAACGTCAGCTTTTCCGACCCGCGGCTCAGCGCGCGCGGGAAATATGTCGCCGCCTATGACGACGGCGGCCATGACTTTTCCGTCTACAAAAACGACAGCCTTGCATACGAGCACAGGACCGAGTCGGAGATAATCTCCGCCTCCGTCAACGAGCAGGGCTATTCGGCGGTGGCCTGTCAGGACAGCGGCGGCACCGCGCGTATAACCGTTTACAACGACAAGGGCAAAGCCTTTTACACCTGGAATTTGGGCAGCGGACAGCTTGTGGCCATGGACCTCAGCGCCGACAACACCCATCTGGCGGTGTCCTCTCTCAACGACAGCTCGGAGGAAATGAGGGGCGAGCTTTCGGTGATAAGCCTTGACAGCGAAAAAAAGCAGGCGTCCGCCGTGAAAAAGGACGAGATATACTTTGATGTGCGCATAAACAGGGACTACACCGTTCTTGCGCTGGGCAGCGAGTCGCTGGACTATTACAATGCCGACGGCGGCCTCCGCTGGAGCCTGCCCTTCGGCGGCAAGACGCTTCGCTGCGCCGACATAAGCAACCCTGACATGGCGGTGCTGTGCTACGCCTCCGTCGGCAGCGGCTTCCTCAGCAACTCCACTCAGGTGGAGGTTATCAGCCGCCTGGGTGAGGTGACGGCCTCCACCTCCTTCGACGGCCTTTGCGACAGCCTCAGCGTAAACGGCAGCCAGTTCGCCGCCTCCGCCGGAAAGAAGATATTCATATACAATAAAAAATGCGAGCTGAGTCACGAGCTCAGCTCAACCGCGGCCGTCAAGCGCATAAGCCTGTTTAAAAACGGCAAGTCCGTCTTTGTGCTGAGCGGGAGCGGCGGCAGCATTATAAACGTATAAGGGGGAATAGACCATGTTGACCGACGCACTGGTGCTGGTGTTTCTGCTGGCTTTCATATTCTGGGGCACAAAGCGGGGCGCAATGCGAATGCTGCTCAGCTCTCTTAGCCTTGTGGTGTCCATTTTGACCGGCGCTCTGCTGTACAGGCCCGTCAGCGCCCTTCTGTCCGGCCTGGGTCTGGAAAGCAGCCTCACGGCAAAGCTCGAGGAAAATTTGGACAAAATAGCCGACCTGCCGGACGTAATGCAGGGCTTCATTTCCGTGACGGAGGCGGAGGATAAGCTGGCGGAGGCGGTGGCCTCGGCCGCGGTGGGGGTATTGAGCTTCCTGATAATAATGGTTGCGGTGCGCGTGCTTTTGACGGCTCTCGGCATAGCCATGGGGCTGGCCGGCTCCATGCCCGTCCTCCGGCAGGCCAACGGTCTTTTGGGCGGTATCGGCGGCTTTGCGGAGGGCGCGGTGATACTGCTGGTGATATTCGGCGCTTTGGCCGTGTACGAGGCTTTCGGACAGCCGGGCTTGACGGACGGTCTGTTCGGCGGCAGCCATATCGCCCTGTGGGTATATGACCACAATCCCCTGCTGAGCCTGGTTATGGGCGCGGCGGAAACATTAAAGGGTTAAAATTAAGTGCAACAAATTAAGTGGAGCCCGAGACAGTGGGCTCCACTTGCTTTTTTTCGGCGGCCCCGGGCAAGCCGCCCTACGACGCGCTGCCGCGACAAGGCGGCCCGGGTTATCACTTCAATTCCACTATCGTCACGCCCGTTTCGCCCTCGCCGTACTTCCCCAGACGAAAGCTTCTGGCGTGGGGATGGTGGCGGAGCAGGTCGTGTATTGCGGAACGGAGGGCGCCGGTGCCCTTGCCGTGGATTATGCTGACGGTGGTAAGGTGGGCCATGGCCGCCTGGTCAAGGTATTTGTCCGCGGCCATTATCGCTTCGTCCACCGTCTGACCGCGCAGGTCTATCTCGGTCTTTACCGCCGCCACACTGCCGCTGCTGCCGGGGTGGTACTCGGCGGTTCTTTTCTTCGAGGAGGACTTTGCCTCCCGAAGGGCGGTGACGTTGGCCGTTATCTTCAATATGCCCATCTGTATCTGGACATTGCCGTTTTTGTCCGGCAGGGAAAGGAGCGTGCCGTTCTGGTTCATGGTGGTGACCTCCACCTCCATGCCCTTTTGCAGCTTTTTCGGGTCGATGGAGCCGCCTTTTGCGGTGAACACGTCCTCGCTGAGAGCCTCCTCCATTTTCCCCATACCCTGACGGAGCTTGCGGCGGCCCTCCTCGATGGCCTTGAGGTTGTCCTCGCGGGCGTTTTTCAATAGGGCCTGCATTTCGCGGACTATGGCGTCCGCCTCTTTTTTCGCCTGCTCGTAAAGGCGCTTGGCGTCCCGTCGGGCGTCGGAAAGTATCTTTTCCTTCTGCTTTTCGGTGGTTTCCTTTTGGCGCAGCGCGGTTTCCCGCGCGGCCTGTATCTCCGCACGTGCGGCCTCGGCGCCCTCCAGTTCCCGCTGAGCCTGGGCGCGGCTGGCCTCAAGGGAGGAAATGACGTCCTCGAAGCGTATATTGTCGTTGTTCACAAGGCTCCTGGCCCGGTCGATGACCTCGTCCTCCAGCCCGAGACGCTTGGATATGGCGAAGGCGTTGCTCTTGCCGGGCACGCCGATGAGCAGCTTGTAGGTCGGTCTCAGGCTCTCCACGTCGAACTCACAGGCGGCGTTCTCGACGCCGGGGGTGGACAGGGCGTAAAGCTTCAGCTCGCTGTAGTGCGTTGTGGCGGCGGTCCGCGCGCCCACGCTCCGCACACGCTCCAATATGGCCGTGGCCAAGGCGGCCCCCTCTACAGGGTCGGTGCCGGAGCCAAGCTCGTCAAAGAGCACAAGGCTGCGGTGGCCGGCCTTTTTCAATATGTCGATGATGTTTACGATATGAGAGCTGAATGTGCTAAGCGACTGCTCAATGGACTGCTCGTCGCCGATGTCGGCGAAAACCTCCCCAAACACCGCTATCTCGCTCTCCTCCGAGGCGGGTATGTGAAGTCCGGCCTGGGCCATAAGGGTCAGCAGTCCCAGCGTTTTCAGCGACACGGTCTTGCCGCCGGTGTTCGGGCCGGTGACGATGAGGGTGTCGAAGTCCCCGCCGAGGTAAATGTCCGTTGGCACCACCTTTTTCTTGTCTATCAGGGGGTGCCGCCCTTTTTTTATATTAACCCTGCCCTCGGCGTTGAGGCGCGGCGGGTTGGCCTCCATGGAGCGGGACAGCTTGCCTTTGGCAAAGATGAAGTCCAGCTCCAGAATGGCGTCGTAGTCGGCGGCGATGAGCTCGGCGCAGGCCGCCGTTTTTTCGGAAAACTCCGCCAAAATGTTCTCTATTTCCTCCTGCTCCTCGGCCAGCAGAGCGCGGAGCTTGTTGTTTACCTCCACGGCGGCCATGGGCTCGATGAATATTGTGGCTCCGCTGGAGGAGCTGTCGTGTATTATGCCCGGCACGGAGGTGCGGTACTCGCTTTTCACCGGTATTACGAACCTGTCACCCCGCATGGTCACGATGGCGTCCTGCAAAAGCGGGCCGTACTTGGGAGACTTTATCATTTCGTTGAGCATATCCCGCACCTTATTGTCCAGGCTCCGTATCTGTCTGCGGATACGGGCCAAAGTGGGTGAAGCCTCGTCGGCCATCTCCTCCTCGCTGAGTATCGAGCCGAAAATGCTCTGCTCAAGGCGGCGTTCCTCCCTAAGCTCCGCCGCGGCGACGGCGATTTGCGGATAACTTTCCTCGGCGGTCTCCCCCTCAAGGTATCCAATGAGGGCCCGCGCTATGCGCAGACAGTGGGCCACGGTCAGAAGGTCGCCCATCGTCAGCACCCCTCCGGCGGCGGCCCGCAGCGCGGCGGCCTTTGCGCTCTTTATGGGGCTGATGGGCGGCGCGCCCTTTTTTATGATGAGGCTTTCCGCCTCGGTGGTCTGCTCTATCAGGCGCGTTATCTCATAAATATCGTCGGAGGGCTCGAGGCCGAGGCAGCGTTCCCGCGTCGGGGCGCAGACCGCCCCCTCCGCCAGCCGCTGTATTATCTTGTCAAATTCAAGGACGCGAAGAGTCCGCTGTTCCATAATTTTCTCCACTCCTTCGCCAAACGGCGTTATTACTGATCTTGAACCGCTACTCGACTACCAGAGCGTGGCGGCGTATATTGTATATTCTCTCGAAAGTTTCGCCGTCTATCCAGTAGCCGTACTCGCTGTGGGTGTCGTACTCGTTGTATGGGTCGGATATGTGATAGCTGCCGGTGGCCCTGTCATAGCCGTTCACCAGCACAACGTGGTTGTTGCGCAGCAGGCTCACGGTCTCGCCCTCGATGTCATAATCCCTGTAACGGGCGGGCTCCCAGTAAAGAGTGGCGTAGGCCACTACCGGGTTGCCGCTGAGTATCTCGGCCTGTAACTCCCCGGGCGAACTGCCCGATATGTCCAGCACCTTGCCGTACTGACTGGCGTATTGGGCCAGCGGGGCCGGGTATATGGTAGTGCGCAGGCTGTACTGGCCGGCCCTGTAGGGAGAGCCCACATATCCCTTGGCGGGATTGCTGGAATGTTTCGGCATATTGTCCAAAAACTCACGGAGCCCCATGTCCTGACAGTAGCCCTTGGCCTTCAGCCCCATGAGCAGGGACGCTCCCTCGCAGCCCACCACCGCGTACACCGGATATAGCTGGCTGACGTAGGGAGTGGGTATAAGGTTGTAGGAGGGGAGACTGTCCCGAACGTCGGAAATGGGCAGGTCGGTCATGGCGCAGACCGAGTAGCAGGCGTCGCCCCGGGACACCGTGTCCTCCGGGTGGAAGCGGCCGTCACCGTAAACCGACATGGCGTTCCACGATACAATGCAGCCTGGGGCCGGGTCCACGTCGTAGGGCGCGTCCGGCAGATACTGGCAGACGCCGCCAAAGTAGGGCTGGCGGGACAGATAAGCGTACAGCATATCCGCGAATTCAAGCCGCGTCACGGCCCTGTCCATCGTCCACAGCCAGTCCACGGGCACATAGCCCTCATCGACGGCCCGCTGTACCGCCGCCGTGACGGTGGGGTTGCCGCTGACGGCGCCGGCGGCGTTAACGTCGGCCATGTTGACGGCCATCTCCGCCGCCTCGCCGCGGGTCAGGTCCGCGTCCGGACGGAAACGTCCCTCCGACCGGCAGCCGGTGACTCCGTTTTCCAAAAGCGTATTTATCACCGCGAGATTGGGATTGTTTTGAATGTCGGCGGGCACATCCGCCAGGGCCGGCACGGACGCGAGTATCAGCGCCGCGGCCGCCGACGTCAAAAATTTCAATGTGAGCTTCATTTGTAAGGTCCCCCGTTCCGGATAAAAATTTAACGCGAACCGCGCGGAAACCGCGCCCCATGCGCGGTACGCGGGGTGTATTTTCTTTTGTTTCTCTGAAAATTATACCGTAAAATTCCGCCGTTGTCAATGCCTGACGAAAAACAACTCTTGCAAAATTGCAAAAACTGTGATAAAATCAATACGAGGTGTTTAACGTGCTTATAAAAATCGCCGAAATGATAATAAAAATCAACTGCCGCTACGACTATCTGCCGTGGCTGTGCCAAAAATACATAGTCGAAGAGGGGGAGCCGCTCTTTGAGATAACCGTCACCAGCGAGGAGATAGAGGAGGACCACCGCCTCATTCTCGAGGAGCTGGGCTACGACCACGACGCCGGCTATCTGGAAAGTCTCGAGGCTTACCGCAAGATTTGCATAAAGGCCCTTGAATACGGGGCAATGTTCCTCCACAGCGCCTGCATCGCCGTGGACGGGGAGGCATATTGCTTCACCGCCGACAGCGGCACCGGCAAAAGCACCCACATTCGCCTTTGGAAAAAGCTGTTCGGCGACAGGGCCGTTATCGTCAACGGGGACAAGCCCCTCATTCGCAAGTCCGGCGGCCGCTACTACGTTTACGGCACGCCCTGGTGCGGCAAGGAGGGCTGGAGCGAGAACGTGGGCGCGCCCATAAAGGCCCTGTGCCTTGTGGAGCGCAGCCCCGACAACCGCATCGCCCCCATGGACGGCTTCAACGTCATTTATACCATTATCGAGCAGACTATCCGCCCCCGTACCCAGGACCAGCTTGACGCCGTGCTGGACATAATGGACGGGCTGCTCAGCTCCGTGCCCATGTACCGCCTTGGCTGCAACATGGAGGACGAGGCCGCGGTGGTGGCCTACGAGGGCATGAGCGGGAAGAAGTATCATGAATAAGCTGCCCCGTGATTTTTACCTTTGCGACGGCGTTGAGCTGAGCAAAAAGCTGCTTGGCAAGGTGCTGGTCCGCAGCAAAAACGGCCTCGTCACCTCCGCCCGCATCGTCGAGACCGAAGCCTATATGGGCGAGGCGGACAAGGCCGCCCACAGCTATCGGGGCCGTCCCGACGGACGGTGCAACATTCAGTACGGCCCCGGCGGTTTCGCCTATGTGTACCTTATTTACGGAATGTACTCCTGCTTCAATATCGTCGCCAACCGCGAGGGCGTGCCCGAGGTTAGCCTCGTCCGCGCCCTTGAGCCGCTGACCGGCATTGACATAATGGCGGCTAGGCGAGGCACGGACAAAATAAAAAATCTCTGCTCCGGCCCCGGCAAGCTCTGCATGGCCATGGATATCGACCGTTCCCTTTACGGGGCGGACCTCTGCGGGGAGGAGCTGTACCTCGCGGACGACGGCTTTTCCGGCTTCGAGATCGAGGCCGGCAGGCGTATCAATATAGACTACGCCGGGGAGGCCGCCGACTACCCGTGGAGGTTCGTCATAAAGGGGAGTGGTTTTTTGTCCGCTTTTGTCGAAACTTTCTCCGCCAAAAAATTATAAAAACACTTTACTTTTTACATTTTTTGTGTTATTATAATTTTGCAACGTAAATAAATATGTATTTCCGCATTAAGCGGCACCGCCGGCGCGTTATTCCAACGTCGGCTTGGTTTTGTGTATTTTTTTGCGTGGAAAGCGAAATGGAAGGCATATTGATAAATTAATATTGAATGTTTTATTAAATGTTTAAACATAGGAACATTGGTAAAAATGCCAGCTCGTATCTTATGTTTACCATTTAATATAACAATATGCTTACTCTTATGCTTCTTGTAGGTACAATGGTGACGTTGCGGAATACGGTATGTTTATTTACGTTGCAATAAATAAACGGAGCGGCATTTTTCAGGTGTGCGCTCGCGCACACCTTTTTTAATGGCCGCCGCCAAATGAAAGGACGGTAAATATGAACGTGAATAAATCGGATAAGGACGCCGCTTTTGCGCGTATTGCCAGGGCCGAGGCCGAGCTGCTGGACAGGCTGCGCGGCCGTGACCTGGAATTGCTGAATGACCTTATAGAGGCTTGGACTGAATATTGTGATGTCATAGAAGGTTTGTGATATATAAAAACAAAAGCCCTGCTTTGAAAAGCGGGGCTTTAATCTGTTATTTACTTTCTGTAATTTGCAACAAGCCTGTCATATTCCTCGCCGGTGATGGGGATAACCCCGCCGTGGCGGAGCTGCATATCCGAGTGAAAGCTCTTTCTGCTGCGGACGAACTCGCCGGAGGCCAAATCGCCGCAGGTATAAGCGCAATAGCCCTTGCTCTTGGCGTACTGATCCACTATCAGGCACCAGCGCCCATCCTTAAGGCGGAAGCACTCGGGCCCCTCTACGCCCTTGATGTTGTCCATGGTGCTGCCCATCCTGCGGAACTCGCCCAGCAGACTGTCGCCTACCTCCATGGTGATGACCTTCACGGTCTCATCTTTGCTGAAGCGGTAGTACTTGTCGCCGCTTTTGATGATGGTGGTGTCTATGACGTCGCTGTCCCGCTCGATGTAAAGCTGCGCGGGAGTAAAGCTGCGGAAGTCCCTTGTCTTGCTGTAATACATTCTGCATTTCCGGCGGCCGTCCTTAAGGGAGCGTGAGGCCCAGAACACCATATAGTCGCCGTTTTCCTCGTCGTATATTACCTCGGGGGCCCAGGCGCAGCCCGCGTCGGCGGGAGCTATCTTGCACATCCTTACGTCGGTCCAATGCACAAGGTCCGTGCTCTCCCAGACCAAAATTCCCCTGCTGCCGTTGATGGTGGCCATTTTCCATCCGTCGTCCCGTAGGTGTACGTTCAAGTCCGTGCCGACGATATAGAATTTGTCGCCCTCGGCGCTGCGAATGATAAAGGGGTCGCGGACGCCGCACTCACCCACGTTGGAGGTAAGCACCGGAGTTCCGGCGTTAAGCGTCTCCCAGTTGCAACCGTCGCGGCTGACGGAAAAATAAACCTGCTCGCTCATAGGCGTATTATGCTTTTTGTCGATAAAGTGAACAAACAGATACGCGTCTGTCTTAATGCTCATGTCAACACACCTCAAGAAAAACCCTGTAAAATGAACAAATTCAAACATATCATAGCACAGTGATTTTGAGAAGTCAAGAGATAATTTCAAAATAAAAAAAAACGGCATACTTCATAAAAAAGCCTGCCGTTTTGGGCGTTTATTTGGTCATAATTCCTGTGGTTTTCGCCGCGGCCGCGGCGTATACCTCGTCGCAGCCCATGGCGCGGAGCAGCCGGCAGCAGGCGTCGAGGGTAGCGCCGGTGGTGGTCACGTCGTCTACCAGCAGCCATGTGCCGCTCAGCCGCTCCTTCCCGGGGAGGTAGAGCTTTTTGGCGTTGGTCATGCGTTTGGAGCGGCTCAGTCCGACCTGATGTCCGCCGTCGGGACTGTGCCTCAAAACTCCCCTTACCGGCGTCTTTAGCCGCCGGCCCAGTTCTTCGGCTATCAGCTTTGTCTGATTATAGCCCCGCTCCCGAGCGGTTTTGGAATTCTGGGGCACGTATGTTATGAAGTCCGGGCGGAAGTCTCCCAGCTCCCGGGCTATCTCTCCGGCGAGGAACCTGCTCCTCCCCGGCCGGCCGTAGTATTTCATGTTGGTTATGGCCCGGCGCACGCCGCCCTCGTAGCGGAAGGGCACAAAGCATTTCACGAAGGGCCTCCCTCCGGCACATTCGGCGCACCACGGCATGGCGAATTCGCTGTTCATGGGCGCGCCGCAGATCTCGCACCGCGGCCCTTTTATACGGGGCAGCTCTCTTTCGCACTCCGGGCATATCTCCTCCTTTGTGCCGGCGGGCAGGAGCCCGCGGCACACGGCGCACCTTGGCGGGAATATGTAGCTCAGGAACATAGCTCGTCACTCTCCGTAAAAAAATTTATTTTACTCTTGACAAACCCGCCCCCCTGTGTTATAATCATAGGGTAGGATTTAGGGGTATAGTTCAGTTGGTAGAATATCGGTCTCCAAAACCGCAGGTCGAGGGTTCGAGTCCTTCTGCCCCTGCCACGAGAAAACGCCGTAACCATGCAGGTTCACGGCGTTTTCTTTTTGCCGTGTATTACCATTTTTTGGCATTCTTCGTTGCCATTTTTGCCAAAATGTTGCCATATTCGTTGCCAAGAGGGTTGCCAACGGGCGGCAGAGACTACTCCCCGTCCGTCATACCCGCATGGAGCCTACCGAGAGAGGCCGCCATGTCTTCTGTTTTGATATGAGTATAGCTCTTTACAATAACGTCGGTGGAGTTGTCACCCATTATACGCTGAACAACGGGCAAAGGCGTACCGTTTAGAATAAGATTCGTGCAAAGGGTATGCCTAAAGCAATACGGCTTATACACCTCGCTTGATAGGCCGTAAGCCTCTCTAAAGCGCCGCCACCGGCTCTGAAGCATTTGCTCTTTCATGAAGTTGCCGTCGTTGCCCGGGAAAAGATAAGGCGAATTTTTTTTACCCTTGTAATACCGCCTGTCGGACACTATTCGCCCGTGCTGCGCGAGAGCCATTTCGAGCGTTTCCCTCGGGACGGACAGCACACGGTCGCCGTATTCGCTCTTGGTAGCCTTTATGTACTCGCTTCGGCCCGTGGGCTTGCCGGTTTTATCAAAGGTCTTTTCGATACTCGCCGCGCGCCTGACATGGACGGTACATTTATCGAGGTCTATATCCTCGAGCCGCAGCGCCCGCAGTTCGCCCGGACGCATACCCGTATAGGCCAGCAAATGCACGATACCATCCACGCTCGGATCGGACTTGGCGCATTTAAGCACATACTGAAGCTCTTCTTTAGTTAAAGCCCGCTCGTGCTTCACCTTGCCCACGTCCTTAGTCGATTTAGGCAGGCGCTTTATACCCTTAGCCACATTAACGGTTACAATACCCTTTTTTATCGCGTAATCGAGAACCATACCCACGACCGTCTTTATTCTCTTTAACATACTGTCGGCATGATTGTTTCTAAGCCGGCCGAACATATCAATCAGCGTGTCCTCCGTTATCTCGGAAATTTTCAGCCTTCCAATTATTTTATTAGGGTACCCGATAACCCCATAGTACGAGGCCCACGTCCGCGGCTCCACCGTAGGATTGCCCCTGCTCAAAAATTCGAGAGCCACGGCCTTGAAGGTTTGGTCCGGCACGGTTTCGCCGGTCCGCCCAAGCTTCGCAAGCTCCAGAGCCAGAGCGTCCTCCGCTTCCTCCTTTGTTCGAAACGACTTAGACTTCCTGATGCGCTTGCCGTCAGGAGTCTTACCCAGATCGAACTGCGCAATCCACCGATCCCCGTTTTTAACGTGCGTTACGTTGCCGCCGGACATATCCTTACCCCCAGTAAAATAATCCACAGCCCAATCATAGCGCACTTCGGTAGAATTGTCAAGACCATTTTGCGAGGTTTCGGCGTCTAAACCACCGCCGGCCAGAGCTTCGAGGCTTCGCACCGCTACCCTCATTTTCCCATTTACCGTAATACCCTTTACTTTGCCGTCGGCGACCAGCGTTTCGACGTCCTCGCGCTCAACGCACAGAAGCTCCGCAGCTTCGCCCATGCTCACAAACATTTTCTCCATAACTAACAACTCCCATGAAAACGTCATGTGCAAAACGCACCATGCCCTTTCATAAGAAATATGCAAAAAAATATGCGGAGTTTTCGCTCAACTGTGCGGCAATTTTTAAAGATATGCGTCGACGTTGGCCTGTTTATACAAAGGTTTTATAAAGCGTTTAACAAGTTTTATAAAACATCAAACTACTTTTATAAAACACAAAACACGTTTTATAAAACTTAAAATAAGATTTATAAAAAAAGGAGCCATGCGATATTGAATCGCAGGCTCTTTTTGGATTGGATTTTAAGCCCTCAGCTTGGATACATAGTTATATAACGTAGAGCGTTTAATACCCGTCATATTTGTAATCTCCGCAACCGTAAACTGCCCGGAAGAATACAGCTTAATCGCTTTGTCTATTAAAGTCCTATCGACCGGCTTACGTCCGAACTTTACCCCGCGCTCAAGCGCGAGCCGACGACCCTCCTCACAACGGGTATGGATCATCTCACGCTCATACTGTGCCAAAGCCGAGATAATAGCAAAGACAAGCTTACCCGAACTGCTCGATATGTCTATGTCTTCTTTAAGGCTAACAAATGCCACACCTTTACTCTGCAAAAATTCAAGGAATTGGAGCAAATCTCCGAGGCTTCGGCCGATCCTTGATATGCTTTCACAAACCAGAGTGTCGCCTTCTTGAAGGTCTGCCTTCATACGGTCAAAGCTCGGTCGTGAAAATTTTGCTCCAGTCATTTTATCAAGATATATGTCTTCGGATTTCACACCATACCCTATAAGCGCGACCTTTTGCCGATCCTCATTTTGCGCGGTTGTTGATACCCTCATATACCCTACCGTTCTACCCACACATATCACCTTTCTTTCCAAAAAGCGCCGCTTTATGTACAATCATTTTTTAAACTAACTTTTTGTATGTATAATTGCCATAACCGTCCCAAAAAACAAGTTAAATTGAATACCCCTAAACCAGTCCGAAAATTATAATTTTTTGAATTTCACAATCTTTCCAGTTCATTCGGCAGGGCCTTCGAAATGCCATTTAACCACTCAATAACCCTCAGGGCTTCAGGCAGCTCCTCATCGGACGGATGGGTAAGAAGATGGCCCAAATATGCGAGCTTGCTATTATCCATTTTGCCACGGAAAAATGCCATGCTTGACCGGCTAAACCGTGCAAGAAAAAGCAACTCAGCCTTGCAGTCCTCAATATCATAGTGGAGATACCTGAACTCAGGAATTACGCCAACGGCATCATGAAGAAGGACATCGTCCAGCCGTGTTTCAGCAAAGGCAAGCCTCAGACTTGCCAAGTACGGGTCCTTTTGCAGCAACAGCAGGAACCCTTTACCGAGGGCTTTGACAAGACTCTTGTTAGCATACCAGACAGACGTCCGAAGCGCGTCCACCGTGGTGTCAATACCCTTAGCCGCCAGAAGCCCCACAGCGCGTTGATAATCGCCGTCAGCTTCGAGATACGCTTGCAGCCTCACAACTGACGCTTTGTGACGGAGATACCCGAAACTTAAAACATACGCCTTTGTCCTCTGTGCTACTTCATAAGATTTATGCTTCGGAGGAATTTCATTAACTAACGAGAGAATAACCATCAGAAAATTTCCTATCATATTTTATCGCTCCTCTACAAAATATTAAAATAATGCCCGAAGGCAAAGGAAAAACTGATTGTGACTGGCGTGGGAAAACGCTGCGCTTGACATGAGCATATACCCACACCGGCAAATTTCTAATCAGAGCTGGCGTTCATCAGAGGAATACCCGGCAAGAACACGGTGGTTCTGTGCTCTAATACCCAATATCACCATCGACAGCATCTGCCGCGGACTCGTTTTTCCATTCTCCAATACCCAACCCAGACTTAGACGCACCGAAAGTCCCAATGCTTACGCAGTCAACAGCTCTATCATTGATAACAGCCGCGGCTGCCGCTCCGTTCCAATACCCATGCGCAGATAAGACTATCATCATCACCGCTATCAACAAATGCTTGTTCATCATCACTGCCTCCGCTCCATCTCATCCTAAAACAACATACATTAATGTGTCCGCGTGTCCGCTGTCATCACTGTATCCACTGCGCCCAGTGTATCCATGTTCTCATCATACCCACATATACATCGGCGCATCATCCGCTAATCACTTCAATACCGCAATCACATCATATACGCATCTTTTTTTCTTTCTAATAATTAATATCTTTAGGTGCAGTTTCTCATGCAAAAAGGGCGAGGAATATCTCCCCCGCCTAAAAATTGCAGCTTATGTAATTTTAATTTTTTTTATTTCGGCGGCCAATGCCTCATCTGCCACAACCGCATAGTGTAAAACTCCGTATTCGCCCAAGCGATACTTAACTTGTCTGCGCCCTGTCTTCCGGCTGGCCTCGGGAATATAAAGATACCCTCTGACCGCCCATGCTTCCATAAGAGCGTCAAACTTACTATCATTAAGTCCAAGTCCAAGAGCTTCTTTGAGTTTATCTTTTGGCATAATGAGGCAATCCTTCCCGCAACCGCGGAAGTCCGGCTCATAAACGGCGTCGTACTCATCGCTAAACTCCACCTTCTTCATAGCTATGGTACTGTCATCGGCAGATAAATCCTCCATGAGTTGAATATAATAGCTTTGCCCCACGGCAAAAGCGTCCCACTCGGAGAAAGTCGGCAGTTCTTCAACTTCCTCAATATCTGGGCGAATAAGCTTTAGAACAGTTGCTTTAGTAATAAGCTTGTTATAATCTCCTTGCGTGAAGTCACCGTAGCGATTTAATACTTGAAAGATTTTGCAGTCACTGCTTATAAATTGTTTGAAATCAAAATTTTTTTCTTCTACAGAGTCGCTATAATATGTCTTTACAACGACAACATAGGCATAGTCGTCGCTCCCACGCTTTTTTAACAGCTTAACATCGACGTCGTGATTAAAATATGTCAAGCTTTTCATTGAAGCCTTTACAGTATCAATACTCGCTTTCAATTCCGACTCAAAGACAGATTCATCCCTGGTGTTAAGCTCTTTTCTTATGGTAGCACAATTTAACATAAAAACCCCTCCTCTAACTATAGTTGCATTTCTTTACCAAGAATAATATCCGAAAAAATGGTTTGACCAATTTTTTTATAAACTATCGAATAAACAAAAATATGAACCGCAACAAAATCAAAATTGAAATTGAATCGACTAAAAAGATTATTAAACGACGAAATATCGCACGCAATTCTGGAACATGCAAAAGTCAATGCTTCGCAAAACATAAATTTTGTGTTTCCAGCCTTGCATAGAGTAACCATGGCGTAAATATATTTTCCCTTAACGTTAAATCTGGCTTTAAAACTGCATATTTTTACATCATGCACAAGTGGAATATAGCCCTTTTCAATCAGCCGTCTTGCTGTAACATGAAACGGGGCTGCACAATTATGAGTAAGATTTAAATCAATATTGGCCCATTCGTATTTTTTCACTTTCGCCACCCCTTATGTAATAAAGATACCGGGTGGAGATGGAAAGTGCAAGTGTTTTTTAAAAATTTTAATAAAATGTTCACATTTTCTAATATACACAAAACATCAGCATTGTTAATGTAATTTCATATATAAGATGCCGAATGCACGACCACGACTGACGATAGCGTTTTGAAAAATTTTCAAAAAGGTATTGATAAATCTGTATGTATGTGGTAAAATACAGTCGTGGCACAAGTGAATATTCGATTTTTACGATACATGGGTGTGTTATTTTTATCATTCTTGATAAAAATACACGCTCTAAATTCGCATACCTATGTATCGGATCGAAATTTGTGCCACAAAACAAATCGGAGCGATGTGTTTTTTGTGCGTGGCTTCGGTCACGCACTTTTTACATACAAGAAGAAGAAAAAGAGGGGGATGACCACATGAACAAACTCAAAAAACCGCTGGCCCTGCTGCTGTGCGCGGCAATGACGCTGGGCGTTATGCCAGCTCTCGCGCTGGCGGAGGAAGGCACAGCCACGCCACCGGCGGAACCCGAATACAACGAGGTCGCCTTGGCGGACGAGACTGTTGCCGTACAACAGCCCGCCGATATATCCGCTGATATTCTGGAAGATGAACTGCCAGAGGAAAGTCCGGCAGCGGAAAATCCGGCTGTGGACGCCGCTCCGGCGGAGGAACAGGACAATCAAAAAGAAACCGTCACGAGGATAGAATGGATTCACGAGCTGGCCGAGCGTTTCCGTACCGATTTGGACGACTGCGCGGACATTACATTCTCGGACTACGGCCAATCGGAGGAATTTTACCGTGACGCGGTATGGGCTTGGAACGCGGGCCTTTTTGAGGAAAATGACGGAATGTACATAAGGCCTTTCGAGGCGGCCACCCGTGAGTTTACCGCCAGAACACTGACCTCGTGCCTTGACCTGAGTACTGGCGAAGCTAACGATGTCGCATTGTTAGCTGTTGAAGCGGACACTCCCTCGGAGGAGGAGCAAATCGCGCTTAAAAGGGGCTGGTTTGACGATGAGGACGCTCCGTTTGACGCCGCCGTGGATTATGCCGAGGTCGGCGTAATGCTGTCCGACGCTGAAAATATTGTCGCCCTCGGAGAGGTGCGGGAGGACTATGCAAGCACATACGAATATTCCGACGGCGTGATAGAGGTTCCCAAAAATATCGACTTCGAGATAAGTCCGGATGAGACCGCTGTGACGCTGTACAGCGATTCCGTCTCCGTCGAGACGGGAGACAACTTTGTCGTTTATCTGGATTCCCTGCCCATCGCTTACACGGCTTTGTCGGTCGCCCGTGAAAACGGCCAAACGGTAATTGCCGTGGAAAAGGCGGAGGCAAATGTCTTTTCATATGTGGACTCGCAGGGCGTTATCCCCCTGTCGGCTGAAAATTCCGAATTTATACCCGCCGACGATGTGGAGCTGATGGACGGCTTGGAATACTCGAACGGTAAGCTCTCTTTGTCCACCTCCATCGGGGACTCAAAAGCGGAAATTTATTTGTCTGATTTGCACCTGAACCACTCCTTTTCCGATAACGGCTTCACCGTCACTGTGGATGGTTCATGGGGACTCACCAGCACACAGGTCTATAAGGACGAGGCTGTCTCGGAGGTTCCGCTGGGGCAGATTCGCGTCTTTGGCATCGGCGTTATCGCGGTAAAGCTGTCCCTGTCCCTGGGTATGGAAATGTCCGCCGATGTTTCCGGCACCTTCACCGCCGGAGCCAGTGTTTTGTCGGACGGGACAACAAGGGCAATCCATGAGTTTTCTGTCGGCAACTGCTCCGTGACCGGCCAGGGCAGCATAACCGCGGCTCTGAAGGTCAGCGCGGGCGTGGACATTTTGGTGGCTCAAGCCATAGTATACGGTGAGATTGGATTTAAAACACAGTATACCTCTCAAATAAAGAAAAACTCAAGCAATGAGACTGTACACTGTCAGGATTACAAATACTATCTGTTCCTTTCCGTGGGCGCAGATTTGAACTATTTCGCCTTTTGGAGCGGTAAAATGGAAAAGCTGACCGGCAAGGAAATACCGCTGGCGGACGAGAAAAAGAGTCCTGTTATTTGGCAGATACACTTTGAAAACGGTCAAAGGGTCGGGAGCTGCTCCATGGGTATGACTGTGGCCGATCTGGACTACGGCGGAACATCTGTGGTAACTGACGGCTCGCTTTCCTTTGACGGTCTGGATCGCCGACTGGAGACGAACGTCAAGCTCCCCGGTGACGTGACTGTGCCGAATAATCTCACCATTGATAACGGCGTTACCCTTGATTTGAACGGTCATACTTTGACCGTGGAAGGGGACTTGATTGTTAAGGATGGTTATTTATCTGTCGGAAGTGGAACTCTGAATGTTACAGGCAGATTGCTTCTGCAAAAAGGCTATATAAAAATAGATGGCGGTACAGTGACGGTAGACGGAGATTTCCGGATACAAAGTGTGACAGAAGATGCGGACGGTAAGGAGGTTTACGGAGAGACGGCCGCATATATGCAAATGGAAAATGGCAGTGTCCTAAATGTTGGCGGAGATTTCGTTACACAATCTACTGCAAATGACTACTGGAATATACGCAATTCAACTGGCAATTATTATACTGCCGGTTGTACTATCAACCTGAAAGGGAATTTCAGCCAGTTGACAGGAGTGGCGGACAACTTTGTCTGCAAAGCAAAAGTTGTATTTCGCGGGACAGACAAGCAGGAGATATACTTTGAAACTCCGGAAACCAGTTATTTTGCGAATCCATCATTTAAGGATAATGAGGAAAACGTGAGGTTTAATTGCAAAGTCAAAGGCTGGACGTTGACAGAAGATGTGACGTTGTATCAGGATATAGAAACAATAGGGACGTTTTCTGTTGGTTCGGATTATACGCTTACAGTTAAAGGAAATTTGACAGAAGGAGAGGGTTACATAAAAATAGATGGCGGCACGGTAACGGTAGACGGAGATTTCCGGATACAAAGTGTGACAGAAGATGCGGACGGTAAGAAGGTTTACGGAGAGACGGCCGCATATATGCAAATGGAAAATGGCAGTGTCCTAAATGTTGGCGGAGATTTCGTTACA
>CANPZO010000023.1 GCA_947589005.1 uncultured Clostridia bacterium | reverse complement strand
AGCCCCCTCGCCGGGCTTCCCGGCCAGAAACTTCATTTTGGCAGAGACGAATTTGCGAAAAACTATTGACAGCACCGGCTTTGCCCCGACGCCGCCGAGTGGTGATTTTCGTTCGTAGTTCAAGGGCAGCAATTTTAAGAAAACCCGCTCATTACGAGCGGGTTTTCCACATTAAACCAACATATTGTTATTACATTTTGCCATATCCAAAATCGCCATAAATCAAGGCATTACGCCCTTGAACGATCTGCGCCATTTTTTAACGGCTAATTCGCTGGCGTTATTTCCACCGAGTCGGCAGCGGGCGCGAGACCGTCGTATGTCCAGAGCATAATCCTGGCGGACTTGCCGTCGAGGTCAAGGCCCTTTACGGTCATTCTTCCGTTGGCGCCGGTGAATTTGACGGTCTGGACGCTCTCCATTCCGTTCGGCCCGTAAACCGCGAATACGCCAAGGTAGGTGTCGGCGGTCTTGGGATTGAAGGCTATGACGCTGTCGGTTCCGTTCAGGATAGCGTCGATATCGGCGTCGATAACGGGCAGCTCATCCTCGGTCACGGTAACCTTTGCCACGGCGTCAAGCTCGGTGCCCTCCACGCGGCCATATACCGTGAATTCCCCGGCGTTGGCGAAGGTTCCGATCTCGGGCAGTACCCAAGTAACCTGACGCCGGTCGGCGGCCCCACCGTCAAGAGTCACGGCCACATCCTCAGGCAGGACGGGCTTTTCGCCAAGCTTGGCGCTCACTTCCACAGACTCCACGCTTTCAACCGCCACGGCGTTCGCTGAATTTTCCGTGTGTATGCGCAGCACGGCGAAGCTGTAGGCGGGCATGACGTATTCCTCGCCGGAAGCGAAGTCTACCTCGCTGCGTTCGGGCGCGACCTTTTCAGGCTCGTCAATGCTGTTTTTGTCAAGGAAGCCGCCGGTCATGAGGTACTGGGTGGCCCTGCCGGTCAAATCGGCGTTATTCACCGTAACGGGGATATTGGCGGGATAAGGGGTATAGTTTACAAGCTTGACTATGACGTCGCCGGTTTCCTCGTCATAGATGGCGTTGGTGTAGACGGGGTCAACGGGATCATATTGATAGGTGTTGATGAGCTCGCCGTCGATGAAGCCGTAAAGCACGCCGTTCTTGGCGACTATCTTAAGCTCGTACTCCTGACCCTCCTTGAGTTCCGTGCCCACATAGTTGCCCGCGGGGCCGTTTGCGCCGTTGGTCCGTACCTCAAAGGAGGAGGCGGTATTGCCCCAGCCGCCCACGTTCCAGTGGACAAGATTGTTGTTGTCCTTAGCCATGACGGGGATCGTGAAGCCCTCGTTTCCGCCTGTCTTGGTGGCCTTAAGGGTCACGGTGAAGTTTTTGGCGTTAACGGGTTCCATGTTGGCAAAGAGGTAGGTGCCACCGGTGGCCCCGGTATTGGTCTGTGAGGCGACGGCGCCTTCTACCGTCCAGTCGCCGCCCTTAGCAAAGTCGCCCTCCGCGGTATCGTCCCAGCCGTTTACGGTAATTTCCTCGCCCGTGTCGTCGTTCACTACCTTAAGGTCGCTGAAGCTGGCGGAGGTGAGCCATGTGCCCACGCCGACCTTGCCGCTGTAATCGTCATAGCTGTCATTGAGTATGGAGCTGACGTTGTAGGTGCCGCTGTTGCGGCTGTAGAGCCATTGTACATAGTAATCGGGGGTGCCGTAGCTCTTAGCGTTGTCGAACCAAATCATATTGGGCGACCACTGATAACCGCCCTCCTTGGCGAAGAGAGGCGCGAAGCTGGCCATCTTAACCACATCGGAGTTGCGCTCGAAGCCGTTCATGAAGGCGGCCTCGGAGAGGGCGGACTCCCAGGTGTTGCCGCGAAGCTCGCTCCACCAGCGGGAAGCGTACTCGCCGGCGAATACCGCCGCGCCGTTACGGTCATACATATCGTAGCGGTTGGCGTTTGCCAAAATCCAGTCGGGCTGTTTGTAGTAATGCTCGTCAATGGCGTAGGTGAAGTCCGGATTTTCCTTCAATTTTTCATTGGCCCAGTTCCACGCCTTGGAGAAGGCCCCGACGCCGCCGTTCTCAACATACTGGTCGCCGGCGTCGTCGGCGGAGGGGCCGGAGGTGGCGATAAGCCGCATCTCGGGATAATCCGCATGAACGGCCTTTTCTATGGCCTCGTAGCGGGCGAAGAAGTTGTTGCCGTTGTCGGCCCAGCCGTCCTCACCGGCGTTTGTGTAGTCGGAGGTGTCCACCTGCTCGTTGCCAACGCCGATATACTTCATATCGAAGCTCTCGGGATGGCCCATGAGGGCACGGAGGTTGGCCCAGTTGTCGTTAAAGGTATCGGGATTATTTGTGTCCACCTTTGAATAGTCAATGGTATTCCAATCATTGTCGGGAGTGCCGTTGGCAAACTCGATCAGATCGAGGAAATCGGGAAGGTAAGTCTCATAGAACTCGTCCTTTGTGGAAGCCTCTCTCGACTGATACTGGCAGGCAAGGCCCACATTCAGCACGGGCACGGGCTCGGCCCCCAAATCTTCGCAGAGGAGGAAGTATTCATAGAAGCCCAGGCCGAAGGTCTGGCAGTAGGCGTAATTCATCGTGCCCTCGGTCTGCCAGCGGTTCCAGTTGAGGACGCGCTGCTCCTCGGGGCCGACGGTCTGCTTCCACTGATAGCGGTTGGCCAGGTTGTAGCCCTCGATTATGCAGCCGCCGGGGAAGCGGAGAAATCCCGGGTGAAGCTGGGCCAGCCTCTCCACCAAATCGGCCCGGAGACCGTTGTCACGGCCGTTAAAGGTCTGCTGAGGGATGAGCGAAATCATGTCTAAATCGACGGTGCCGGGCTTTGAAAGAACGACTCTCACCCGGGCGTCGTCGCAGTCCTCGGCCACGGTGATAACGCCGGACTTTTTGGTAAATTCGCCGGTCACGCCGTCAAAGGCCGTCTCGCCGATTACGCTTTCGCCGTTTACGACCTGCATTTTTATCTCGCCGTCATAATCGCCGCGCACAAACAGACTGGCGTTGTACTTGGCCCCGGCGACGGCGTTCATTCCCTTGCTTTTAGGATTGTCGCCCGTGCCGTCGCCGGAATAGCAGTTATTTTCAACGCCGCTGTCCTCGGCCTCGGCTGTGAGTGTCAGATAGGTCTTGTTGTTGTTATTAAGAGGTTCGTCCGTGTTGTAAGCGGCGGTCGCCCCGCCCACGGTTTTCCATGCGAAATCGGGGTCTTTTGCAGGATTGTCCTTATTGCCCTTAGCGTCGAGAGCCTCAAAGGAGCGGTTGTTTATCTGCTCGCTGTAGATGCCTCCGTCGGCGGCGGTGCTCAAATCCTCAAAGAACAGGCCCACCGTGCCGGGAGTAATATCCGCGCCGCGCTTGGACGCATCAATATCGAGGCTGTAATGCTTGACCACATACTCGGCGTTTTCCTTTATTTCCTCGTCAGACAGTATGCGGCCGTAGATTTTCAGGTTATCAGCCTTCATATTGGCGAACAGGTCGTTACCGTAGAAGGATCTGCCTATCGCCGCCTTAGCGATGTTGCCAAGGTCGCCCAGAGAAAGGGTGAGGTCGTTATTTTCATCCACAAGCTCACCGTTGACATAGAGCTTAAGGCTGTGATTTTCCTCGGAAATCGTGAAAGCGATATTGTTCCACTGGCCGTTGGGTACCGTTCCGCCCTGAACGCTCTGCTCGCTCAGCCACGACTCCTTAGTAAGGCCCACATAGGCGCTGCCGTCGCGGACGCGGACGATGAGATAACGGTTGTCGCTGTTGCCGAGGGCGAAGTTAAAGTAATTCCCCGAGCCGTTGTTGAGTATATCCATGGAGAAGGTGACCTCCCTGCGGCCGTTAAGGAGTCCGTCGGGGAGCTCAAAATAAGCGTGCGCATTGGTGTTGTTATTGTTGGCCTCAAGCGAAAGGGCCCTGCCCCTTACCGGATCAAACTCTATGCTCGCGTTGCGCGAGATATAGCCGTCGTGACCGTTGCCGCTGACGTCCTTTGCTCCGTCCTCAAAGTCATAGGCGACAATGGGGCCGCTGCCGGGGGCGTCGGGCGCAAGCACCTCGTCCTCGGAGCTGTTGTTGTAATAATTTATCAGCTTGTTGTACTCGTCGGTGGTTATCTTCATTACTCCGCCGTGACGCGCCCTTGGGAAGTTGCTGGCCTCGTTCAGCTTGGTGAATTTACCGCCGGCCAGGTCGTCGGTAACGGCGGCCATATATCCGCCCTCGTTGAACCTGTCGAGGAGCAGGCAGTAGCGCCCGTCCTTCAGTCGGTACAGCTCGGGGCCTTCAACACCGTGGAAGGCGGTATCGGTATAAATATTGGAGTCTTTAACCGGAGTATACTCACCCAGCAGATGGTCGGAGCTTTCGAGGAAAACCTTGCTTTCGCCCTCATGCTTGGTCACCCGGTAAAAACGATTATCCTCCTCGGACTGGAACACGGTTGTGTCTATAACGGTGATGTCGTTATTGTAATTCGGGTCGTCCTCGGCCACGGTGCCGGTCTGACCCAGCTTGCCCTCCACAAAGAGCTTCGGCTCATCGCTGTTCATGGTATAAAAGTCACGGGTAGTGGCGTAATAAACCGAATTCAGCCTGTAGCGGGGGTTGTTGGGGTCGGTCATTTTGGAGGACCAATATATGACATAGTTCTGAGTATCAGGATCGTAGGTGACCTCCGGCGCCCAGGTGCAGCCCTGGTCGGGCAGGGTGGAGGCCAGAAGCTCGCGCTGCTCCGACCAGTGCATAAGGTCGGTGGACTCCCAGACCATTATGTTTTTGCTGCCGTTGTACTGGTAATCTTCCCAAGCGTTGGTGCTGGCGTCAAGGTCGGTGGCTATAAGATAAAATTTATCGCCCTCGTTGCTGCGGATTATGTACGGATCGCGAACCGCCCAGTCGCCCTTGTGAGAGGTGAGCACCGGGAAGTTGTTGTTGAGGCTGGTCCAGTCGAGGCCGTCCTGACTGACGGCAAAGTATATCTGCTGCTCGGCCTTGCCGTTGTTGGTGAAATATACAAAGAGATAAGCCCCCTCGTCGCTGTTGTCCAGCTCGAGCGCGGAAACTCCGCTGTCCGGCGCGGCCTTTACGTTCAGATCAAAGACCTTTTCCACCGTCTCGCCGTCAAGGGTGATGGCGGCCGTAAGCGTAACCTCGGTGTCCTCGCCGGGACGGTTTACGACGCCGGCGGGCGCGGGGAAGTATCCCTCGTTTTCGATTTCATGTGTCGAGACGATGCTCTCATCGGACGAGGTCCAGGTGATGACCGCCCCGTTTTCCCCTTTTTCGGGGAGAGTGATGCTGCCGCGGATGTCGTCCTGATTGGGAATGTTCAGCGCCTCGTAGGCTTCACGCAGCTTCGGGCTGACCCCGGCCGCAAGTGAAACTCCCGGAATGACTGACAATGCCATGGCCATTGATAGCGCGACTGTCATAGCTTTGATACCAATCCTTTTCAGCTTCATTTCTGTGTCCTCCTTTTAGTTTTCACTGTTATATATCTAAGTAAACCCATATTACATTATACATTAAACCCAACTGCCTGTCAACATTAAAATTAACTTTTGGCCTCAAAAATTTCACATTTTTCTTTTGCTTCGGAAATAAATTATTGACAAGCTTTTCCGCCTGTGATATAATTATGAAATAGGATAATGTGACATAAGGAAAGGAAGTAATTTTGATGATAAAGCTCAATCTTAAGGGTGATATCCGCGAGTTCGAGTCCGGCACCGCCCTGATAGATGTGGCGAAGTCCATAAGCGAGGGCTTGGCCAGGAATACATTCTGCGCTCTGGTGGACGGCAAGATGACCGACCTCCGGACCCCTCTGACCGCCGACTGCGCCGTTGAGTTCTGCGGCTTTGACACCGACGAGGGCCGCCACGCCTTCCGCCATACCGCCAGCCACATAATGGCTCAGGCGGTGAAGCGTCTCTTCCCCGATATAAAGCTGGCCATCGGCCCCGCCATCGACAACGGCTTCTACTACGATTTTGACGGCGCCATTACAGCCGAGGACCTGCCCAAAATCGAGGACGAAATGAAAAAGATAGTTAAGGAAAATCTGCCCCTCGAATACTTTGAGCTTCCCCGGCCCGAGGCCATAAAATTCATGGAGGAAAAGGGCGAGCCCTACAAGGTCGAGCTCATCAACGACCTGCCCGAGGACGCGGTCATTTCCTTCTACCGTCAGGGGGACTTTACCGATTTGTGCGCCGGGCCTCACCTGATGTCCACCGGCCCCGTCAAGGCTTTTAAGCTCACCGGCACCGCCGGCGCTTACTGGCGCGGCAGCGAAAAGAACAAGATGCTCACGAGAATATACGCCACCGCCTTCCCCAAGGCGAGCGAGCTGGAGGCATATCTGGCCGCCGTCGAGGAGGCGAAAAAGCGCGACCACCGCAAGCTCGGCAAGGAGCTGGGCCTGTTCGCCCTCATGGACGAGGGGCCGGGCTTCCCCTTCTTCCTGCCCAAGGGCATGGTGCTGAGGAACACCCTGCTGGACTACTGGCGTCAGGTACACAAGCGTTACGGCTATGTCGAGATAACCACGCCGATAATCCTCAATCAGGAGCTTTGGCACCGCAGCGGCCACTGGGACCACTACAAGGACAATATGTACACCACCGTGATCGACGACGAGGATTACGCCGTAAAGCCAATGAACTGTCCCGGCTGTATGCTGGTTTACAAGCTGACCCCCCACTCCTATCGGGAGCTGCCCATGAGGATGGCGGAGCTGGGCCTTGTACACCGGCACGAGCTGTCCGGCGCGCTCCACGGCCTGTTCCGCGTGCGCTGCTTCACTCAGGACGACGCCCACATCTTCATGACATGGGATCAGATAGAGGGCGAGATACAAAATGTGGTGCGCCTCTTTGACGAGGTTTACTCCGTGTTTGGCCTCACCTACACCATAGAGATATCCACCATGCCCGAGGATCACATCGGTGAAAAGGAGACCTGGGACATGGCCACCGAAGCCCTGAAAAAGGCCGTCGGCGATATGGGCAAGGAATACACCATCAACGAGGGCGACGGCGCCTTCTACGGGCCGAAGATAGACTTCCATCTGGCGGACTCTCTGGGCCGGACCTGGCAGTGCGGCACCATTCAGCTCGATATGCAGATGCCCGAACGGTTCGAGCTGGAATACACCACTCCCGAGGGCACCAAGGCCCGTCCCGTAATGATACACCGGGCCATGTTCGGCAGCATCGAACGCTTTATCGGCGTAATTACCGAGCATTTCGCCGGGGCCTTCCCCACCTGGCTGAACCCCGTGCAGGTGAAGCTGCTGCCCATCGCCGACCGGCACATGGACTATATGAACAGGATAAAGGCCGACCTCGAGGCCAAAAATATCCGCGTGGAAATCGACGAGCGCAACGAGAAGATCGGCTACAAGATACGCGAGGCTCAGCTTGAAAAGATACCCTATATGCTGGTGGCCGGCGACAAGGACATCGAAAACGGTGTGGTAAGCGTCCGCTCCCGCAAGGACGGCGACCTGGGCGCGATGACCCTCGGGGACTTCACCGCGAAGATACTTGAGGAAATCGAAACCAAAGCAAGGTAAATTAAGCCGGACCCGTTTCCGGCTAAATATAAAAGGAGTGTTGTAAAATGGATAAAGAATTAGTTCTCACGAAAATAACCGACGTGGGCGTTGTGGCCGTTGTCCGCGCCGAAAGCGGCGAAAAGGCCAAGCGCATCGCCGACGCCTGCATGGAGGGCGGCGTGCCCGCCATCGAGCTGACCTTCACCGTTCCCTTCGCTCACAAGGTGATAGAGGATTTGGCGAAGGAGTATTCCGACGGCTCCATGATTTTGGGCGCGGGCACGGTAATGGATTCCGAGACCGCCCGCATCGCCATACTCAGCGGCGCGCAGTACATTGTCAGCCCCTACTTTGACCCCGAGACCGTCCGCCTGTGCAACCGCTACCGCGTACCCGCCATGCCCGGCGCGATGACCATCAAGGAGGTCGTTTCCGCCATGGAAGCCGGCGCCGACGTGGTAAAAGTGTTCCCCGGCGAGGCTTTCGGCCCCAAGATACTTAAGGCCATTAAGGGGCCCGTTCCCCAGGCCAAGCTCATGCCCACCGGCGGCGTCGATGTGAACAACGTGGCCGACTGGATAAAGGCCGGCGCCTGCGCCATCGGTGTCGGCGGCGCTCTTACCGGCGGGGCCAAGACCGGCGACTATGCCGCCATCACCGCCACCGCGAAGGAATTTGTCCGTAAGGTAAAAGAGGCCAGAGGCCAGTAAGAACAAATCTTTGAAAATCCGTCCTTTCGGACGGATTTTCTTCGTTCTGCACGACTTTTTCGACCGGCCCCGCGCTTCCGGATTACATGGCGCGGCGTTCGCGGGGTCACTTTTTTATTGACAAAACGACAACGGTATGCTATAATCCAAATATGCACGAAACCACACCCGGAGGACCAAAGATGAAAAAGAGGAAGCGCAGGTTCAGGCTTGACCGGCTCCAGAAAAGGAAAGCCGAAAAGATATACCGAGACCATGGCGCGGCTGTGCTTGGCATTGCCGCGGGCTATGTGAAGGACCCCGCGGCGGCGGAGGACGCGGCCGTGGAGACCTTTGTCCGAATGATGCCCAACATAGACAAGCTGGACGAAACGGACGCGGCCCGGACCCGCGGCTATCTCGCCGTAATAGTCCGCAACGTCTGTATGGATATGCTGAAAAAAAGCGGCGAGTGTTCGGAGCCGGACGCGCCTTTGGACGGAACCGAACCGGCGGACACGTCGCCCGGGCCGGAGGAGCTGGCGGTCAACCGCGAGATGATAGAGCGGCTGGCGGAGGAAATAAAGGCCATGCCGCCCATATACAGGGACGTTTTTCTGCTGAAAACCGTGTACCGTCACAGCACCGTCGAGGCGGCGGAGACCCTGGGCATAACTCCGGAGGCGGCGGCAAAGAGATTTACGCGGGCGAGAGCCATGCTGAAAAAGAGATTGGAGGGGTATCTGAATGACTAACGAAAACGACAAAACCATGGAAAACATTCTCGACGCCGTTTTCGGCGAGGCGGCGTCCAAGGCCGCCGCGGATATGGGCAGAGAGCTCATTTCCACCCCCCCATGCGCGGCTCGGGAGGGGTCCCGCCGGTACAGGAGGAAAATGGAGGAGCTGACCGGCTCCCGAGGGAACGCCTCTCTCCCCATGCGCGCCGCCAAAGCCGCCGCTTGCGTGGCGATTGCGGCGGCGGTGGGCTCGACCGCTCTCGTTGTGGGCGTCGAGGCCATAAGGAAAAAGGTCATCAACTATATTTTTGACAGGGACGCCCCGGGCACCGAATTTTATATCGACAAGTCAGCCGGTTCATACGAGGGATTTCTTATAAAACTTAATTATGTGCCGAGCGGTTTTGAATGTGACAGCAGTGAGTCGCACGCCGAAATTCCCATGGAGTATTTACATTTTTCAAACAGCGACGAGCAGTGGTTTTTTGTCGGAATTATATTCAGCGGCATGGCCGACGTTGACACCGAAGGCGCTAAAATCGAAGAATTTGAAATAAACGGTTATGACGCTGTCTGCATAACAAAGCCCGATGACATTGCCGTAATTTGGCAGTGCGGCGATACTTATTTGACAATTTGCGGCAACTTGAGCAAGGCAGATATACTAAAAATAGTCAACAATACCGACCTCGTTTAACGGCGATAACGATACGCCCTCATCAACAGTTTGTAATTTAAATTTTTCTAAACTTAAATCACCCGCTTTTGCGGGTGATTTTTTACAAATAACAAGTCTTTTTTTGTATACTTTTGACAAAAATTATTTTTTTGCAAAAAAATTTGGATTTTTTGTCCAGTCAGGCATTTTTTTAAGGTTATTAATAATAAAAGGATTAAAATAAAAGGAGATGTTTTTATGAAGAAAAAACTACTGAAAACAATGGTATCAGCCGCATTTGCCGTCATGCTGACCCTAAATGCGGGAGCCGCTTTCGCAAGAGAGGTCGTAACCGTGAACGTACACAACACGGCGGAAAACGGTCTCTACATCACCATGGACGGGAACAGGCTGGAGTTCGGCGAGGCCCGGCCCTACATAGACAAAAACGGCAGGACGCAGGTCCCCGTCCGCGAGTTCTGCGAACAGCTGGGCTGCACCGTCGAGGAGGGCGCCGACGGTCAGGCCACGGTCGTCAAAAATTCAAAGACGGTGACCTTTAAAGCCGGCGAAAGCACCGTCCGCACAAACGGGCTGGCGCAAGAAATGGACACCGCCGCCGTCATTTCGGAGGGGCGCATATATGTGCCCATGAGATACGCGGCCGAGGAGCTGGGCTATCCGGTGGAGTACACCACCTCGGACGAGGAACCCGAAAGCAGCCGCGAAATCTACGTGGTCGGCGAGGACGAGATCCCGCCCGAAATACTGGACGAGCTGGCCTCACGGATGCCGGAGGACGAGTTTGAGGAAATATTCGGCGGAGGTCTGGTAAAGGAGGTATACGGGGAGGAGGATATCCCCGAGGATTATGCGCGGCTCCTGAGCGGCATAATTACGGAGGGCAAGCTCTACATGGCCACGGCGGAGGATGTCAATTCTCAGTCAAAGGACTATCTGGACAAAAGAGCCGTGGACCTTTCCAAGGGCGCCGCGGGATTTGAGCTTCCGGCCGCGGCGGAGGACGCGGCGGTGTACAACAGCGCCGCCCTCGCCAACCACGGCGGCGACCTGCTCATTAAATATGTGCCCGCCGCCGGGACAGTATCCGACGGCGAGATATGGATAAGCCTTTACGCGTATAACGAGGACGTGCCCACCCCATACCGCGTAGCGAGCTTCAGCAGCGGCTGCGGCCAGAGTACGGCGGCCCTCCTCAAGGGTCTCAGGGACGACAGAATATACACAATAAGGGTCGGCGCGGAGAATGTAGCCCCCGCCGCCGGCGCGGTGATAATTGCCGCCGCCGTGTGACGCCCGCGCATGATTTTCGGTATACCAAAGGGCCGCCCGATGGCGGCCCTGAGCTTGTCGAAAAACAAAAATGTAGCTTTGATACTGTAGGGGCGGTCATTGGCCGCCCGCCATCAAACGTTTATATTGGCAATGATAAATGATATTACAATCAAATATATTCACAAAATCGTATATTTGCCACCGTAAATCTGTGTAAGCGGGAGCGCAATGCGCTCCCCTACGGAATACAGCCTAAAAGGGCCGCCCTCGGGCGGCCCTTTAACTGTTCGGTTCTTTTGTTTAGCTCTTCTTTACCGTAAGGGTTACGGGAATTTCGGTGCGGTTGCCCGCGAAGTCCTCAACGTAGAGAACGACGGGATATTCGCCCTCAACGGTAACGTCCAGATAGGAAACGTCGGCCTTGACGCGGCTCTTGATGTCGATGCCGTTTTCGTCCGTGGCGGAGCCGATATAGTCGTTGCCCCAGTTTATCTCATCGGTCTTGGCGTCAAGATTTATGGTTTTGAGCTCCGCCAGGGAGCCGTCCTCGTTCTTCTTAAGCTCCATCTTCGGCGGATTGGTGTTATCCTTGTCGTAGATAAACGCCGTATAAGTGGCCTCGCGCTTGTTGCCGGCCTTATCGCTGGCAACTATCTTTACCGCGTCGGTGTACTCGCCAACCGTATTAAAATCAACGCCGCTGTAGTCAATGGAGAAACGTCCTTCAACAAAGGGGACGTCCTCGGGCTCGGCCATATAGTCCTCTTCATGGGCCTTTTCCTCGGCCAGCTTGACCTCGTTGCTGCCCCGGACAAGTATCTTGCCCTTGCTGTTCTTGAACTCAAAGGTGCCGTCAACGTCGTCCGTAACGGTGAAGTACCCGGTCCAGTCTAACTTCTTGGGGTCGCTGCCCACGGGGAACACCAGCGCCTGACCGGAGGCCATGCCCACGTTGGGAAGAATGGTGTCCTTTACGTCGCCGGAGTTGAGGGCCTCGGAAATGCTCTTTATCTTGTTGGCGGGGCCGTTGCCGCGCTCCTTAACATAGTTGCTGTAGTCGGAGGCGCCGTTTACGCCCCATACACTGTTGCCGAAGGTGCTGTAAGCGAAGTCCCAGAATACCTCGACGGACTCGCCGAACTCATTCTCGGGCACGGAGCCAAGCTGCTTGTATATTCTCAGATTGGCGTCGCCTATCTCGGGGTGGAAAATGTCCACGCCGTCCTTAACGGCATTGGTAACGGCGGCCTGATTGATATATTCCTCAACGCTGTCAACGCCGGCCAGATGCTTGTAATACTCGCTGCGGTACATACAGTACGCCTCTATGGCAAGGCGGCTTTCCTCCGCGTCAAAGCCCTTCAGCAGTCCGACGCTGTCGGCCACGGAGCTGTATATCTGATAGCGGCCGCTCCTTCCGCCGTGCTCGTTTTCGGGGTCGTAGTCCTCATATGGGTCGTATTTTCTGTAGGGGTCGTCCTCGCCGTCCTTGTTATAGGTGTCGGGCGGGCAGATGTCGTCGGGACGGGGGAAGGGTATAACGCCCATGGACTCGCCTCTCTCGGCCATAACGCTGCTGGCCTGGCCCATCTTCCAGCGGGCGATGTTGTTGAACACTGACTCGCCGTTGATGAAAGCGTCGGTGGGCGCCATGTATCCGGCGGTGCTGGTGGACTTGCTGGCGGAAAGCACGTTGCAAAGTCCGTCGCGGATAAGCTCGGTAAGATACATACCCGCCGCTATTCCCTCGGGGCTGTCAAAGGTCAGGTTCTGGCCGTCATAAAGGCAGGCGCCGTTGGAATGGAAGGCGAAAAGCATGGTGTAAGTGTAGTTGGTGTGGAAGGGGTATACGTCGTTGCCGTTAGCGGCCTTAAAATTGATACCCGTCCTTATCTTCTCAAGATAATTCCTGAATTCGGACCAGGTCCATCTGCCCTCCTCATAAAGAGTGGCGGGATAGATGGTCTTGCCGTTTTCCTTGAGGGACGGGATACGCTCGATATAGGTGGCGTTGTAAACCAGAGGCCAGTTGTTCATGAACAGGAAGTCGCGGTTCATGAGATAATAGCCGCCGAAGCACTTGTCCAAAAGCACCCAGTCGTAGTCGGGGTCGCTTTCGAAAACGTCCTTATAGGGGCTGAGCTCCTGAAGCACGTTCTGCGAAAGCAGGGTACCCTGAGAGCCGTTGGCCATGATGGGTATGTGGCATACGGGGTCGTTGGCCAAAACCGTCTGGAGAACGCACTGTTTTATATCCGAGGGGTAGGACACCCACTTGATGTCCACGCCCAGCTTTTCTTTCACGGTATCAAGGGCGGCGATGGCCGCGCGGCGGTCATCCTCGCTCATCTCGGACTCGCCGGTTATCTCGTCCACCCAGTAAGGGTCGTCCTCGGGCTGATAGTGATGGCCTATTAATATCGTCTGAACACCGGCTGACGCGGCCTGCTTTTTGCCGACGCCCTTACAGCCGACCATGGTCACAGCCAAAAGCGACGAGCACAGTCCCACAAGTATGCACTTCTTGGGGTCCAGTTTCATATTTCTCTCCTCGATTCTATATATAAAATAATTCTAATATACATTGTACTATATAAAATATATTTTGTCAATGCCCCCCATACACAAAAATAGGAATTCACTTTTGTGAATTCCTACTAAATGCCCCTCACCGGAGGCTGTACGGCCCCAGCATATCGCAGCGGTTCATGTCCCTGCGTATCACATCCTCCAGCCTTATATCAAGAGCGTTGCACAGGGAGGCCAGATAAAATATAAGCTCTCCCATCTCGGTCATTATCATATTTTCACAGTCCTCGCAGAGGCTCCCCTCAAGCTGGGTGGTTCCCGTTCGGGGCGGGTTTTTGCAGCCCTCTATCCCTATACAGCCGCAGGCAGTCACGGCCTTGACGACGCTGCGCTCGACCCTGGCCCCGGCGCACTGCTGCTTTGAAAGTATATCCAGCACACTTTTGTTCCGTGCGATCACGCTTCCGGCACGGTTCTGATATTCCGTCAATAGATCCGTTTCCATGGCAATTCTCCTCACTAAATCAGGTATTTATGAATTAATTATAGTACCTTGACATTCATTTGTCAATGAGAGAGATTGTCGTAAAAATTAGGATTAACGCGTCGGCTTAGGGGCGGCCATTTACAGCCCGCAGGTTACGCCTTTTGTTGGACCTGTCTTAATTGAGACAGTCTTATGACGGTAACGCTCACGGCCGGAAAGTCGCGGGTCACCGTGCCGCGGGCGGCGCTTATTTCCTCCGTAACGGGGACGGTCTCCCTTTCAAAGGTGTTTTCCTCGTCGCGGCCGGCCGAAAGGACGGTCGCGGTCCCTTTCCATCCGCCGCCGCCGAGGTTTATTCCTGCGCGGAACTTCTTTTCGTTAACATTGACGGCCTTTATCACCACCTCGCCGGTGGCCTTTATCATTCCCGCCGTCACGTACAGGTCACGGACGTCGGGCTGTTTGTCCTCGCAGACGTTCATTACCTCTCCGTCCACAAGGGCGGTTATCTTACGCCCCTGAATTCTCAGGCAAAGGTCATATTCGCGTCCGGTTTTCAGCGAGAAAATGTGCTGGTCAAGACAGGTGCCCCGGCCGTCGATGACCGAGGATATGGCGCTGTCCTGATTTTGCCAGCCGCCGATGTCCCAGTAAAGGCGGTTCCTTTCGTCCTTTTTGCCGAATTCGAGCACTATGCCCTTGTCCGCTCCGCCCGTCCTGACAAAACGGAAGCGAATCTCACAGTTCGGCAGATTTATTTCGCTGAGGGCCCGGCGGGTATCGGGGGCAAGCTCAAAGCCACCGAGGGAAACCGTGTCGCCGTTGTCCAGGTTTATGACCCTCGCGTCGCTTATTCGGCCTTCGACGCCGCCGCCGGCTATTTCCGCAAGCCCCAGCACGGGCATATGAACGGCCTCGGCGACGCCTATGCCCTCGGTTTTGAAGGGCAGGAGGAAATCGGGCTGATTTTCGGCGAAAAGCTTCTGCACATAATAGTTCAGTGTGCGGAGCACCCGGTGATTGTCAAAGTAAATCAGGTCCGGACTCCAATTCTTATAGCCCACATTACACAATAACGGCGCGTAGCAGGCCATGGCCACGGCATGGGCGGAATTTTCCAATCCGGTCATGTAGGCGGCCTCGGCGGCGGCGTTGAACATGGTGCTGCCCCAGGAGGCGTACTCGCCCAGGAACACCTTGGGCTTGCGGCTCGAGAATTTGGCGTATCGGTCCACGTTGGCCAGCATCCACTGAGGCGAGGTATAATAGTGCTCGTCGATGAGCTCGGCCCCGGTCGCCCGTGCGGCCGCCCAGCCCCGCTTGTACTCGCTGCCGCCGGGGAAGGGACCGGCGCTGTGTATAAGCTTTATCTTGGGATATTTTTCCTTTACGGCTCCGGCTATCAGCTTATACCGGGGCGGGAACTCCTCCCCCACCTCCTCGTTGCCTATGGCCAGATATTTAAGCTTAAAGGGCGCGGGATGGCCCAGCTCGCCGCGCACCTTGCCCCACACGGTATCGGTCCCGCCGTTGGCGAACTCCACAAGGTCAAGGGCGTCCTGTATCCACCGGCCCATATCGTACTCGGGACAGACGGCCCTGCGGTGAGGGTTCCAGCCGGCGGGCAGCACGGGCAGAGGCTCGCAGCCAAGCTCCTCGCAGAGCATGAAATACTCGTAATATCCCAGCCCAAGGGTCTGGTTGTAGCCCCAATTGTTCCGCCGCGAGGGACGCGCCTCGGGAGCGCCCAAAGTGTTTTTCCAGCAATAGCAGGAATCCCTGGCCTCGGGGTCAAGGCTGCCGTCATGGACAAGGCATCCGCCGGGGAAACGCATGAACCGGGGCTTAAGCTCTTTAAGAGCCTCCAATAGGTCCCTGCGGTAAACCCCGTCACCCGCGGGCATAAGGGCCATGCCGTCAAGACCTATGCGGCCGCCTTCCAAAAGCGTCACGGAAAGGGCGCCCTTAACGGTCTCCTCGGAGGGGGCGAGGGTCAGCTCATACCGCGCCCAGTCATCGGTAATTGCCAGCTCACCGCGGGCAAGGGTATCTCCCTCTCCGTTTTCAAGGGCGACGGCAAGCCTGACCGAGCCCTTGGCAAAAAACGTGAGGACGTAATCCTTCCCTTTTTCAAAATACATACCGCCGAAGCCCATGTTGCGGACACCGCCGCCGGCCTCATTTGCGGCAATGTCGGCGTACCACGGATTTTTGCCGAAAAGTCCGCCCTTGTCCCTGAAACGAAGATCCGCTCCCCCGAAGGCCGTCCAGCCCGTGGAATGGTCGTAGCCGGGATTGTCCACGCCGTCGAACTCGAACGAGGGATTTTGCAGCATCTGCGCGTAAAGCCCGCCGTCGGCGGCGTGGTTGAGGTCCTCAAAGAATATGCCGTAAAAGTTGCCCATCGAGGGGCCTTTGCCGCCGGTGTCAACGGAAATTACCGGTGTTTCCTTTTTCATCGTCATTCCTCCAAAAGCGTCTAATTCATTGTGTCAAGATGCTCGTCATAAGATTTTGTAAATATATGGCTGCCGTCATTCTTTGTCTCATCAGTATGGTAAAATAAATATTCATGGCTTTCGGGATTCATGGCCGCCTCAAGAGATTTTTCTCCGGGGCTGCATATAGGGCCCACGGGCAGTCCGGGATTTTTATAGACATTGTAGGGCGACTCCACCTCGAGGTCGCTGTAAAGCACTCTGTCCATGTCGTACTTGCCGTCGCTCACCGCGTAAATTATGGCCGCGTCGATCTGAAGGGGCATATTTCTGGTCAGCCGGTTCACGATAACTCCGGCGATTTTGGCCCTTTCGTCGTCCCGCTGGGACTCGCGCTCGATGAGCGAGGCAATGGTCACCTGCTCAAAGGGGCTGAGGCCGCTGTAGGACTGGATGCCCTCATACCGTTTGACAAACTCGCTCAGCATCATGTCAATGACCTCGTGAGGGGTGGCGTCGGCATAGACGCTGTAAGTGCTTGGGAACAAAAAGCCCTGAAGCCGGTACTTGATATTTTCGTCATCCGGTATACTTTCCAAAATGTCGTAATCAAATTCACCGTTCTCGGCCTCATCGAGAAATTCCTGGGCTGTAAAAAGTCCCATATTTTCCAGCCGGTCGGCTATCATTTCGATGCTGAAGCCCTCGGGTATGGTAATATCCACCGTGGGGCGCTGGTCTCCGCCGGTGATAAGGGCCTGTATGATGTCGTCTATGCACATACCCTTGTGCAGTTCGAAGGTGCCGCTGCGGAGCTTGGAGGCGTTACCGCTCTGGCTAAGGCGCAGCTTGAAGGCGGGCTTCATGCGGATAAGACCGTTTTCTTTAAGTATGTCGGCTATCTGACCGCCGCCGGCGCCCTCGGGCACAACAACTACCACCGTCGTGCCGTCGTCGCTTTTAGTGTCGAGGTATTCCGACAGGAACAGTCCGACAAACGCGCCCGCGGCCAAAACGATTATTATCGCCACCGCGATTAAAATTCTTTTTACAGCTTTCATTCGTATCAGTCCTTTTCATATTTAAAATTGCGCATCGCCGCTCCCGAGCTCTCGGGCGAGGAAAATTTCGGCGGCGCATAAAATCAATGTAAAATAAAGCCTATGGCTTTATTTTACCACAAAAGATTTCAAATTTCAACATATTTCTTTTATGATATCAATAAATTCCGCCGTGAATATAAATATAGTAAAAGGGAATAATAAAAATGCGACAAATATTACAGGGAGGCGTAAAAAAAATGGGGCTGCTGTGGTTTTCGGCGGGCGCCGTCTTCGGCACGGTAATAATGGCGCTGGTGTCGGTAAGCAATTAATACTAATCCCAAATTAAAATCACCAATTCGCGGCGGTCCTTTTCGCACCGTACAGCGTCATCGGCCTTGACAATACATACAGTATTGCCTGCGGCCTCTTCCTTGTCCGGCACGAAAAATCCTCGCCGCTCGGTTGACGCTTTTAATTGGGATTAGTATAAAATAAAAAAAGCCTTGCCTATTCCGGAGTTTTGTGGTAAAATAAAGCTAAAGCTTTATTGTACATTTGATTTTATGCGCCGCCAAAGTTTTTCTCTACTACGGCCCTAAAACGGCGGTGCGCAATTATGCCGTAAATGTTGCAAATTTGCGGCATAATAAGCAAAGAGGTGTTTTGGTTGAAGAAATTCCTTTTTCTTCTGCTCACGCTGACGCTCACTGTCTGGCCGGCGGCGGCCTTCCCCAAGGATGCCGATACGGACGGCGGCTTTGTCCGCGGCGTGTGGGTGTCCTCGGTCGTAAATCTGGACTATCCCTCGGCCCCCGGCCTCAGCGACGCGGAGCTTCGGGCCGAGGCGGATGAAATTATCAATACCTGCGCCGAAATGGGTATGAACACGGTATTTTTTCAGGTGCGGCCCTGCGCGGACGCCCTGTATAATTCCGAGATATTTCCGAAAAGCCTGTACCTGAAAAACGAGAGCACCTATGAGGACCTGACCTTTGACCCTCTGGAATATATGGTTCAAATGGCCCATGAACGCGGAATGGAGCTTCACGCCTGGATAAACCCTTACCGGGTCAACCGGGCCGGGCTCGATTTGGAAAGCTTTTCTCCGGACAGTCCTCAACGGCTCCACCCCGAATACCTGCTCCGGTGCGGCGACGGCAGCTACATATTCAACCCCGCCCTTCGGGAGGTGCGGGACCTGATAACCTCCGGCGTAACGGAAATAGCCGACAACTACGACGTTGACGGCATACACTTCGACGACTATTTTTACCCCGACAGCTCCTTCGACGACAGCGAGTTTTTCGCCGCCTCGGGCAGCGACGACCTTGGGGAATGGCGCAGGGAAAACGTCAACGCCCTTGTAAAGCAGGTCAGCGATGCCCTGAGAAGCCGCGGCGTAACCTTCGGCATAAGTCCCCGCGGCATCTGGGCCAACGCCAAGGACGACCCCCGCGGCAGCGATACCAACGGCGGCGGCAGCTATAACACCATTTACTGCGACAGCCTTCGGTTTATAGAGGAGGGCTGGGTGGACTATATCTGCCCCCAGATATATTGGGAGATAGGCTATGACATAGCGGACTACGGCGTGCTTGTCAAGTGGTGGTCGGAAGCCGTGGAGGGTACCGGGGTGAAGCTTTACATAGGCATGGCCGACTACCGCACCGAGGACGCGGAGGAGGGCAGTCCATGGCAGGGCAGTGGCGAGGCGGCCCGCCAGCACGAGCTGAACAAGAGCTATCCCGCCGTCCGCGGAGAGGTACACTTTCGCTACGGCGTTTTGGCGGACAATCCGGAGCTGCGCGGCTTTTATTCCAAAATTTATACCTCAAGACCCAACGTCAACGAGCTGTACCGAAAGCTAAAGGAAAATATACTGCTAATAGTGATGAATATGCTTTAAACACGGAAAAGTCCGAGAGCGCAGACGTAAATACATCTGCGCTCTCTTTTTTTCAGCGTTGCTTTGCGGCCCCGCTGCTCTCAATTAAATTCTACCGAAACGTCACCCGCGCCCAGCGCCGCCGCAAGGCCGGTTGGGTCGTCGATATGCCCTATTTTGGTGTAGCTGTAGGCGGTGCTGAAGGTCTTGTAAAAGACAACGACACAGTTTGAGCCGTAGAGCATGATGTCGCCCTCTTGAACGGCGCCGGGATTTGCCGCCGCGGAGGGAAGGTCGGCGTCGAGATAATAATATTTTTCGTTGCCGTTCAGCTCGCTCATATCGAGCGTCACGGGCAGCAGCTTCTTAAACTCCGCCGCCGTGGAGTTGTCCTCAAGCGTGGCGGTAAAAGCCGCGCCGCCAACGGTAAGGGTCATTTTGTTGCCGGTCACCTCGGGTTCCTCCTCCGTTTTAATATCAAGGCCGTTCACCCATTCTTCAACGCTGCTCCTTGAGGCTCCGCCACTGAAACGGCGGCCGTCAAGCCAGTTTGCCTCGGGCGCAAGGGGACTTATGCCCGTCACGCTCGGCCCTATATCCGTGCTGCCCGACGTGCAGAAGGGGACTATCGTCTTGCCCTCGAAATCATAGCTCTCGAGGAAGGTATAAACGGGCTTCGGCACCTCGCCGTACCAGATGGGGTAGCCGATAAATACTATGTCATACTGCTCCATGTTTTCCACCGCCGCGTCAATTTCCGGACGGGCGGAGGCGTCGTACCGCTCCTTGTAGGCGCGGGCGCTTTCGTCGTAGTAATTGTTGTTTTCCTCGCCGTAGGGCTCTGCGGGGACAATCTCGAACTTATCCGCGCCGGTTATGTCGGCTATGTGATTTGCAACCCCCTCGGTGTTGCCGGTCCATGAGAAGTAGGCCACCAGCATTTTGCCCTCCGCGGCTTCTCCCGCCTCCGGTGGAAGTGCGTCGGCGGCCTTATTTTCTTCCGGCCTGTCAACCTGTTCGGGGGCAGCGTCTTTATCGGGCCGCGCGCCGCAGGACGCGGCGGTCAGTACCATACACAGGGTCAATACCAATATCAATAGCTTTTTCATATTAAGCCGCCTCACTTTAATTTACCGTATTCTTCATCGCTTACCGGCTCAAGCCACTCGTTTGAGCATACTTCGCCGGGGACCTCCGCCGCCAGGTGGCTGAACCAGCTGTCCGCGGCCGCGCCGTGCCAATGCTTCACTCCGGCGGGAATGTTGACGCAGTCGCCCGGCTTCATCTCGACGGCCTCCTTGCCCCACTCCTGGTACCAGCCGCGCCCGCCGACGCAAACGAGTATCTGTCCGCCGCCCTTGTCGGCATGATGGATGTGCCAGTTGTTGCGGCAGCCGGGCTCAAATGTCACGTTGAAAATGCCGACTTGCTCCTTGGACACCGGGGCAAGGTAGCTCCGGCCGGTAAAATACCTGGCAAAGCCGTCGTTGGGCGCGCCGACGGGGAAAATGATGGTATTTTGATATTTGTCCTTTTCCGTCAGCTCCGGCTCCGTCTCGTTCCACACGTCCTTCGCCAGACGGAACACCGCCCATGCCTTGGGCCAGCCCACATAAAAGCCCACATGGGTCACGATGGCCGCTATCTCCGCCTTTGTCACGCCGTGGGCCTTGGCGTTTTCGAGGTGATATGTCAGCGACGAATCGGTAATCCCTGAGGACATAAGCGCCACCACGGTAATAATGCAGCGCGTTTTCAAATCGATATCCCCGTTGTTCCAGTTTTCGCCGAAGAGCACGTCGTCGTTGAAGTGGGCGAAGTCGGGCGCGAAGCTCCCGAGCTGGTCCCGTCCCGCCGTTTGAGTGATTTTCTTGTTCATAGTTATTCCTCCCGTTTAATTTGGTTTATATTGATTGGCGTGAATTATCCTTCACGCCGCATTTTCGGCTTTTTTCTTTCGCCTTCAGCGGCCTCCCGTAAAAACGGTTCTGACCATGTGTCAACACAGTTATTATATCACCGTTCCGGCACGATGTCAATATATTTTTAAAAAATATTGACATCGTGTCAAAAATATGTTATACTGCATTTGAATAAAATTACATCAAGGAGAAATGACTATGCCTAAAGGATCGCCCGAGCTCACCAACGCCCGCAAGGAGGAGATAATCAACGCCTGCGAGGCCCTGTACAAAACGGAGAGCTTTAAAGACATAACCATTAAGGAGATAGGCAATATCACCAGCTTTACACGGACGTCCATCTACAACTATTTTCAGACCAAGGAGGAAATCTTCCTCGCCCTGCTGGGGCGGGAATACGACCGCATGAGCGAGGCCCTGGAGGAATTGACAGAGGAGCGGCCCTCCATGACCGTCGACGAGTTTGCGGGGGCTATGGCCCATTTGTTGGAGGAGCGGGTACAGCTTCTTAAGCTCATGTCCATGAACCACTACGACATGGAGTCGGGCAGCCGGCCGGAAAGATTGACGGAATTCAAACGCTCCTACGGCAGGTCCATCAGCTCCGTGGAGCTGTGCCTTAAAAAATATTTCCCCTCTATGACGGAAGAAGACAGAAAGACATTTCTTTACTCGTTTTTCCCGTTTATGTTCGGGATTTACCCCTACGCCTTCGCCACCGAGGGGCAGAAAAAGGCCATGACCGACGCGGGCATGGAATACCCGGAGCTGACGGTCTACGACATGACGTATAACTGTATAAAAAGGCTGCTGAACGTGTAAGGGCTATGGCTATAATATATTTAAAGGGCCGTAAAAAAACGGCGCAGACCTGCGCCGTCACAAGCTCGGCATCGCAAGGCCGATGACGCCGCATGGCTCACTTTTTGCGCGGTATCATTTTTATCCGGCAAAACGCGGCAAAATTAAGGTAGGTATAAAAAATCGCGCCCCGAACAACTCCGAAACGCGATTGGGGTGCAGCGTTACGCTGCTGGCAAAGGGTAAGAGCGTTGATACAAATGTACCCCACCCTAAAATTGCATGGGGTACATTTCTCAATGACTGGGGTACAAAACTCTCTGTGGTGGGGTACAAAAATTTAACGAAAAAAGCTTTTTTGATGCACCCCATAAAAATTTGTGTAAAAACCATCCAACCAAACACACTCGCGGCTTGCCCGTCAAACCCACCGGTGGATCTCCTCGCAGTTGCCCGTCTCCCGAAAACCGGGCGGAATATGCGCGCCGCAACGCAAATGCTCCGTCTGGTTTCCGGGAATTATACACTCACAGGAAATCCGCTTACGCCGTCGCTCTGTCGCTAAACATTATGCTCAGCTGACCCGATACCATGTCCCAGTTTCGGCACGTGATGCTCCAATGTCCGACAATATTTTTCGACGAAAGATATAATATTTTTCTCAGCGAGTCATCATTTGTAAACGACAGCTTATTCCTCGTGATTTTCCGGAATTGCCAGTTCAAGCCCTCAATGATATTCGTCGTATATATTATCTTTCGTATCTCCGCAGGATATGCAAACAATGTTAAACAGTTCCTTCTTGGCGTTGAAGATGTCGGTCGTGCTTGTGAATTTCTGGCTGTTGACAAATTCTCGCAGTAATTCTTTTGATGTTTTTTCCATAATAAAAGACTTCCTTTCCAGTTTTTTCTCTGTTTTGGGTATTATCCGTTTGGAAGTCTTTTATTCTATTTTACACAAAATTTCACGGGGCCTAGATTAGCTTGCTCTTTTTAAAATTAAATTTAATTGCTATTAATCGTTATTACCTTAAATTGAATTTCAATTCTCGCATCATATCGAACAATGACCCTACTCTTACCCCAAATACGTTAGCGACATCAGGTATTTTTGCGTTTTTGCTTGGGGTTCTACTATTAAGGCCCCTGTTTGGTTCTTCTAAGGTTATTAATGTATATCCATAAACCGAAGCTGTGGCTATCAGCCAAGGGTCTGCGACTATTTCTCTTGACCACTCATGCAATGCAGAATCTTTGTAGCAAGGATTTTTTTGAATATAGTTCAATATTTTACTATATTCTAATATTATAGATTGCTTTTTATGCTCAATTTCATTTTTTATATATAAAGATTCCATCCATTTTTTCAAATCATCGTTGCCTTGCAATATTTCGTTTTTGACCATATCTAATATAGCAATTTTGCCTGAACTTACATTAAATTTCATTTGTTCCCAAAAGCCTGGGGCAAAGTCAAAAGAATAGTATCTGAGGTGCGGAGTAATCAATGAATTAGCATCAATTAAAAAAATGTTACTATTCATACATTCCACCTCCGACATTCTTAATTAGTTTTTCGAAGGTAGAACGGTTTGTATTTGTTAACCTAAATGCATCAGAATATAAGGTGCCCCCTAATCTTACACTATTAGTAAGCATTCTCAAAAATCGTTTATCAATTCTACTTGCCAATGTATTGTAAAAATTTCCACCGTTTTTTTTATTTTTTTCTTGCGTTTCGTTATAATGCTGCACTGCCATTCTTGCTATGAAACAATACATAGTATAATCAATAAGATTATGGTCATAGGCTTTCCTAGCTATAACTGTAGTACCACATTTAAATTTTTTAGCAACTCTTCTCAAAGTACGCTCATTATCTTGTTCTTCTGAAAAAATTTTACTCCAACTATCAAAAAAAATAGAATCTGGAGCTAAAATCTCAGCCGCAACAGAGTTGCAAATTATTTCAACTTTCTTAATTCCTGTTGCTGTGCTATCTCTATCATTATATAAACTGCTTTCTCCAATACATATATGTGCAAATTCGTGTATAAGAGAAAACACCTTCCCATTTATGGAATCATTAAAATTAATAAATATAAGCGGAGCATATTCATCCACCATTGCAAAAGCCCTAAACTCATTTGTATCTAAATGGCGATGAGTATTGTTGCCTACAATTCCACTTGTCATTACCGTTACTCCCGCATCACTTATGGCTGCTCTTATTAAATTAAATGCCTCCTCTGATCTAGCTACATTTTTATACCACTCTATCTCTATATTCAATATTTTCCTAATTTTTGAGGCAAAAAATTCAATATTGGTCTCGTTCTTTAATTTCCCAACAAAATTAAGTTTTTCAATACCCTCAGACAACAAATATTCCCGTAACCAATCTTGAATTTGTTCCATATCATGCATTGTGTCAATTAAATCACGGCTTGGTTTGTCCAAACTTAAACTTTTAACGGTCCTGTAATTAATAAAAGAAAGGTCCTCAATAGGGGGAGAACTAAGAAAGAAATATCCCAAGGGGATTCCTGTAGCTTTACTTACCTCCTCAACTTGATTAAATGTTGGCTTTTTTTCGCCATTTTGCCAAGCCTTTAAATAATCTATAATTTTGTTTGATAACTTTTCTAATTGTATATTAGAAAAAACCCAATCTAAAATTTCACTGGAAACTTCCACTGTTATTTTCACTACAAATCACCCCCGTTTAACGCTCGATATGTTACTTATTAATATTATAATAAATAAAAATTATAAAGTCAAGAATATAATTTATTAAAATAATTTTAAATATTCTTGATAATACATTAAAAATAATGTATACTACTATAAAAACTATAGGAGTAATTATTATGTCATTTTCTAAACCTCAGGAACAAGAATTCGTCAACCGCTACCTTTCCGGCGAATCTGTAAAGGCTATTTCTTCGGACACCGGAATCCCTCGCAGTACTTTATACTATTGGATCAAAAATTACAAAAATGCACCAAAACACAATCTTGATATTACTTTACAGGAATTCAGCGCCAACAAAAGAAAAATCGCTCATCTAAACGACATAGTCGAAATACTTCAAACCTCGCCATGTACGGCTACGGCACCGCTGAAAGAAAGATTGAGCGTGATAGAGGAACTTTCTTCTAAGTATCACGTTCACACGTTATGCGAAGCATTAAAAGTTGCAAAAGGTACATACTATAACCACATTTTCCGCAACAAAAGGGAAAACTCTCAGTTCAATCAAAAATGCAAAGAATTACGACCTATTATCCAAGATATCTATGATAAAAATAAGCAAATCTTTGGTTCAACAAAAATAACGCATATCCTGCATGATCTCGGGTATAGTGTATCTCAAAAAGCCGTTGTTAACATTATGCGTGAAATGGGTTTATCAAGCATTAGGGGCGACTCGAAAGCTATGTACATGAAATATATGGAACGTCAGAGGAAAAATATATTAAACCAAAACTTCAAAGCGGAAGCCCCTAATTCTGTATGGGTCAGCGATGTGACACAATTCAATTTTAACTGCCAAAAGTTTTACATTTGTGCAATAATTGATTTATTTTCCAGGAAAGTCATTTCCTTTCATATATCAAAAAACAATAGTACTCAACTAACGAAAACAACATTTAAAAAGGCTTATGAATCCCGTAAACCCGAAAACAAATTGCTATTTCATTCCGACAACGGAAGCAACTACATTTCTAAATCATTTATGAAATATTTGACCAGTTTGGGGGTAACGCAATCTTTCTCGAGGACACGCAATCCTTATGATAATTCCGTGTGCGAAGCCTTTTTTAGTTCATTAAAGCGTGAAGAATTGTATAGATATAAATATTCCAGCGTTAAAGAATTTAAGCGTGGCGTGGAAAAATATATTGATTTTTTTAATACCTCACGTCCTCATGCAACACTTCAGTACAAAACTCCTAACAAATTTGAATCTGATTTTTGGCTTAGACATGGGCAAAATGAAAATAAGTAGTTTGTACTCCCAAGGTTCAAATATAGGCCTTAAACCAGTTTTTTTCTGAAATTTAACTTTTTTGATCATTTTGTCCAAAACTGTATTCTCTCAAAAATCACCATAAACTCGCATAAAGTCTGGGGAACAAAAAAAGAACAAGGTAGGTATCCAAACCCTTAGGTTCAGATTCCTACCATTGTTCATTTGGCGGAGAGAAAGGGATTCGAACCCTTGATCGGGGTTAACCGATACACGATTTCCAGTCGTGCGCCTTAGACCAGCTCAGCCATCTCTCCGCGCTGACGAATGATATTTTACCATATAATCATGGCTTTGTCAAGGGTTTTTGCCAAAAAAAATTATTTTCCACCGCTATTGACAAGCCCCGCCGCCGATGCTATCATAAAAGTAAAGGAGGCGGAGGCATGAACGAGCTTTACATAACCGGCCTTACCGTGACAAAAGGCTGGGACGGCGAGGGTTATCCCTTCGACATTCCGGCCATAGGCAGCCTTAAGGGGCTCGAATTCGCCGCCCCTGTGACCTTTTTCGTCGGGGCCAACGGCAGCGGCAAGTCAACCCTATTGGAGGCCATAGCCGCGGCGCGCGGCTTTAACCCCGAGGGAGGCTCGCGGAACATGACCTTTTCCACCTACGAGAGCCACAGTCCGCTGTACAAAAGCCTCAAGCTCATACGGGGGCCGTATATGCCGGCGGACGGGTACTTTCTCAGGGCGGAAAGCTTCTACAACGTGGCCAGCCACATCGAGGAGTTGGACTCAGTTCCCGCCTTCGCGCCGCCAATAAAGAACGCCTACGGCGGAAGCCTGCACGAACGGTCCCATGGGGAATCCTTCGCCGCTCTGTTTTTCAACCGGCTCCACGGCCGCGGACTGTACCTTTTGGACGAGCCGGAGGCCGCCCTTTCGGTAAACGCCCAGCTAAGTGCTCTGAGCCGCATACGCGAGCTGACAGAGGCGCGCTCCCAGTTCATAATCGCCACCCACTCCCCCATTCTGCTGGCCTATCCCGGGGCGGATATACTGTCCTTCGACGGCGGGACCGTCCACAGGGTGGAATACGAGGACACGGAGATTTACCGAATTTACAAGTATTTTATGAACAACCGAGAGGGAATATTGAGGGAATTGGGCTTTTTGGAAAAATAAACGCCAATACTGCGGCGCCGGAGCAAGGCGGGTTGCTCCGGCGCTTTTTCGCGGCACAAAAAGCCGCCGCAAGCGAATAAACGCTCGCGGCGACGTGCAAAACGGTTTTCGGGCCGGCCTTTCGTCAGCCTTAGCAAACGCCGTAGGCCAGCATGGAGTTGGCCACCTTGAGGAAACCGGCAATGTTGGCGCCGGCGACGATATTGCCGGGCATACCGTATTCCTTAGCGGCGTTGGCGGAGTTGTGGTAGATATTTACCATGATGTCCTTGAGCTTGGCGTCTACCTCCTCGAAGGTCCAGGAGTAACGCTGAGAGTTCTGGCTCATCTCAAGGGCGCTGGTGGCTACGCCGCCGGCATTGGCAGCCTTGGCGGGTCCAAAGAGAACGCCGTTCTTCTGGAAAACGTGAATGGCCTCGGGAGTGGAGGGCATATTGGCGCCCTCGGCCACGCAGTAGCAGCCGTTGGCGACAAGCTTTTTGGCGCTTTCCTCATTTATCTCGTTCTGGGTGGCGCAGGGAAGGGCGATGTCGCACTTTACCTCCCATACGCAGCCGCCGTCAACATACTTGGCCTCGGGATGATAGTTGAGGTACTCCTTGATACGGCCGCGCTTTACCTCTTTTATCTCCTTGACGGCGTCGAGGTCGATGCCCTTTTCGTCAACGATATAGCCGTTGGAGTCGGAAAGAGCGATAACCGTCGCGCCAAGCTGGGTGGCCTTCTGGGTAGCGTAGATGGCGACGTTGCCGCTGCCGCTGATAACTACCTTGGCGCCCTCGAAGCTCTTGCCGTTGTCGCGGAGCATCTCGTCGGTGAAGTAGCAGAGGCCGTAGCCGGTGGCCTCGGTACGGGCGAGAGAACCGCCGTAGGTGAGACCCTTGCCTGTGAGGACGCCCACAAACTCGTTGCGCAGTCTCTTGTACTGGCCGAACATATAGCCTATTTCACGACCGCCAACGCCGATATCGCCGGCGGGCACGTCGGTGTCGGCGCCGATGTGCTTGGAAAGCTCTGTCATAAAGCTCTGGCAGAAGCGCATTACCTCGGCGTCGCTCTTGCCCTTGGGGTCAAAGTCGCTGCCGCCCTTGCCGCCGCCAATGGGGAGGCCGGTGAGGGAATTCTTGAATATCTGCTCAAAGCCGAGGAACTTGATGATGCCCTCGTATACGGAGGGATGGAAGCGGAGACCTCCCTTGTAGGGGCCGATGGCGGAATTGAACTGAACTCTGAAGCCGCGGTTTACCTGAACGTTGCCCTTATCATCTACCCAGGGGACGCGGAACTTGATAACGCGCTCGGGCTCGACGAGCATGGCGAGAACGCCGCTCTCGATGTACTTGGGGTTCTTCTCAACGACCGGCTCGAGAGACTCGAGAACCTCTTCGACGGCCTGATGGAACTCAGGCTCACCGGCGTTGCGCTTCTTCACCTGCTCCAGCAGGTCAATGAGATACTGGTTTTTCATAACGATTTCCTCCTAAAACAACTTTGTTTTATGGATCGCCCCGCCCGCCTCGCTGCAAGACGGGACCGCGTCAAAATCTGCCGCCACCCCTTTGTGACTGCCGGTTTTTACACTTTGAAGAAATTATATCATTATTTAGGAGAAAAAGCAAGGCTTTTTTATGCAAAATTTGTGCAAAAATTTTCTCTTTTTCTATTGACATATGTATGAATATGTGATACTATGAACGTATGAACAGTCGTTCAATTGTTAAAAGGAGGATTTGGCATGGAGGATTTTACGGACAAGTGCGAGGTCGAGCTTACCCATGAGGACAAGGTGGAACGGGCCAAAAGCCTGCTGCCGGACGACGATATGCTTTTTGAGCTGAGCGAGTTTTTCAAGCTTTTCGGGGACAGCACAAGGATAAAGATACTGGAGACCCTCAGCGGCAGCGAGCTGTGCGTGTGCGACATATCCGCCGTGGTGGGGGTTAGCCAGTCCGGTGTCAGTCACCAGCTCAGACTGCTCAGGCAAAACCGGCTGGTAAAGACCACCAAGGCCGGCAAGGAAACATATTACACCCTTGACGACGAGCACATCGGCGACATAATCAAAATAGGCATGAACCACATTACCGAAAGGAGGGCCGGGGCATGAGCGAGCATAATCACGGGCATGAGCATTGCGGCTGCGGAGGCTGCGGGCACTGCCACGAGGAGGACGAGGCGGAAGGCCGCTTTCTCCTGCCGAGGCTGCTGACGGCCCTGGCGCTGCTGATAGCGGGCTGGGTCATGGGGAGGTATCTGCGCTGGTACTTTACGCTGCCGGTATATCTGCTGGCCTACGCGGTCGCGGGGTACGACACGGTTATCTCCGCCGTCAAGGGCATCGCTCACGGCCACGGCTTCGACGAGTGCTTCCTGATGACGGTGGCGACGGTGGGGGCGTTTTGCATCGGCGACTTCACCGAGGGCGTCGCGGTAATGATATTTTACGGCCTTGGGGAATACATACAGGACAAGGCCGTTGACAAGAGCAGCGCCGGTATAAACGCCCTTATCCGTATGCGTCCCGACCACGCGGCGATTTACGAAAACGGCGTCAAAACCGTGGTCGAGCCGGGCCAGGTGAAGGTGGGCCAAATTATAGCCGTGGCCCCGGGCGAGCGCGTGCCCCTGGACGGGGTGCTGCTCTCCCCCTCCGCCGTGGCGGACACTCAGGCGGTCACCGGCGAAAGCGTGCCCCGCGACTTCAGCGAGGGCGACGACATCGTGTCGGGCATGATAAACATGAAATCGGAAATTCTGATAAAGGTTACCCACACGCTCAGCGACTCTTCCACCGAGCGCATCTTCCGCATGGTCACCGAGGCCAGGGAGAAAAAGAGCCGCAGCGAACGCTTTATTACGAAATTCGCCAAAATCTACACTCCCTGCGTGGTCGGCGCGGCGGCGGTGCTGGCCTTTGTGCCGCCGGTTTTCGTCGGGCATTTGGGCGAGTGGGTTCACCGGGGGCTTATCTTCCTTGTGGCGTCGTGCCCGTGTGCGGTGGTGCTGAGCGTGCCGCTGACTTACTTCGCGGGCATGGGGCTTGCCTCGCGCTGCGGCATACTGTTTAAAGGCGGAGCCTACCTTGAGCGGCTGGCAAAAATTGACACCGCCGCCTTTGACAAGACCGGCACCCTGACCAAGGGCAAGCCGGAAATTGTGGAAACCCGTCCGGCGGAGGGCGTGACCGAGGAGGAGCTGCTCCACCTGGCGGCCCACGCCGAGTCGAAGTCGGAGCATCCCATCGCCGCCGCCATCGCCGCCAAGGGGCGGTGCGACAGCTGCGCGGTGACGGACTTTGCGGAGCTGACCGGCGGAATTTCGGCCAAAATCAACGGCGTGGAGTTAGTGGCGGGCAGCGCGAAGCTGACCGGTGTGAGCGACGACAGTCCCTACACCGCCGTGCACGTGCAGAGCGGTGGGAGGTACATGGGCTCCATCTATCTGGCCGACACCCCTCGCGAGGACGCGGCGGCCGCCGTAAGCGCGCTCAAAAGGCTGGGCGTAACTCCGGTCATGATAACCGGCGACAACCCCGCCGCCGCCGAGGCCGCGGCCCAAAAGCTGGGCATCGGTGAGGTACACGCCAAGGTGCTGCCCGGCGAAAAGCTGGACATCATACGCGGGCTTAAGGGCACGGTGGCCTTCGCCGGCGACGGCGTAAACGACGCGCCCGCTCTGAGCGGAGCGGACATCGGCATCGCCATGGGCGGCCTCGGCCGCGAGGCGGCAATGGAAGCCGCCGACGTGGTCATCATGGACGACGTCCCCTCCAAGGTGCCGCTGGCGGTGAAGATAGCCCGCAAGGTCAACCGGACGGCGGCCTTCAATATCGCCTTTGCCCTGAGCGTGAAGGCGTTGGTGCTTGTACTCGGCGCCGCCGGCATCGCCAATATGTGGCTGGCGGTTTTTGCCGACGTGGGCGTCGCCCTTATCGCGGTAGCCGTGGCGGTAATGCGCAGCAGGCGCGTTTGAAGCTCTTAATAACAGAAAAAATCGTGCGTGTCTCAGACTGACCGCACGATTTTTTGCTGTTCAAATTAGATTTACACTTCTTTGCCGTATGCCTCGCACAGCGGACGCATGGTCTCAAGGCTCTCCCAGACGAAAAGCCTTATCTCTCCGACGCCGTCGGCGGGCACGGTAAACTCCGCCTCGGAACCGACTACATAACCGTAAACGCCGTTATCGGTGGCCAGCATTATCACCATGGGCTCATAGGGGTCAAGGTTGAGCACCCTCGTCCTTATCACGAGATTTTCACCGTCCACGGTTATCTCTGGCTCGGCCAGCTCCGCCGGTCCTGTGCTGTAATAGTGAACCCTCGCGTTCAGGAAGGGCGGGTCGGTATAATCCGCGGTTCTCCACAGCCAAGTATCCTCGTCCCCGACGTAATAAATGTCGGTCACGCCGTCACAGCCCCCAAAGGTGCCGTTTTCCATAAGGGGGAATATTATGTTCAGCGCGACGATGTATTTCATTCCGGAGCAGCCCGCGAAGGCCATCTCATCTATACCGTCCAGGCTTTCGGGCAGAACCACGCTTTTCAAAGAGACACAGTCCGCAAACGCTTCCCTGCCCAACATATACAGGGTATTCGGCAGGACAACGCTTTCCAGAGAGGAACAGCCCTTGAACGCCTTTTCCTGCATCTGGTAAAGGCCCTCGGGCAGGACGACCGTCTTAAGAGAGGCGCAGTCCGCGAATGTTTCATTGTACAAACAGCTCAGACCCTCGGGCAGGACGATATTCTCCAGAGAGGAGCAGCCCTTGAACGCCAACGGCTCCAAATAGTTCAGACCCTCGGGCAGCACAACATCGTTAAGAGAGGCGCAGCCGCAAAAAGCACTGCTCTTTATTGACCTAAGGCTTTGCGGCAGTGTAACGCTCTTAAGGCCGGCGCAGTTCTCGAAAGCGCGGTACCCTATCTCCTCGAGGCCCTCGGGCAGAATTACGCTCTCAAGCTTGGACGCGCCATTAAAGGCGTACTCTATTTGACGGACGCTTTTTGGAACCTCGTACTCGGTCCGCGACTTCTCGGCAGGGTAAACAATGAGGCGGCTCATGGCCTTGTCAAAGAGCACCCCGTCTCTCGAGGCGAGGTATTCGTTCTCCTCCGGCACCTCGACGGACTCAAGGGCAGTACAGCCCAAAAACGCGCCGCCCGGAGCATATCGCAATGTGAGCGGAAGATTTATTCTTTTAAGATGCGCACAGTCGTTAAATGATAAGCCGAGATAATACACGCCCTCCGGTACGGTGTATTGAGCGTCTGTCCGTCCCATGGGATATTGGCCGAGATTTTGCATATTGTATGAGAACAGTACCCCGTCCACGCTTTTGTAAAGAGAGCCTTCACCCTCCTCCGCGTAGATATTTTTAAGAGCCGTGCAGCCGTGGAAGCAGCCGTTCGCGTCGAGGGAGCAGCCTCGGGGTATGTTTATGCTTTCAAGGGCGGCGCAGTTGTCAAAGGCGCCCATCCCCACGCTGTATCTGCTCCCGTCGGCGGAGGGCAGCGTGACCGTATCAAGGGAGACGCAGTTTTTAAAACATTCATTCTCAATATCCGCCAAGCCATGAAAGGTCACTCTTTTAAGGTTGGCGCAGTCCGCGAAGGCCCCGCTCCAAATGGTGGTCATGTCGGTGCCGTAAATGTCAACCGAGGTCAGGTTGGGGCAGCCCATAAACGACTCAATCCCTATAAATACCGGCACGTGTATTTCCAACCTTTTTATCCGCTCGTCGCCGGCAAAAGCACTGTCGGTTATATGCTTCAGCGTTTCGCCGTCCACCGTGGCCGGTATCACAAAATCGCTCAGATCGCCGTCCGCTCCGTAAAGGCAGAGCTGGTGGTCGTTCCAGCCCTCCATTTCGTAAAACATGGTATAGTCTCCCACGTTTTCCTTTTGGCGAAAGAAAACCACTCCCTCCGTGACGGACCCGTTATCCGTGCCGAAGTCGATTTTATGCCAGTCGATTATACTGCCAAAATCCTTCTCCGGTATGCCGGCCTCGGTATTATAGTAGTAAATTAGCATGGCGGATCCGACGTCGGTACAGCCGCTGAACGCCCCGTCATTTACGGCCTTGAGACTGACCGGCAGGTTTATGACGCCCAAAGCTTTGTTCTCAAAGGCGGCCTCGCCGATGACAAGAGTGCCGTCCCTGACGGTTATATCGTCCGGATAACCCCACTCGTCGGCGGGGAGGTCGTCGTTCGCCGCCACAAGGTGACGGCCCGTATAGAGGATGCCGTCCTCCCAGTTGTCCCCGTCGTTGTAAAAGGCAGTGTTAGCGAAGGCGTCACGCCCAAGGGTCAAAACCGTGTCGGCCAAAGTTATGTCCGACAGGACCGTGCAGTCCGCGAAGGCGCCGGGGCCTACGGCGGTAACCCCGCTGCCGGCGGTGACACTGGTAAGCGCCGCATTGCCGCGGAAGGCCCCCTCGCCTATCCTGACGGGCTTATCCTCCAGAGTACCGGGAATGACAATATCCGTCATATCACCGGTATAGCCCGTTATCTCGGCATATTCACCGTTGACCTGATAGACAAATCCGCCGTCGGTCTCCTGCGCCAGGGCGTTAAATGTCACAAGCAGCGTAAAAACCCCTATAAAAAGCATAAAGCGCAAAAGCCTATTCACATTCATAAAATTCCCTCCCGTATGTATTGGTACAAAATAGCGGTTATCCATGGGACAACCGCTATTTATAACAATATTTAACTTAGGCGTTGATGGAAGAAACTACGCCGGAGCCAACCGTTCTGCCGCCCTCGCGGATAGCGAAGCGGAGACCCTCCTCGATAGCGATGGGGGTGATAAGCTCAACGTCCATCTTTACGTTATCGCCGGGCATGCACATCTCGGTGCCTGCGGGAAGGGAGATAACGCCGGTAACGTCGGTGGTTCTGAAATAGAACTGAGGACGATAGTTGTTGAAGAAGGGAGTATGACGGCCGCCCTCTTCCTTGGTCAGTACGTAAACCTGACCGGAGAACTTGGTGTGAGGATGAATGGAACCGGGCTTAGCAAGAACCTGGCCTCTTTCGATCTCGTTTCTCTGAACACCGCGAAGCAGAGCGCCGATGTTGTCGCCGGCCTCGGCGCTGTCAAGGAGCTTACGGAACATTTCGATACCGGTAACAACGACCTTGCGGGCCTCGTCGGTAAGACCAACGATCTCAACTTCCTCGGAAAGCTTAAGAGTACCTCTCTCTACACGACCGGTAGCAACCGTACCACGGCCGGTGATGGAGAATACGTCCTCAACGGGCATAAGGAAGGGAGCGTCGGTGGGACGCTGAGGAGTGGGGATATAGCTGTCAACCGCGTCCATAAGCTCGAGAACGGGCTTGTAAACGGGGTCATTGACATCGGTGGAGGTAGACTCCAGCATCTGAAGGGCGCTGCCCTTTACAACGGGAACATCGTCTCCGGGGAACTCGTACTCGGTGAGCAGGTCGCGGATTTCCATCTCAACAAGCTCAAGAAGCTCGTCGTCGTCAACCTGGTCGGTCTTGTTCATGAATACAACAATGTAGGGAACGCCAACCTGACGGGCAAGCAGGATGTGCTCACGGGTCTGGGGCATAACGCCGTCGGCGGCGGAAACTACCAGGATAGCGCCGTCCATCTGAGCGGCACCGGTGATCATGTTCTTAACATAGTCAGCGTGGCCGGGGCAGTCAACGTGAGCATAGTGACGCTGGTCGGTCTCATACTCAACGTGAGCGGTGGATATCGTGATTCCGCGGGCTTTCTCCTCGGGAGCCTTATCGATCTGGTCGTAAGCGGTGTAGTTAGCCTGACCCTTCATGCCGAGAACCTTTGTGATCGCGGCGGTAAGAGAGGTCTTACCATGGTCAACGTGACCGATGGTGCCGATGTTTACATGAGGTTTGGTTCTTTCAAATTTTTCCTTAGCCATTTGGAAATTGCCTCCTTTATGATTTTGTTTTGAATTTAATTATATTATAATTGAAAACGAGATAAAAATCAATAGTTTTTTAACAAAATTTGAAAATTATCTGTAAACTTACGCCCTCTTGGTCCTGGCGCTGATGATGTCGTCCATGATATTCTTGGGAACGGCCTCATAGTGGTCGGGAGTCATGGTGTAGGCTCCGCGGCCCTGAGTCTTGCTGCGCAAATCGGTGGCGTAGCCGAACATCTCGCTGAGGGGAACGTAAGAGCTTATCTGGCGGGTGCCGTTGATGTCGTCCATACCGAGGATACGGCCGCGGCGGGAGCTGAGGTCGCCGATAACGTCGCCCATATACTCCTCGGGCACGGTAACATCGACCTTCATGATGGGCTCCTTAAGGATGGGGTCGGCCTTCTTGCAGCCCTCCTTGAACGCCATTGAACCGGCGATCTTGAAAGCCATTTCGGAAGAGTCCACCTCGTGGTAGGAACCGTCGAAAAGCGTTACGCGGACGTCAACAACGTTGTAACCCGCGAGCACGCCGGACTGCATGGCGCCCTGAATACCCGCGTCAACGGCGGGAATATATTCCTTGGGAATGGCGCCGCCGACGATTTTGTTGACGAACTCATAGCCCTTGCCGGGCTCGAGGGGCTCTATCTCGATGAATACATGGCCGTACTGACCCTTACCGCCGCTCTGACGGGCATACTTATGCTCAATCTTGACGGGTTTTTGAATGGTCTCACGGTAGGATACCTGGGGCTTGCCCACGTTGGCCTCCACCTTGAACTCACGCAGCAGCCGGTCCACGATGATTTCGAGGTGAAGCTCACCCATGCCGGCGATGATGGTCTGTCCCGTCTCCTCATCGGTGTAGGTCTTGAAGGTGGGGTCCTCCTCGGCCAGCTTAGAGAGGGCGATGCCCATCTTTTCCTGACCGGCCTTGGTCTTGGGCTCGATGGCCACGCGGATAACGGGCTCGGGGAACTCCATCTTTTCAAGGATGATGGGGTGCTTTTCGTCGCAGAGGGTGTCGCCGGTGCCGGTGGACTTAAGTCCCACGGCGGCGGCGATGTCGCCGCTGTAAACTATCTCCAGATCCTCGCGCTTGTTGGCGTGCATCTGAAGGATACGGCCCATACGCTCCTTAACATTCTTGGAGCTGTTCAGCACGTAGGAGCCGGTCTCAACCGTACCGGAGTAAACTCTGAAGAAAGCCAGCTTGCCGACAAAGGGGTCGGTCATTATCTTGAATGCCAGGGCGCTGAAAGGCTCGTCGTCGCTGGAAGGACGCTCCTCCTCTTCCTCGGTGTCGGGGTTGATGCCCTTGATGTGGGGCACGTCTACGGGAGAGGGCATATAGTCGATAACGGCGTCAAGAAGCTTCTGAACGCCCTTGTTGCGGTAGGATGTACCGCAAACGACCGGCACCATTTCGTTGGCGATGGTGCTCTTGCGGATGCAGGACTTTATCTCGTCAATGGTGAGCTTTTCGCCCTCCAGATACTTCTCCATGAGCTCCTCGTCCATTTCGGCCACGTGCTCGACCATTTCCTCATGGTATTTTTCAGCCTGCTCGCGCATATCCTCGGGTATCTCCTCCTGACGGATGTCCTTTCCGAGGTCGTCATAGTAGACGTAAGCCTTCATTTCGACCAAATCTATAATGCCCTTGAAGGTGTCCTCCGCCCCGATGGGGAGCTGGATGGGCACGGCATTACACTTCAGCCTGTCCTTCATCATCTGCACAACATTGTAGAAGTTCGCGCCCATGATGTCCATCTTGTTGACATAAGCCATGCGGGGTACATGGTACTTGTCCGCCTGACGCCAAACGGTTTCGGACTGGGGCTCAACGCCGCCCTTTGCGCAAAGCACGGTAACGCTGCCGTCCAGAACGCGCAGAGAACGCTGTACCTCAACGGTAAAGTCCACGTGGCCGGGGGTATCGATAATGTTGATACGGTGGTCCTTCCAGAAAGCGGTGGTGGCGGCGGAAGTGATGGTGATACCGCGCTCCTGCTCCTGCTCCATCCAGTCCATGGTGGCCGCGCCTTCGTGAACCTCGCCTATTTTGTGGGTCTTACCCGTATAGTAGAGTATTCTTTCTGTAGTAGTCGTCTTACCGGCGTCGATGTGAGCCATGATGCCGATATTACGAGTTTTTTCCAAGCTGTACTGTCTTGGCATTTATATCCTCCTTCCTTGGATATTTGGGATACTGTTATGATTAGTAATTTTGTCAGCTTTATGCGGCAAAGCCGGAGACTACCAGCGATAGTGAGCGAAAGCCTTGTTGGCCTCGGCCATTCTGTGGGTCTCCTCACGCTTCTTGACCGCTCCGCCCAGGCCGTTGACGGCGTCCATTATCTCGCCGGCCAGCCGTTGGCTCATGGTACGCTCGCTGCGGGTACGGCTGAAGGTCGTAAGCCAGCGCAGACCAAGGGTCTGACGGCGCTCGGGACGAACCTCCATGGGCACCTGATAAGTGGCGCCGCCCACACGTCTCGCCTTTACCTCGAGCACGGGCATGATGTTGTCCATAGCCTCGCGGAAAGCGTCGAGCGGGTCCTTGCCTGTCTTTTCCTTAACAATATCGAAAGCCTCGTAAACAATCTTCTGAGCAACGCCCTTCTTGCCGTCGAGCATGATATTGTTGATAAGACGGGTAACGATCTTATCGTTATACACGGGATCGGGTAATACATCGCGTTTGGGAACAAATCCTCTTCTTGGCACTTGTCTTCCCTCCTTCATTAAAAATTGATGAATTCACAGGTACTCGGCCATGTTTCGGGCCGTCAGTGCAACAACAAATATATAAAATCCGCAGTCGCACTATTTTTCCGCTTCCTGCGGAGAAAAATCGGTTTTGTACGAAGCCTTACTTCTTGGGCCTCTTAGCGCCGTACTTGCTGCGGGCCTGCATTCTCTTCGCAACGCCGGCCGCGTCCAGTGTGCCACGGATGATGTGGTATCTTACACCGGGCAGGTCCTTAACTCTTCCTCCGCGGATAAGGACAACGCTATGCTCCTGCAGGTTGTGGCCTACGCCGGGAATATAGCTGGTGACCTCGATACCGTTGGAAAGACGGACTCTGGCGATTTTACGGAGCGCCGAGTTGGGCTTCTTGGGAGTGGTCGTCTTTACAACCGTGCAGACGCCTCTCTTCTGGGGGGCGCTCTGGTCAGTGGGGACCTTCTTCAAAGAATTGAGACCCTTCTGCAGAGCGGGAGACTTGGACTTGTAAACGCTTACCTCCCTGCCCTTTCTGACGAGCTGGTTAAAAGTGGGCATGATTTCACCTCCGTTTAATAATGTGTGCAGCCCCTGCACCAATTTTGTATTATAACAAGTTTTGCTAAAAATGTCAAGAGATTTTGAGAAAAAACATTAAAGTTTTTTAGGGTTTTTTTGTGAGTTTTTGATAACTCGCTCCGTCATATAAACAAAATTACAAAAAAGCCGCTCGTGCCGACCCCGCGGGTCAGGTCACAGAGCGGCTTTTGTTCTATTTCTCACTCTTCCCCGTCCATGCCGTGCTCATGGGCGTGGGCGCAGTCGTGGCAGTCGCCGCCGCACTCGAAGGGCGCGGTCTCGCCCCTGCGGTGGTAATAGTCCTCAAGGGCGGCCTTGATGGCGTCCTCGGCCAAAACGCTGCAATGTATCTTTGCCGGGGGAAGCCCGTCAAGGGCCTCGATAACGGCCTTGTTGCTCAGCTCGAGGGCCTCCTCCACGGTCTTGCCCTTGACAAGCTCGGTAGCCATGGAGCTGGTGGCGATGGCCGCGCCGCAGCCGAAGGTCTTGAACTTCACGTCCTTGATTATGCCGTCCTCGATCTTCATGTACATCTTCATTATGTCGCCGCATTTGGCGTTGCCCACGGTGCCCACGGCGTTGGCGTCCTCTATTTCGCCCACGTTGCGGGGGTTGGCAAAGTGATCCATTACCTTTTCGCTATACATAATCTATCAACTCCTAAAACTATTATCGTCATTTCACAGTAACACCGAAAAGAAGCAAACAGATTGCCCTTTTTTGTGTTACTCAACTCCTTCAAAAAGTGGTGACATACTTCTTAAACGCTTTACAATCGGCCCCAGCTCCTTAAGGAAGCTGTCCACCTCGTCCATGGTGTTGAGGTCGCTGAGGCTGACCCTCATGGAGCCGTGGGCTATCTCGTGGGGCAGTCCAATCGCCAGCAGCACATGGCTGGGGTCCAGAGAACCGGAGGTGCAGGCGCTGCCGCTGGATACCACAAAGCCCTTCATATCAAGGCTGAGGAGCAGCGACTCGCCCTCGATGTAGCGGAAGCAGATGCTCACGTTGTTGGGCAGCCGCTTTGTACGGTGGCCGTTGAGACGGACATAGGGTATCTCCGCAAGTATGGTATCTATGAGCTTATCGCGCATGGCGGTAATTTTGGCCGTCTTTTCGTCCATATGCTCCACCGCCAGCTTGAGCGCCGCGGCCATGCCCACCGCGCCGGGGACATTCTCGGTGCCGGCCCTGCGGCCCTGTTCCTGAGCGCCGCCGTGGACGAGATTGTCCAGGCGGAGGCCCTTTTTGATATAAAGAGCGCCGATGCCCTTGGGACCGTGGAACTTGTGTCCGGACATGGAGAGCATATCTATATTCATGGCCTTAACGTCGATGGGTACCGCCCCCACCGCCTGAACCGCGTCGGTATGGAACACGACGCCCTTTTCATGGCAGAGCGCGCCTATCTCGGCGATGGGATTTACGGTGCCTATCTCGTTGTTGGCGAACATAACGCTCACCAGCACCGTATCCTCGCGAATGGCCTTTTCTATGTCCTCCACATGAACCATGCCCTCGCCGTCAACGGGGACATAGGTCACCTCAAAGCCGTTTTTCTCCAAAAACTCGCAGGTGTGGAGGACGGCGTGATGCTCGACGGCGGTAGTGATGATGTGCCTGCCCTTGGCCTGATTTTTCAGTGCGAAGCCCTTTATGGCCCAGTTGTCGGACTCGCTGCCGCCTGCGGTGAAATAAATTTCACGCTCGGTTGCGCCGATGGCCTCGGCCACCGTCCGCCGGGCCTCGGTGAGAGCCGCGCGGGCGTTGATGCCGGGGGTCGTATATGTTGAGGAGGCGTTCCCGAAATTTTCGGTGAACACCGGGAGCATGGCCTCCAAAACCTCTTGTTTTACCTTTGTGGTCGCTGCGTTGTCAAAATAAACCACATGGACACCTTCTTTCAAAAGTTTATCTTAGCACAATACATACCGTTTTGCAAGACATTTTTTCACATTTAATAAAAAATCTGATATTTTTCACCGTGGAGAGCATAATTTATTCCGTCCCGCAATATCTCGGCGGCACGGTCGGCGATGGCGTCCACGTCCTTGGGAGTTACGAACATATTGGCCGCGTTTGGCTCAAGAGCCTCGTAGATAAGGGCGTAACGGTCGTCGTCCTCAAGGTTTTTCAGGAGCTTCACCGCCTCGTCGCCGGCGTTTTCCCTCATTTCCTTAATGACCATGCTTATGGCGTCGTCGGCGACGGTGGCCGCGTCCGCCACCATGGGTATGCCCACGGCCAGCACGGGAATTCCGAGGGTGGCCCGGGACAGCTCCTTGCGGCTGTTGCCGACGCCGCTGCCGGGACTGATGCCCGTGTCCGTAAGCTGTATGGTTCTGCCTATGCGGGCCATGCTCCGAGAGGCCAGCGCGTCCACGGCGATGATAAGGGTCGGGCCGATGCGCTCGGCTATGCCGGCCACGCTCTCCCCCGTTTCGATGCCCGTGGTGCCGAGGACGCCGGGCGTCACTGAGCTGACCGTCCGGGCGTCGCCAAACTGCTCGGGCATATACTCCTTAAGGTGTCGGGTGACAAAAATCTGCCTCGCGGCGTTGACGCCCACACTGTCGGGAGTCATGTGTTCATTGCCGAGGCCGACCACCAGAACGTGGCGGCAGTCCTTGCCCTTCATCATCTGCTCAAGCTCCCGGGCCAGGGCCGCGGCAGCCTTTTTTCTCTCCTCGGGCTCCTCGGGGGCGCCCGCCTCGATGGTAACATAAACGCCCATGGGCTTGCCCATTTTTTCGGCCCCCTCGGGAGTGGTTATCTCCACGGTGGTCACGCTGACGCCATCCTTTTCCTTTGTGTCGGCGGCGACGCCCTCAACGCCCTTGCCCCGCATTTCGCGCGCTTCAACGGCCAAATCTGTTCTTATCATAAATTTTCCTCCCATAGAATAATCGTTCAGGGTTATTTTTTCATGTGAGCGAAAATTTATGCTTGCATTCGGTCTTTGGCTGTGCTATAATTGTAGCATACAATTATCATTTTGGCAAGAACGCACTTTAATGTAATATACTTCCCAAAAAGAAACCATAGTTAAAACAATGTGAAAGAAGGAGTTTTTATGCCCGGACCATGCTGCAAATGCGAAGGCTACAACTGCCCAATCGAGGCCACAATACACCTCATAGGAGGGAAGTACAAGGCCATCATACTCTGGCATCTCATCGGCACGACCCTTCGGTTCAGCGAGCTGCAGCGGCTTGTGCCGCAGGCAACGGCAAAAATGCTGACCCAGCAGCTCAGGGAGCTGGAAAACGACCGTATGATAGAGCGGAAGGTCTACCCCGTGGTGCCGCCCAGGACGGAGTACTCCCTGTCCGAAAAGGGCAGGAGCCTCTCCCCCATACTGCTGGACTTGTGTCATTGGGGCAAAGAGCACCTTAACGACGGCGACGAGGAGCGGGAGGCGGCTCAATGATAAGGTGGCTGTTTTTCGACCTGGGCTCCACCCTCATCGACGAAACCGACTGTCAAACGGAATGGGTGCGGCGCACCGTGGAAAATACGGCCGTAAGCTTTGAGGAGTTCGAGGCCGCGTACCGCCGCTTTGCCGCGCAAAATCTCGACGGCTATAACGAGGCGTGCAGGCTGTTCGGCCTCTCCAAGGGCAAATGGCCCGTCGAGCTGGAGCGGCTCTATCCCGGGACGCCGGAGCTTTTGGAAAAGCTGTCGGAGAAATATTCCCTTGGCGTCATAGCCAACCAGAACGCCGGCCTGCGTGAAAGGCTGGACAGCCGCGGCATAGGCCGGCGCCTGAAGGTCATTGTCGGCTCGGGCGACGCGGGCATGGCCAAGCCGGACACTGGCATCTTTAAAAAGGCCCTCTGTCTGGCGGGCTGCGAACCCTCGGCGGCCGTAATGATAGGCGACCGGCTGGACAACGACATCGCTCCGGCCCAAGCCCTGGGTATGCGTACCGTGTGGGTAAGGCAGGGCCACGGGGCCTTGGGGAACGCCGCGCTGCTCAAATCCCCGCCGGACGCGACAGTGGACGGTATATTGGAAATAGAATTCGCTATTGACACACGTATTAATACGTGATATAATAAGTCAGGGGGGATGATGGATATGACCAAGCGGGAATTGGAAAAAATCTTGAAAGCCAACGGATGGCAAATTATCGCCGGAGCGAAGCACGACATGGCTGTCAAGGACGGTACTTCCACAAAAATTCCCATACCAAGGCACAAAAGCGACATCCCCATCGGAACCGCAAATAACATTTTGAAAGACGCCGGAATAAAAAAGTAAAGGAGCCATCACGATGAAATATGTTTATCCAGCCGTATTTACTCAAGACGGAGACCAAATTCTGGTTTCTGTCCCCGACCTGAAAGGTTGTCACACATTCGGCGAAAATCTTCAAGAGGCAATCGAAATGGCCCGCGACGCCATAAGCATGTGGCTTTGCATGGCCGAGGACCGCGGCGAGGAGATACCCACTCCGTCCATGGACATCCAATCGGGCGGCGGATTTGTCAGCTATGTTGATGTGGATACAACGTCATACCGCAAGCTCACCAATCCCATGTCTGTCAAAAAGACTTTATCCATACCGGGATATCTCAACGCAATGGCCGAAAGCCGGGGGATAAATTTTTCCGCCGTGCTTCAGGAGGCCCTTAAGCAGAGGCTTCAGCTTTGATTGGGGCTCTCGTATACTAATCCCTATTAAAAGCGTCAACCGAGGGGCGAGGATTTTTTGTGCCAGACAAGGAAGAGACCGTAGGCAATACTGTATGTATTGTCAAGGTCGATGAGATAAGGTATAATATTTTTCGCAAAATCAGAAAAGAGCAAAAAATATAGACATGCTCACAAAACTCTGGTAGAATG
>CANPZO010000022.1 GCA_947589005.1 uncultured Clostridia bacterium | reverse complement strand
ATTTGGCGGATTAGAAGGGAGATTTTCAAAATGAATGATGTATTACAGCAGGTCATAGCGGCGGCTATACCGGTCATTTGCCTGATTATAACTGCGGGCGGGACATACGTGGTTATGCTGCTTCGTCGTTAAAAGATTTGAGTATATAGCTTATCACGTTTTCCTTTGTCATACCCGCCCAAATATTCGATTAAATGGCCGTTCCTCCTGCCTGAGTCATTATACAGGCAAATACGCTCTCTCTTTTTTTGAAAGACGGTTTTGGGGGCGCGCCATTTATATAATATGGAAGCAAAATTTTGTAAAAAATTTTTCCAAAAGCCTTGACAAATGAGGCCAAATGAGGTATAATACACTTTGTCAGCGCCGGGACAGGCGCTTGATATGGCGGCGTAGCTCAGTTGGCTAGAGCATTCGGTTCATACCCGGACGGTCGGTGGTTCAAGCCCACTCGCCGCTACCACATGGGAGTTTAGCTCAGCTGGGAGAGCATCTGCCTTACAAGCAGAGGGTCATAGGTTCGAGCCCTATAACTCCCACCAACGCATCGGGGCAAAGGACGGCTTTGCTCCGATGTTTTACTATATTTTAGATAATGGAGCGATTTGCGTGCGCGACGGTTTTATTAAAATAGCAGCGGCGACGGCGGATATACGGGTTGCGGACGTCCGCGGCAACACTGAAAATATCATAGCGGCCGCGAAAAGGCTTGCCGCGGAAGGGGCTAAGGTGATAGCTTTCCCCGAGCTCTGCCTCAGTGGATACACCTGCGGGGACCTCTTTTTGCAGGAGCCTCTTCTTAGGGGCTGCGCCGACGGCCTTATCAGACTGGCGGCGGAGACCGCCGGACTGGACTGCCTTATTGCCGTGGGGCTGCCCGTGTCGGTTGACGGGCGGCTGTATAACTGCGCCGCCTTGGTGTGCAGGGGAGAGGTGCTGGGCCTTGTGCCCAAAAAGCATATCCCCAACTATGGCGAGTTTTATGAGCTGCGCCATTTTACGCCCGGTTCGGACGGCGTGATGTATGTTGACCTTGCCGGCAGACGGACGCCCTTCGGCACGGGGCTGCTCTTTGACTGTGAGACAATGCCCGAGCTGACCGTGGGCGTGGAGATATGCGAGGACCTTTGGGTGCCCGACCCGCCCTCCACCGCTCTCGCCACCCATGGGGCGACGCTGATCTTGAATTTGAGCGCCTCCGACGAGCTTGTGGGCAAAAACGCCTACCGCCGCTCACTGGTGGCTTCCACCTCGGCGCGGCTGGTCTGCGCTTATGCCTACGCGGACGCCGGATATGGAGAAAGCACCACCGACATGGTGTTCTGCGGTCACAATATGATAGGGGAGAACGGCCTTATTCTTGCGGAAAATGCTGACCTCACACAAAATTCCGCCGTAACTGCCTGCGTCGATTTGGGGCGCATCGTGGCCGAACGCCGGCGGATGAACAGCTTTGACATAAAACGGGACGACAGCTTCCGTCGGGTGAGCTTTGAGCTGGAAGCGGAGCAGACCGCCCTTGAGCGATATATCGACCCGCGCCCCTTCGTCCCCTCAAATCAGGCCGAGCTTGAGCGCCGCTGCGAGGAGATACTCACCATTCAGGCGCTCGGCCTGAAAAAGCGTCTTGACCATACCGGCTGTAAAACCGCCGTTATCGGTCTCAGCGGAGGACTGGACTCCACCCTTGCCTGCCTTGTCACCGTCAGGGCTTTTGATATGCTGGGACTTGAGCGCAAGGGCATTTTGACGGTAACCATGCCCTGCTTCGGCACCACCGACCGCACCCACAACAATGCCCTCATCCTCAGCCAGGCTTTGGGCACCGATTTTGCCGAAATCAATATTTGCGACGCGGTGCGCCTGCATTTTCGGGATATCGGGCAGAGCGAGGACGTAAAGGACGTTACCTACGAAAACTGCCAGGCCCGTGAGCGCACCCAGGTGCTGATGGACCTTGCCAATAAGCACAACGGCCTTGTGATAGGCACCGGCGACCTCAGTGAGCTGGCCATGGGCTGGGCTACCTACAACGGCGACCACATGAGTATGTACGGCGTCAACGCCTCCATACCCAAGACTCTGGTGCGCCATTTGGTGGCCTACTGCGCCGGAAGGAGCGAGGACAAGCTGCGGCGCTGTCTCGAGGACATCCTCGACACTCCCGTTTCTCCCGAGCTGCTGCCCCCCGAGGAGGGCGTTATCAGTCAAAAAACCGAGGGCATAATCGGCCCCTATGAGCTCCACGACTTTTTCCTTTATTATCTGCTGCGCTTCGGCGCCGCGCCGAGGAAGATATACCGCATGGCTTTAAAAGCCTTTGACGGGGCCTATGACGCCGAAACCATAAGGAAGTGGCTGGATACCTTCTACAAGAGATTTTTCTCCGCACAGTTCAAGCGAAGCTGTCTGCCGGACGGCCCCAAGGTGGGAAGCGTCGCTCTGTCGCCCAGGGGCGACTGGAGGATGCCAAGCGACGCCTGCCGGGAGCTTTGGCTGGAGGAATAGTATAAAAACCGCAAGTAAACCGCACGTAAAAAGGGACGGCCTCGCCGTCCCTTTTGCGTTTATTCCCCGAAAAATTCGCTGCGGGTCATGTATACGTATTCGGTTGTTGAGGAGCCGTAGCTGTAGGTACGGGTCTCTCTGATTAAATTGCCGTGGCCGTCGTATTTATACTCTGTTGTCCCACTGACACTGCCGTCGGCGGCGAAACTTGTATCCTTTGTTGTATTTCCGTCGCCGTCGTATTCGTATTCCGCGAACCATAGGATGCTACCATCGGTGTCGTACCTTGTATGCTTTGTATCGTTTCCGTCGCTGTCGCGTTCAACGGTCATATAGATATTTCCGTCGTCGTCGTAACTTGTCCACTTTGTCATATTCCCGTCGCTGTCATATTCGTAGGTCCCATGGACATTCCCGTCGCGGTATTGAATTGTCTTTGTTTTATTCCCGTCGTTGTCGTATTCGGTTTCGCAGGCCGGAGTGATGTTACCTTCCGCATCGCGGGTTATTCCCTTTATTCTATTCCCGTCGCCGTCGTATTCGTATTCCGTGGTCGAGTCTACGCTGCCATCGGCGGCATATTCAATTATCTTTGTTGTATTTCCGTCGCCGTCGTATTCATATTCCGTGGTTGATTCTACGCTGCCGTCGGCGGCATAGTCAATCCTTTTTATGGCATTTCCGTTGCTGTCGTATTCGCATTCGTAAGCCCATCTAACGCTGCCGTCGGTGTCATACCTTGTATGCTTTGTTTCGTTTCCGTAGTTGTCATATTCGTATTCATCAGCCCATTCGACACTGCCGTCGCCGTCATAATGTGTCTCCTTCGTAATATTCCCGTCGCCGTCGTATTCGTTGATACATGATGAGCCAATTTCACCGTTACAGAAAGCGTTATATGAATAATAGGATGTTTCACGGTCAGAATCCGCGCTTAGGCGCTCACGCTTATATAAAAGGCGCTTCTCGCCGTTCGGCAGGTCAGTGGTATATCTTTCGACCTGTATATACTCTTCCGGCTGTTCCTCTCCCTTTTTTCCTTTCTCGCCGGCGACCTTGCCGTCCGTCTGCGAGGTCTTTTCATTCGCGGTCTTTTCGCCGCCTTCGGCGGGCTTTTTTAAGAAAACGAAATACGTCGCCGCTGCCGCTGCCGCCAGCAGCGCCGCTATAACAACGACCGCGATAATTACAGGCACGGCCCGAGATTTCTTCTTTTGAGGCTCGGGCGCGGACTGCGCGGCGGGCGTCTGCGCGGGAGACACGGGGGCCGTCTCCGGCCGGGGCTCGGGTTCCGTCGTGCCAAGCTCAAAGCCGCACTTGCCGCAGAATTTGGTCCCGTCGTTCAGCGGCTCACCGCAGACGGGACATAATTTTGTTTTATTTTCCACATTATCCCTCTTTTCACTTTTTTATAATATTATTTTACTATAAATCGAATTGCTTGTCAAGGATTTTTTCACCGCAGGAAAAAGCGTCGAAGCAAAGACAGGCTTTGCCTCGACGCCGTATACGCGGCTTTTTTACTTCCACTTTTGCCGCCTATTCGTATATATAGATTTCCGCCACGTTGCAGTAGTCGGAGTCGTTCCTGTATCTCAGGTATCTCCAACCGTTTTCCTCGGTGAGGAAGCGGCCGGCCGTCACCTTTGTCTCATTGCCGGCGGAGGGGGCGGAAGTTACCTTATAAAGCGCGGTCCATGTGCCGCCGTCCTTGGATACCTCAAATACGCCGTTCCTCATCCTTTCGGGATAGGCGCTTCTGGGGACATAGCCTATGGCGGCGATGTCTCTTTCCGTCCCCAAATCTATCTGTACCCAGCCGCCCTGAAGTCCGTCGAAGAAGGTGTCCTCATTGCCGTCAAAGGCGTTGGGAGCAAAGTCCTTCTGCGGATTCCACTGGTCGCTCCATGGGTCGGTGCCGGTGATGGTCATGCCGGCCGTGTCTATCCTTTCATAGGGGAACTCGTATATCTTTATCCAGCTTATCATCGGGCCGCCGGCGCCGTCGCTGTCAAGGTTTAGATTTAGGGTGGCCGTGCCGCCGGTGACGGTGACGGTGCTCGATATCACAAGGGGGTTGCTTGCGTCGGTGGAGGGAAGTATCCCCGAGGCCACCGTACTGCCGTTGATTTTCAGGCTGGATTTTCGGTTGGGGGTTTTGCCCCAGGCGCAGTAGAAGCCCGTCTCAAAGGTGTAAACGCCGTCCTCCAGCTCAAATTTGTAGGTCACGCCCGGCCCCACGTGGTCCACCTGGTCCTTGGCGTAGCGGTATGAAACCGCCTTGGAGCAGCCGTCGTCCGCGCCGCCCTGCTCATAGGGCCAGGTGTCCTTGCCGGTAAGGAGGTCGGGATAGCTGGCGTTGGCCGTATATACATCGTCAACGCCCCACATCTTGCCCGTTACCGGGTCGGCGGCGTAGAACTGCTCGGTGGAGGAGTTGTTGAGCCCCAGCATATCGCCTGCGGAAAGGGTGGAGGTGTCACGGTCGCCGCAGTCCACAAAATACAGCAGCTCCGTATCGACGGGCAGGAAGCTTTCGATTTTGAACTCGTCAACGGTGAGGCCGCTGCCGGTGATTTTCAGCTCCGTATCTCCGGCGGCGTAGGTGGTGACGGAGACGTCGCCGCTTATGTCGGCCTCGGAAGCGCCGAAGCTTACCCTGCCCTCGCCGTCGGCCTTAAATGTGAGGGTATAGTATCCGGGCGCGGCGCCGGCGATAGTCTGGCTCAGGCTGCCGCCCTGACCGAGCACGGCCCTATATGAGCCCTCGACGCCCTCGACGGCCACGTTTTCCCCGAGCCAGCCGGTCAGGTTGCCGGTGCCGAAGGAGTTGTTGAGGATATAGTCGTCGCCGTTTTCGGGAGTGGCAAACGCCACCCGTATATCGGTGTTTTCGGTTATTTCAAGCTTGAGGACGCCGTCCGCGGCCTGAGCCGTGGCATCCTCGCCGTTGACGGTGACGGAATATCCGCCCCCAAGGTAGTCGGGCTCAATGGTGACCGTGACCGTTTCCCCATAGGCGGCGGAGGTCTTGTCTATGGAAACAATGCCGCCCTCGGTGGCCATAACGCTGACCTTGAACTTTTCCTCCGCCTGAGACGCGCCGAGCACGGAGGGATAGAACTCGAAGCTGTCAAGGTTGGGAGCGTAGTTGACAAGGGTCTGATAGTCTATATTTTCGGGGAGATGGGCGCTGGCGCCGGGCTTGAGCACGCCGCAGCGCACTATGCGCCAGTTGTCGTTGAAGAATTTAACGGTGTTTTCGCCGGCTTCAAGGGTAACGGGGACGGTCACCGTGCGCCAGTTTTCGTCGCTGTAGGTGTTTTTGAAGTAAACTCTTTCGGCCTCGCCGCCGTTAACGCTGTAGCTGGCGTAGCGGTCAACTATCTGGGCGTTGTAGCTGTGCGCGCCGAACAGCTCGCTGTTGGAGTAGCGCATCACCATTTTATATACCCCAGCCTCGGGGACGTCCGCCTTTATTTCAAGGCTGCCGCCCTCGGCCTTGTCATCAAATTTGACAAGGGGCGTTATGTCGCTCAGGCCGAGCCATACGAATATTTTGTCGTGGCCGGTCTCCAGCTTTTGGGCCGCCTCGCCCTCGGGCAAGGGAACCCGCTTCACCGCGGTCAGCTTTCCGCCGTCGTAGTCCGCGTAAATGAGCTGCGCCTGAGCGGAGCTCTCATAGCTCATCAGGCCGTCGTTCATGCCGGTGACGGTGAAGTCGCCGCGAAGGTTTTCGTAGGTCTGCGCGGCCTTTATATCGGCCACGTAGCCGCCGCCGTGGGCGTATTCGCTCGAGACGGCGGCGCCGCCGGTGAGGATGCCGTCCTCGGCCTCTATTACGTCGGCCGCCCCGTCGTCGGACGCGCGAACCCGTATATAGTCGAGGGCCGCCGCCCCCTCGGTGTCAACGTCGAGTATATTTATGCCTTTCTGGAGGAACACCGTCACGCTTGAGGAGGCAAAGTCCGCGCTTGCCGGAAGCTCCGCTTCGGTCAGCAGATTGTCAAGGGTCAGGGCGGTGTTGTCAAGGTAGAGTCTTGCCGCCGTATCGGTGTCCGCCGCGTAGCGGAGGGTCACGTTGTACAGGCCGTTGTCGGGGACGACCACGGTGAAGCGCACGCCGCCGCCCTGCTCGACGCTCACTTCGTCGAGGCCGGTGACATAGCCGGAGGCGCTGTAGCCCGCAATGGAGCTTTCGGTGGTGACGGTAGTGGTCTCGTTGTCGAGGAGGGTGTTGAAGTCGCCCAGCTCGGCCTCATATATGCTGTCGAACTCGGGGATTTCGCCGCCGGCATAGGTCAGGCTCAGGCAGTCGATGGAGGCCGCCTGACCAGTGCCTCGGTAGGAAACCGTGTGCTCTCCGGCGTCAAGCTCGATGTAGTCGGTGTACATTCCGGTCATTTGCTCGCGAAGGGTGTTTTCGAGGGGAAGCGCGTCTTCCTCTCCGTCAACGGACCGGGTAAGCGTCACGGTCACGGGGTTGTTGCTGGACGGGTCCGAGGTGTTCAGCCCCACACCGTTCCCGTATATGAGGTCCGCCCTGTAATAGCCGGTCTGTGGAACTGAAACGGTAAAGTCCACGCCGTCGCCGCTGCCCTCGATTTCGGTGACCCGTGAGCCGCCGGACTTGGCGTAGGTCCAAGGGTCGCCGGTGGAATGGGCCTTTCCGGTGAGGACGGCGTCCTCCGCCTCCCAGGTCATGCGCCACGGGCCGCGGTATACCGTGCCGGGCACGTCGTCCTCCCCCGCGGCGGTGACGGTTATGTTGTAGGCCGCCGAAGCCTCCATGCCGTCCAATTCAACGGTGACCCTGCCGCCCTCGACGGCGTAGGTGCCCGTGCGAATGACGGTGGGCTCCGCCGCAACGCCGTGGAACGCGGAAAAATATGTGGCCTCGATTTTGATATTGACCTTTTCCGCGCCGGCAAAAGCCTCGGTTTTGTCAATGTTTTCAAGCACTATGTCGGATGTGCCGTCCACTCCGCCGAAGATAACATTTGCACTCTTTTTGTTGTCGTCGATAGATGCCAGCCCGTAAAGCCTGTCGCGGGCGGTGGAGGTGGTGAGCTTCAGGGTCTCGCCGCTCATGTCGCCGTACCACTTGTACAGCCACCACGCGCCGTTGGGCTCGTTGTTGTCGGCGGCTATATCGTCAAGGTTGCCGGCGTTGTGCCAGTAGGGCAGACAGCCGCTGACCTTGTTTTCCTCAAACAGGGCTATCCAGTTCACCAGCTTGCCCGGCACGGCGCAGTGGTCCTGGGGAGCGTACTCGTTGATTATTATCTCCCTCGGATCCATGCCCACGTCCTTTTCCACCCAGCGGTAGTGGTTCAGGTGGTCGGTGAAGCTGCTGAGCTTGTCGTTTTGAAGCTCGTGCCAGGTTATGTAGTCCGGCTCGCAGCCGTTCGCCGCGCAGAAGCGGAGCCACCGGTCCATGGCGTCGTACTGGTATGTGGCGAAGCTTATGCCGCCTATCAGGGCCTCCGGGTCAAGCTCACGGATAAGGTCGTAGGCTTTTTTCCAGTATTCGTTCAGCCTGTTCTGTACATTGGTGTCGTTGTTCACATTCTGGAACCATATGCCGTCCGGCTCGTTGTATGGAACGTACACGAACTTTCCGTCGAAGTCCGTCCTGCTCTCCCGAAGCTCGACGATTTTCGGAACCATTTCCTTAATTCTTTCCAGATAGTCGTCAATGGTTGTATATTCATAGTCCCACAGGGCGAAGATGTCCTGAAGGTAAATCTGCACCTGCTCGCCGCCGGCCTCGATAAAGGTCTCGGCCACGTCAAGCACGTCGCCGGTGGGGTGCTGGAGGCCGTCGGGGGCCTTCTGCACGGCGGTGCCCGGTTTAAGCGGCGTCAGGGTATTGGCGTTAGGGGTGCCGTGACTGCCCAGACCGTAGAGGAAGCCCGCGCTGCCGTGACGCATGGGGCCGGTCTTGGCCGTCATGTCCACCGTAAGGGTGGGCACATTGGCCGCCGCGACGGTCATTGCGGGCACAAGGGCCAGCGTCATTGCCGCCGCCAAAAAGAATGATAAAACTTTTTTCATATATTCGTCAACCTCCCGTTTCAGTGGTCTATATATTAATTCTAATATTAATTTGGAGGTTTTCTATGGAAAAAAGTGATATATATATATTATATTTTGTGACATATTGTCCAAGCCGCCTGCCGTTTACTTCATCAGCTCATCCGACAGCTTCAGTATCACCGGCGCCAGCTTCGCTCTCTTACGCTTTACCATGCGAGTATAAATCGGATAGGCGGATATCACGCCGATGATGCCGACGATGCCGATTGCGATGCCGGGAATGAAATACGCTTCCCAGCCGGGTACCATCGCGCAGCACATTCCCACGCCCAGCAGCAGCGCGCTGATAATTCCGACGATCAGCGAAACGGCGGCCGCCCCCCTTGTGGCGCTCTCGTCCAGACGGCGAAGCCGCTCCATGGAGCTTTCCTCCTCCGTCCGGGGGGCGTATTTGTCGCGGATTTTTTTGATTTCCTCCTGTTCCTTCGCGGAATAGGTGTAGGTGAAGGTTTTGTTATTTTCTTCCATGATATTTACTCCTTTCGGGATTGCAAAGGACAACCGTTTGCGAGACATTCGAATTATGTTTGAGGATTGTTAGTTCTAAGCTTTTTCAAATTTCTGTTTGCCCGCCAAATCATATAGATTGCCATGCCGATCACAACGGTGCAGACGGCGCCTCCCGTGGCGCCGGTCATGACCCTTCGGAACATCGGGTCGTCGCCGCCGCCGAACCGGGCCAGCATCGCGGTTTCAAGCGAGAGGATAGAAACCATGGCCGCCACAAGGTTGATTGCCTTGGCCGCCGAAAGGACGGGGCTTTTATGCTTTTGGGTCTTTACGATATTTACGATGGCGACGGTGACGGCGTAAAAGGAATAAGCGGCCATGGCGTAGATGAGCGGCCCCGGATAATCAAAGCCCCGGTTCTGACGTACCATAAACACGACGATGCCGGCAAGGGCCTGATTCATGAACAAAAGCATTATTCCGCACAGCCGGTAACGGCGCAGCTCCGCCGCCGCGTCCCGGGCGTTCAGCCGCCGTACCAGCAGAAAACGCATAACGGCAAGCAGTATGTAGTAGACCGCCAGCGCGACAAACCACGCGGAGCGGTACGCGACGCCCGACACCAGCTTCATGACGATATACAAAAGATTTACGAAAAAGCCCTGATACAGCGAGACCCCCGCCCGGAAACGCGCGTCGGTCATGTATTTTTCGCCGACGGCGGTGGAGCGGAATTTTTTCATCAGCGGATGCTGCTCGGCGAACTTTCTGACGCCGCCGATTGCCGCGCGGATATGTACAAGTCCCGTGATTGTAACGGTCAGCGCGTAGGCCGAGGCCAGATAGGAGGCGTATCTCAGGATGGGGCTCCGTATATTGAACGCCGCAGCCGCAATCAAAAGTCCGTAGCCGAAAATGGCCGCCAAAACCGTCCAAAGCGGGGGCAGACAGAATAGCTTTTTAAGGATTTTTTTGAATTTCTCCATTCGCCGCCCTCCTGATTTTTACGATGAACGCGCTGCCCTTGCCAACCTCGCTTTCCACGGAAATATCGCCGCCTACGATGTCCGCCACCCGCTTGACAAGGGCGAGTCCCAGACCGTTGCCCTGGGCGGCGTGGGAGGCGTCGCCCTGATAGAATTTCTCAAAGATGTGTTTGCCGGTCTCCGGCGAGATGCCGCAGCCGGTGTCGGAAACTCTGACCACGGCGTAATTCCCCTCAGACCTGAGCGTCACGGACACCGTGCCGCCGCTTTCCGTGAATTTCAGGGCGTTGGAAAAGAGATTGTTCCAGACGAGGGCCAAAAGCTCGCCGTCCGATTTCACGAACACTTCTTCTTCAAGGTCCGTTTCAATGTCGATGTTCTTTTCCTCCCAGGTGCTTTCGAAGTTCAAAAGGCACTCGGCAAGCTGCTCGCCGAGATTATACCGTTTCGCGTCGGGATAAATCTGTTGGTTTTCCAGCCTGTTCAGCTTTAGAATGTTTGTGATGAGGTCGGCGAGGCGGCGGGACTGCTCGGTAACCGCCTTGGCGTATTCCATCCGCCGCGCTTCGGTCAGCTCGGGATTTTGGAGCATGGTTCCGTAGTTTTGCATGACGGAGAGGGGCGTTTTCAGTTCGTGGGACACGTTGGCGATGAAATCCGTCCGCAAAGTCTCCACGCCGGAAAGCTCCTCCGCCATGCGGTTAAAGCAGCCGATGATAATGTCAAAGCCGTCCTCGCCCCCAATGCCGCGGAACGGCTCTATTCGCGCGGAGAAATCGCCCCGCATGATTTTTTCCGCGCCCTCCACAATTCGCCGCACCGGACGCTCCACCGTGAACCGGCGGCGCAGACCGTCTATCACGGTAAACAGCAGGCTCAAAATGATAACATTGGCAAAGGTCAGTATAGCCGCGAAACGAATTCCGCGTTCGGTATAGGTTATGTCCATTGAGCTCCTCATCGCGTGCAGGAAAAGCTCCATACAGCAGGTGATGATAAAGGCGATCAGCAGAAAAAACGTGACATAGCCCCGCAGCGAGGACAGGAACCGTCTCCATTTTGTTTTTTCCGTCACAGTATCACCGCCTTATAACCGAGGCCGTGGACGGTCCTTATCTCAAACTCGCCGCAACCCTCGAACTTGCTCCGCAGCTTCGCCATGTAAACGTCCACGGCTCTCGGCGCGGTGTCGGTGTCCGCGTCCCAAAACTCGTCCATGAGCTGGGTGCGGGTGAAGGTCTTTCCGGGGTAGCTGAGGAGCTTATATATGATATTGAACTCCCGCGCCGTCAGGGAGACGGCCTCGCCGTCATAGACCGCCGCGCGCTCGTCCATGTCCAACCGCAGCTTCCCTATCTCCAGCTTGTGGGAGGCGGCTATCTTCGCCCGCCTGAGCAGCGCCCCTATCCGCAGGAAAAGCTCGTCAAGGTCGATGGGCTTCACCATGTAATCATCTATGCCAATGCGGTAGCCCTTCTGTTTGGAGGCGAAATCGTCCCGGGCCGTCATGAACAGGATAGGTATGTCCTCATCAAGCGAACGCACCGTTTTCGCAAACTCAAATCCGTCAATTTCGGGCATCATAATGTCGGAAACAATGAGGTCAAAGGTGTTCCCGTACATGGCGTCGTAGGCTTCGTTGGCGGAGAGACAGCCCACCGCTTTATATCCGCTGCCGTTCAGAAATGAGCATACCGAGCGGTTCAGGTCTTTGTCGTCCTCCACAACCAATATCTGAAACATAATGCGTACCTCCGTGACTCTGTTTCCTTCATTTTACCACCCAAATGTTAAAGTTTTGTTTGCGTTTCGGACTTTCTCAAAAATTTTTTATAAAAATATGCGCCGCACAGATTTGGTCCGCGCGGCGCGTGTGTGGGGTTAATGCTTTCCGGCGTTTTTGCCGGCCTCCATGCCGGATTCTACGCCGGCTTTGGCGGCGGCCTCGCGTCGGGCCCGCTCCTCGTGGAGCCGCTTTTTCGCGTCCTCGATGGTCTCGCCCTCACGGGTCAGGAACTTATCCACAAATCCGTCCTCGACCTTTTTGAACGCGCCGGTTACGCCGTCCTCAATCTTTTTATAGCCGCCTACGACGCCTTCCTCAATCTTCTTGTACCCGCCGACAACCGCGCCGGCGATTTTTTCGGTTTTTTTCATGTTATGTACCTCCTTATTTCAGCCCTTTGATAACGGGGATAAGACAGAGCAGCAGGACGATGCCCACGATGCCCACCAGGATACCGGGGACCAGCATATCCCAGACCATCGTCATGCACATTCCCACGCCGAAAACTATCGCGCCAAGGACGCCTAAAAGCGCCGTGCCCACGGCCCTGCCGCTGAGTACGACGGCGGGCTTGCCGTCCATCTTTCTGCGGACGAGTACCATGACCAGCAATACCGCCGCGCCCAACGCGCCGATTACGACGCCCTGCCTGAACGCGTCCCACTCCGGCAGCAGAGCCATGCACATACCCAGGGCGAAGAGAATACCGCCGACGGTACTCATGATCAGGGTCACAAAGTTTTTCTTTTTCATTGAAACGCACCTCCGTATTTTTTCAGTGATCTCTCACTTGACGCCTGTATTATACCGTCTAAATGTTTTTGAAATTTTTAAGTTTTGTTTGAGTTTTATTAAAAATTGCGGCGGAAATGATATTCTTTTCAGGCATAATGCTTTATTCAATAAAAGTATTTGCTTTTTGCGGAGATATGTGATAAAATATAGTATGAAAAGATATGAAAGCGGGCGACGTGAACAATGAAAATCATAAAGCGCGGCTACTATGTGGGGGAAAGGCCGCTGTTCGGCGAAAGGGACCTCGTGCTCGAGGACACGATTTTCACCGACGGCGAGTCGCCTCTCAAGGAAAGCGCGGATATTAAGCTTTACGGCTGTATGTTTAAGTGGAAGTATCCCCTTTGGTACTCCAAAAATATTTACGCCAAAAACTGCGTCTGGTTCGAAATGGCCCGGGCGGGCGTTTGGTACACGGACAACGTCACCGTCGAGGACTGCCAGATAGAGGCGCCGAAGAACTTCCGCCGCTGCCGCGGCGTGCGGCTTAAAAACGTTTCCCTGCCCAACGCCGCCGAAACGCTTTGGAGCTGCCGTGACGTAACTCTTGAGCAGGCGACGGTCAAGGGCGACTATCTGGCCATGAACAGCGAGGATATGAAAATAGACGGGCTGACCCTTTACGGCAACTACCCCTTTGACGGGGCGAAGAACGTGGAGATAAGGAATTCCCGGCTCATCTCAAAGGACGCTTTCTGGAACAGCGAAAACGTCACCGTCCGCGACTCCTTTATCTCGGGCGAGTATCTGGGCTGGAACGCCAAAAACCTGACCCTGATAAACTGCACGGTCGAAAGTCTCCAGGGCCTGTGCTATATCGACAACCTGATAATGAAAAACTGCAAGCTCATAAACACCACCCTCGCCTTTGAGTATTCCACCGTTGAGGCGGATATCACCGGCGGCATCGACAGCGTGCTGAACCCCTCCGGCGGCAGGATAACCGCCGACAGCATAGGCGAGCTCATTGTGGAAAAGGACAAGGTGGACCCGTCAAAGACGGTCGTCGTCTGCCGTGACCACTGTCGGGAGGCTTGCTGATGAAATACGATTTTGACACGGTCATCGACCGGCGGGGCACAAATTCTCTGAAGTGGGACGTGGCCGAAAACGAGCTGCCCATGTGGGTGGCGGACATGGACTTCGCCGCCGCGCCCGAGATACTTGAGGAGCTGCAAAAACGGCTCGACCACGGCGTTTTCGGCTATTCCGTCCTGCCGGAGGAATGGTACGGCGCCATTCAGGGCTGGTGGGAAAGACGGCACGGCTTCCGCATGGAAAAGGACTGGCTCATCTTTTGCACCGGCGTGGTTCCGGCCCTGTCCTCGATAGTCCGCAAGCTGACCACTCCGGGCGAAAACGTGCTGATACAGACGCCGGTCTATAACATTTTTTTCAACTCCATCGTCAACAACGGCCGCAATGTATCGGAAAGCCCGCTGAAATACTGCGGCGGGGAATACTCCGTGGATTTTGATGATTTAGAGGCAAAGCTGGCCGACCCGCAGACCGGCCTTATGATACTCTGCAATCCCCACAACCCCGTGGGCAGGATATGGGACAGGGAGACCCTCGCGCGTATAGGCGGCCTTGCCGCGCGCCACCACGTCACCGTGGTGTCCGACGAGATACACTGCGACCTCACCGACCCCGGCAGGGAATACGTTCCCTTCGCGTCGGTGAACGAGGAGTGCCGCGCCAACAGCATCACCTGCGTCGCCCCCACAAAGACCTTCAACCTGGCGGGTATCCAGACCGCGGCCGTGTGCGTTCCCGACCCGGTGCTGCGGCACAAGGTATGGCGCGGGCTGAACACCGACGAGGTGGCCGAGCCAAACGCCTTTGCCGTCCCCGCCGCGATAGCCGCGTACAACAGGGGCGAGGGCTGGCTGGACGGGCTGAGGGAATATCTTTACGAAAACAAAAGGACCGTCGCGGCCTTCCTTAAGGAGCGGCTGCCTCAGATAAGGCTCGTCCCCTCGGAGGCCACCTATCTGCTCTGGCTTGACTGCGGCGGAATATGCTCCGACGCGTCCGAGCTCCAGTCCCTTCTTCGGCGCGAGGCGGGGCTGTATGTTTCAAAGGGCGCCTCATACGGAAGGACGGGCGCGGCCTTTTTGCGGCTGAACATCGCCTGTCCCCGCAGCCTGCTGATGGAGGGGCTGGCCCGGCTCGGCGCCGGAGTGAGGCTTTACGAGGAAAGTGAAAAAACGCCGTAAAAAGGAAAGATTCTACACTATAAATAGTGGCACCAAAACCGTCTATCAAAAAAAGAGAGCATATTTGAAAAAATCCTGTATAATGAATTTACCCCTAAACTCAGACAGGAGGAAACAAATATGCTCTCTAACAACAATTATACTACAGAAATTCTCGATTTGCAAGGGGCAATAGTAAAAAAGTGGAAACCGCCGCAAACAGTCTGACGGTTCATGTGGAAATGCCCGTAACAGAGCACATCTGCCCGGCCTGCGGCTGCAAGACTTCACGCGTCCACGACTACCGCGTCCGTCACATAATGGTCTATCAGTGGCTGGACGCAGCCTCACTCTGGCATATCGCCGCCGCAGATACCGCTGCACCGGCCGTGGCAAGTGCTTCCCCGAGAAAAACACCTTCGTCGCCCGACGTCGACAAATGACGCTGCGTTTTACCTCTAAGATTATTGAGGCTTTGAGCAATGAACGTTCCTTCTCCTTCGTTGCAAGGAATAAGGGGCGGTTTCGTCTGTTGTCAGGATATTCGACGCGGTGGAAATGCCCCATCCTACCGGGTTTCCGGGAGGTTTTCGCCATAGACGAATTTAAAGGCAACACCGGCGCTCAAAAGTACCAGTGCATACTTACCGATCCGGCGAACGGGCGGGTATTGGACATTCTGCCGGACAGGAGAAACAGCCATCTAATCGAATATTTGAGAGGATATGACAAGGAAAAACGAGATAAGGTTAAATTCTTTGTGTCGGATATGCGGAGGCCTTATGCCGATATGGCCGGTATTTATTTCAAGAACGCCGTGCAAATCGTGGATAAATATCACTTTGTCCGACAGTGCGTATGGGCGTTTGAGGCGTTCAGGAAGCGGGAACAAAAGCGGCTAGGGAAAAAGTATAGGAAGCTGTTAAAACACTCGAAAAGACTGCTCACCAAACGGGGAACGAAGCTTACGAAAGACGAGCGGGAACGCGTGGAGGCGATGCTGTATCTTTCCCACGAGCTTCGCCAAGCCTATCATCTAAAGGAGCGGTTTTATGAGGTTCTGGACGCAAAATAGCCGGAAGTGTCAGCGAAACTCATGGACGCCTAGATATTTGAGGCGCAAGGCAGTGGGCTAATTGAGTATGAAAACTGCGGGAACACGTTTATCGCCTGGGGAAAAGGTGTACTTAATCCCTTTAAATATGGGTACGCAAACGGCTTTACGGAAGGGTGCAACAACAAAATTAAGGTCTTGAAACGCAACGCCTATGGTTACAGGAACTTCAAAAGGTTCCGAAATCGGATATTATTTATGTTTTATTGGCGAGACAGCGGGCAAAATGTGGCATAAATCAATATGAAAAACAGGCTTCGGTCCGGACCGAAACCTGTTTCGTAAATTCTTTGCAGGATTTTACACCACTATTCTTGACATAGAGCCGACAAATAGAGCCGCGCAAGCCCGTATTTACGGGGGCTCGCGGCTTTTTATACTCACTTCCACTCGACCAATATTAAACAATTCTGATTAGGAACCATTCTCTGTCGTGTCTGTGTTTCTTTTGATTGTTTGATGTATCCATATTATCCAGCCTATATGGGGTAATGTTATAAATTTGTTATCAGGGGTGATAACACTTGCCTTCATTAGCGTGGATAGTAGTATAGTATATAGATTTTTGTGTAATTCTTACGCAGGGATTAAATCACTTCAAAATTTTTCATTCTGACACATTCTCTACTCCCAACGATTGCCAAACGATTTTGCTTCATTAAGCAGTTTCCTATGTACAAATTTATTGCTTCCTTCAATATTTTCACACTTAAACCATCTTTTTTCTCGTGTAAAGACACCTTCAACTTGCTTTTTGGTTGCAGATTCGCCAAAAATATCCGTCATAATGCAAAGAACATCTGCCGTTGTGAACCATTCCCCTTTTCCATCAATGGTAACGATATAAAGAATTAGTATCATCTTCTCTTTGAGGCCTTTAAGAGATTTTACTTCTGGATACTGTTCTAAGTTCAAATCATCACAGTTGATTGTAGCATATGGAGAATCTACCTTTTGACGTTGTTTCCGAGATTTAGATGACGCTTTCTTTTCTTTAGCTTCTGAGGGATGCATATGAGGGATGCATATTTTTAATAGATTCTTCTTCCTCTAAAGTTAAAACATACATTTTGGGGGTTGTTCCTTTTGCAGAAACATCTTCCATAATTAATCCTTTTTTGACCAACTCGCGTAACGACATACTTAAATTATTTGGCAAAGGTTTTTTGGCCTCAGAATATAAATCTTTAAGAGTAGCAGAGGAAAATGGTGAAATACCATTTCGCTTCTCATTAAAATAAACAGCACAGATAATAAAGTCATAGTGTGCATCTGCTCCTTTTGACTTCACAAAAGAAGCAAGACTCATCCTTGAAAAATCTGCTGCTGGATTTACCACAGCTTGCTCTGGCAAAGCAGCTGTATTAGGGGTTATCAAAATAGCTGGTTGCTGTGAATCTTGGGCTTCTATGTACTGAGCACTTCGTGCCACGCTACGAGTGCGTACTATTGCGTCAATAGCGGCTGGCAAAAGAGTATTGTTGAAAATACTTCTTTCCCTTTCAACCAAATCAGCAGAACCTTCTGCTTCAAATTTGATTTCACCAATTTCAAATTTTACACGAATTTCAGATTTTTCTGTCATTAAAATAACCCTGCCTTATTATATAGTTCTTCAAGCATAACTCTATAGTTTATTTTTATATCATCAATATCTTTCTTTCCAGCAGTAGCAGTATATGTAATATTGTGAGCCGAAAAATTTCCAACCAGCCGAAATGTATCAAAATCATTTTTTATTCTTGAAATCTTCAATACTTGATTTTTTAGCGTTTTTTACTATCCCATCAAGCATAATATAACCTTTTCCCGTGGAGTCTTTTATCTGATCATCTATTCCTCATCTATTCCATAATTTTGATATGACAGAACAAGTAAAACCTCAAACAATCTTCTCATTAAAACTGCCGCCGCATCGTAACAATTATTTGCATAGGAGTGATTTATCTGATAAATTAGCTGGTCTAAATATTTCCGCCTTCCTACAAATTTTTGTTCATCAATTAATTCACTATCTGAATCAATAGTAATGTTATCTTCCCATAAAACTGCATATTCTTTTTCCGTGCTTTGGAAAATAGCTGGAATAAACTCTATTGTGGCAGTCTTTCCCTTGGAGTTAACAAATGCCCTTTCTTTTCCCTTGGTTAAATTAGTCTTTAATCTTGAACTATTGGGAACATTAAACCCACACTGCACAAACAAATTACAAATTAACGGCATAGAAAAAACTGATTCGCCAGTTTCTTTATAATGAAAGAAACAAAGGAGTTTTGCTTTCTCACTCTCACTTCTATCAGTTAATTTTGTTTTTTCAATAAAATCAAGTATCTTCATTCTAAAATAGTCCTCTACTTTATTTTCTCGGCCCTAAAAACTTGTCTCCATTTAAGTGAATCATATGATCCGGCATATCCGCAATCCAAACCTCTGTTTCCCAAGCAAGCGTTTCGGAAAACTTCTTAAAAGTCTTAAAGTCAAGAAACGCAGTTACATAAATTTTTCCCGCTTTAACGCCTTCTGTCATTTCTTCAATCTCTTTGATTCTCTTAGGCTCCATAGGACCGACGGAAGTAACAGACTCGATAAAATACAGCCAATTCTTTTCTTCGGAGTAGAGGACTACATCTGGCATTTTATCATGAAGTGCAATTGTAAATCCGAGTTTCTGCAACTTCTCAACGTTCTTGACCAAATCCTTTTCTATGGTATCTCCCACATAAAGGCACTCGGTATTAGGTGCAAATCGAGGAGCAAATTCCTCGATAATAGCCTTTTGTAGTTGATTATGCTTTCCGGGTGAAAAAGTAAAGTTCTCTCCATTAATCCGTACAGGCATTTTTCGCATCGTGCGCTTAGACGCATACAGATCAATCAGGGTTTCGTGAGATTGAAGAAATTTCTGCTTTTCTGATTTCCAATGTTTTGTTCCAAAGCAGCGAATAAGCGAAAGCATCTCATCTGTCAGACGATAGCGATAGTTTGGACTATTGGTCGCTTTTCCGTTGTCCTCAATAAATGCAGCATTTCGAAAATGGTGCATAGCTTGTTTTCGGAAAGTCTCTCGACTATTTTCCGCATAGACAACACCGTAGTTTTCCTTTGTATACGCAATCACATCATGAATACGAATTCAGCTATTTACGACGTTCGACCATTCGTCATTTTCTTTTACGTCTGCCATAGCCAAAAGGACATAACAGCACAAATCTGCCTGCTGTTTAGCTGGCACATGCAATTCTTTCAGTATCTCTCTTGCTTCCTCGATTTTGCTCATAAATGAAACTCCTTAAAATTTGGTCGCATCCCGATTCTGTCATATCACGAGTCTTTAACAATGCTTTTCCCATTTGCTCTATGCTTTCCAAAGGCGGCACAGGCATAGAATTTATTTCCGTAGAATTGACTTGAGAGGAACCGTTTAGAATCCTGTAGTAACAGTCATAAAGGGTTGAATTAAATAACACATATAGTCCATAAACGATACATTCGGATAGTTCTGTTAATCCGCCAATAAAATTAATTTTATTTTGGGTGCTGATTTTCGAATAATCAGGATACTTCCTTGCGAGATATACGCCGCACTGCAATCTCCGATGTTCTTCTTTCGCAGTAAATCTCTTTACAAAAAGGTAATTTACATTCGGTTGTAACAGCCCCGCTTGATTAGTAACTATATACTCATGTTTTTTACCAATAGGAAATATAACTTTTCCGTCTTGTATATGCTGTGAATAAAACAACGGGACAGCATAGTCTTTCGAGACATCACGCAAGGCTTCTCTGTTTCTAAAATCAACGGTCAAACCTGTTTTCATCTTTAAGCCAATACTTGGTAGTGTATTTGTCCATTTGTTTAACAATTCAAGCGTCTCTACCTCTTGCTCATTCGTCACTAAATAGACATAATCATCTTCTCCTGAAACGACAGTATTGTAAGCTGCTTCAAAAGTTGTTTTGTTTGAAAAATCCTTATTGCTCTGTGTTGTTGTAATAATGATATTCGCAGGAATAGTCGTTGTTTTCCTAACTTTAATAATCATCGTTTCCTGCAAAACACTCTCATTTTCAAACACCTTGTCACGGCCAACAAACAAATGAATATGCTCCAAAGCCCCATCTGCAAGAAACTTCTGCCGAAAGCTTTTGAAATAAGCTCCAGATGTCCAAGAGCGGGGGATAATATATACTAATTCTCCATCTGAACGCAAATTGAACATTCCCATAGCTGCAAAAAGAAAATACAGATTCGGAACACCATAACAAATATCGGGCATAGCTTTGGCCTCTGGGGCATCTTTCGCTACCTTCATGTAAGGCGGATTGCCAATTACCATATCGTATTTAAGAGGATTTGGTTCTGCTCCGAGCAGCCCATTGTACTCCAGCATTTGACTCAAAATGTAGTTATCTTCTCGTATGGATGTATACTAAAAAAGTGGACAAGAAAAAAGGGGAAATGATATAATAGAAGACAAGAAAGGGGATAATAAAATGTCCACACAAAAAAAAGTATACAACCGAGTTCAAAAAGACTATAGTAAACCTTTACCGTTCGGGAAAGAGCTATTCCCAAATTCATGAAGAATATGGTATTTCTACCAGCGCTCTTTCTAATTGGATCAAAATGTATTCCGAAGTTAAAATCGATGATGACACCATTATAACTGCCCAACAAATCAAGGAGCTTCAAAAACGCAACGCTCAGCTGGAGGAGGAAAATCTTATACTAAAAAAAGCCATTGCAATATTCACTCCACACTCAGACAAAGATTGAACACCGTTCTCGCTCTCTCATCACAGCACTCGATCTCCACCCTCTGCCGTGTGCTCAGAGTCAACAGAAGTACTTACTACAAGTTTCTGAAACACACACCTTCAACGAGAGAAATCGAAAATCGCAGCATCCGTTCATATATCCTTGATATATATTCTAAAGCTGACAAACGGCTTGGCGTTCACAAAATTGCCATTTGTCTAAGGCGTGACTATTGCATAAACATCAGTGACGGGCGAGTGTCCCGACTGATGAAAGGTATGCGGCTCCCCAAAATGAGTACGGTCAAACCGCCTAAATCCCGTGTTAAACTCACTGACGAGGGGTCTTGTGAGAATATTCTCGCTAAAAACTTCAACCAGCCGGCGCCGAATCTTGTATGGGTTTGTGACTTTACATATATTCGTGTTGCAAACAGATACCTTTATTTGTGCGCAATTCTTGATCTGTTTTCACGCAAGGTTATTGCTTATAAAGTCTCTCAACATATTGATACAGCTCTGGCAATAAACACGCTTGAGGCGGCTATGAGCTCCAGAGGCAATCCCTCCGGCGTTATTTTTCATACGGATAGAGGCTCTCAATTTACCTCTCATGATTTCAGAAAAGCGGCTGACCGGCTTAATATTACGCAGTCTTTTTCCGCTAAAGGTCATCCTTATGATAATGCTGTTATGGAATGCTTTTTTAAGTATTTGAAAAAAGAAGAAGTTAAACGTCGTACCTATTCCACTGTCAGCGAATTGAATCTGAGCCTTTTCAAATACATAGAGGGCTTCTACAATTCTGTTCGTCCTCATTCTCATAATGGCGGTTTGTCGCCTAATGAGCGTGAACGCTTATTCTTTGTTTATTAATTTTTCTATTTTTTCTGTCCACTTTATTGACATTGATCCAATTGTTGCCATAAACATGTTGTTTATGAATTTATTTTTTTTGTTCATTGATTCTTTCGTACATTTTAAGTATTTCTTCATATTGTCTACATATTTCTTTGATAGATTGATTCAGTGGTGTCTCTGACAAAATCTCTTCTTTTAGTTTTAATTCAATTAACTGGCATTGTGCCTCATAATAATGCTCCATGCTTGTTCTAATTTCTTCATTCATTTTTTTTAAGTCTTGCATATACTGTGTTTGAATTAATTGCATTTCTTGTTGATTGATGCAGTTGATTTCAATTGCTCTTCTATAGTTTAAATCTTTCTTTTGTAATTTTTCTTTGCGCGGATTCTCACTTTTTTTCTTACTCTTAGCCATTTTGTTCACCATCACTTTCATCGCTTTTTTGAGGTCTAGCATATAGCCCTTTACTAATTTTATCAATTAAAACTATTAAATTTGAAAATGGGATCAAATTACTTTCTGCGAAATGTCGTAACCCTGCTTTATCATTAATAATTATATAATTATATTTAGTGATGATTTGAAATACACCCAACATTTTTTTCTTTGAACAAAAAACAGGAATGGCAATATACTGTGTATATTTTCTTAAATCAGTTTCAGGACTTGAGCGATTAAAAAGTTGTAGAATTTCTTCATTGTTAATTGCAACTTCAATATCTGAATTTTTATTACGCATAAGCTGAGCATAACGATACTTGCATTCAGATAGCTTTTCTAATTTATCAAATACCCGTGGACGCGTAGACTCTGGATTGGAGTGTGCACAAAACCTAACCCATTCCTCTTGATTGCTTTTTTTCAAATATTCAATAAATCCTACCGAAATTTTAGTATGGTCAGTATCACCAACATACATTTCTATAGTATCTCTACATTTTTCACAAACTAAATTATATAATGATGCCTTGTCCCAATTTTTTCCTGATACCATGCCACTTTTTTGCACCTCATCAGCGAACGCATTTATGTTCTTAGACCATAATTCAGCAAAACTCGACAGAGTATTAATAGTATGCATATTAGCCTTATCCTGTGTCTTAAAATGTTCTAATAATATTTTCATTTTTCTATTATCCTCTGTAAGTTCATTAATATTTTTTTCAACTATATCATCTTGTTTACTGTAATAAATCATAAATGCTATTAATACACAAAAAGCGCAAAAAGCACAACAAGAAAAAACGATTTCCACAACATTTAAATTATCACTAGAAAGTAGACCGATTAATACTCCTATTACTGAGATGATTGCCGGAATCCCAATCAAAATCAGGTTTTTAAACCATGTTTTTTGATAAAATGACTTTTTCATTAGTTACACCCCTTACTGCACAAATGATACCTTACGGCTATTTATTTTTATACATATATTATAATAACAGAAAAAGGTAATTATTTCAAGTGTTTTCGACTATTTAAATCGAATCTCAATGTTTTCTTGCTAGACTCACTCAGAAAATTTATATTTTATTACTACCCATCAAGATAAGGCTCTATAGTTCCACACCTCAAATATGTATCTGAAACGTCCCAAAATCATACACGCCGTTTCCCTGCCGCAGCTTGCCTTGCCGATATAAGGATTGAAACGCATTTGCAATTTCGTCAACCAAAGAAGGCGAAATAGCAAGCTGATGATGTGCCGGCAACACCTTTTTGATTTTGAGCAATCTCACCTTTTCCACCGAGCGCATAAACGTGGTAGGGTCGGTAGTCGGATAAAAAGCGTCCAAACAGCCTTTGTAAATCAAATCGCCGGAATACAGCCGTCCTCTGTCCGGCTCATAAAAGCAGCAGTGTCCCGGTGAATGACCGGGCGTATGAATGACTTGAAGCGTTGAATTGCCTAAATCAATAGCGTCGCCGTCGTGCAGTATATTTGTAGGTGTTCCCTTGAAAATTTGATAATCCTCTAAGCAAAAATTGGAAGGAAAATCGCACGGCTTCAGCGTCAGATTTTTTTTTGACCGCCTGTAATGGAAGCGGAAACTGCTCGGAAATCCAACTTACTTCATTTTTGTGTACGGCAAAATCCGTAAAATATTTATGTCCGCCAATATGGTCCCAATGGGCGTGAGTGGTAAGAACGGCGACAGGCAGACAGGTCAAATTTTCTACAACTTTTTTAATATTTGCAACCCCTAAGCCTGAGTCGATCAATACGGCCCGCTCCGTCCCGCAAAGCAAATAGCAATGTGTTTCTTCCCAATGCTTGTACTCGCTGATTGCAAATGTTTGGGCGTCTATTTTTTCAACGGTAAACCAATTATATTGCACAGCGTTTCCCCCCATATAGTTTCAATTAACTTCTCGCCAAGCGGATATTTATGGTTTTCTTGCAAGTTGCAAATCAATTGTATCATATACTGTAATTGAACCGCCATAATTGTTTATTGCATCCTCAATTTTTGAGAAAAATTTCCTTCTTGTGTTTTCCTCGATTGCAATATGGTCGGAATATGTTCCAAGCAATGCACAATATTCACTTGCGGAAAAAATTCGTGTTCTGTGAAACAAGGCGTATTTTATATCTGCGAAGCCGTATTTTTCTGCGATTTTTGCTATTTGCGCAGCCTGCTTATCGGTATATTCCGCCCGCGATTTCGGCTTTTTGTTAGGATAATATTTACCGTAAATTTTTTGAATTTCCTCAAAAAGGGGCAAATTGTCTTTAGCCGGATAAGGATGATTTGCAAATCTCGCAAACGCTCCGCCGCTTTTCAGCATTGAAAACACTTTTTCATACCCGATACTCTCAGCAATCCAATGAAACGCGGTCGCGGAATATACCAAATCATATTTATTATTCTCGAAAAGCGTGTTTTCAAATTTGTTTGTCAAAACAGAAAAATTCGGATATTCTTTAAACTTTTCCTTGCATAATTTAGACAATTCCTTGCTGTATTCGATTGCGGTCAAATTACATCCGGTCTTTAAAATCGGCAATGTTGCCTGACCGCCGCCAATTCCCACTTCGACAGCATAACAGGACTCATTGAGAGCAGTATAATTAAATATCATTTCATAGAGTTCATCAGGATACGAAGGGCGAAACTTTTCATAAGCGGAAGCCACCGTATCAAATGTCCATTCCAAACCTTTTATTGCCGACATAGTATTGCTCCTGTTGTTAACATAGTATTTCTCCCAAAATTCAGATTTCCACTCCGCCTCGTTTCACTTCAAAACGATTATACCATGAGCAAAAATCCTTGTATGCAAGGGGATTTTTGCGAAGCCTTCAATATCAAGTTCGACCCAAATGGTCGCAAAAAGCGTAGCTTTTTGGATTTGCGAAGCAAATCTGCGAGGATATTATACCACAAACCGCCAATTATTTCAATCCCCCGCCGCAAAAACAGCTCAAAATGCATATCGCCTATGCCCAAATAGGCCCGCCGGCGATAAGCTTGGTACGTTTTTAGTACGCTTGACAAAAATAGAGCCGTAAAACCCCTATATTCATAGGATTTTTGCGGCTTTTTGTACTCATTCCCACTCGGCAAAGTTTTTCTATTTCTAAGCATATATGTTTAGTTTTTGTGGCCTATAATGCGTATTTTCTTTCTAATCTCCCTATTATTCTTCGTTCCAAATATTTTTAGTATCAAAATAGTATCACGCATATTTTATCTGCTTACCCACTTGACGTGATATATGATACCATAATTGGCTCAATATTTCAAGTGGTTTGTTACAATTCAATCCAACGACAATAAAGGAAGGTATATATGTGGAACAATAGACGTTTTCAACCCAAGTAAAATCAAGGGTTTCAGAAGCGAAAATCGGCAAAGGAATGATAGTATACTACTACCCCTCAAAATGGGGTTCTATTGTTCCACTTCAAATATGTATTTGAAATGCCTTAAAATCAAACACGCCGTTTCCTTGGTACAGCTTGCCCTGCTGATATAAGGACTGAAACGCTTTCGCAATTTCATCAATTAAGGAAACTGAGATAGCAAGTTGATGATGTGCCGGCAATACCTTTTTGATTTTGAGCAATCTCACCTTTTCCACCGAGCGCATAAACGCAACCGGGTCGGTAGTCGGATAAAAAGCGTCCAAACAGCCTTTGTAAATCAAATCGCCGGAATACAACCAACCTCTGTCTTGCTCATAGAAACAGCAGTGCCCCGGCGAATGACCGGGCGTATGAATGACTTGCAGCGTTCGATTTCCTAAGTCAATGAAGTCGCCGTCATGCAGCACGCTTGTGGGGTTGCCTTTGAAAATTTGGTAATCTTCCAAGCAAAAATCTGCGGGAAAATCGCAAGGTTTCAGCGTCAGATTTTTCTTTACCGCCTGTAATGGAAGCGGAAACCGCTCGGAAATCCAGCTTACTTCATTTTCGTGTACGGCAAAATCCGCGAAATACTTATGCCCGCCAATGTGATCCCAGTGGGCGTGAGTGGTAAGAACGGCAACGGGTAGGTCGGTCAAATGATCAACCGCTTTTTTGATGTTTGCAACCCCTAAGCCCGTATCAATCAATACGGCTCGCCTTGTTCCGCATAGCAAATAGCAATGCGGTTACTCCCAATGCTTGTATTCGCTGATTGCAAATGTTTGAACATCAATTTTTTCAATAGTAAACCAATTAGACTGCACGGTATTTCCCTCTCTATCGTTTCAATTAGTGCCTTGGCAAGCAGGTAGTTTATATCACAAACGACAAAGCATAATATATTCTTCTTCGTTTTCGCCCGCAATTTCAAATCCACATTTCAGATACATTTTTACCGCATAATTTTCTTTTTGAACCGAAAGCGATGCTTGTTTGTACCCTCTGATTTTCAAAGTTCGGAGCATTTCATTCATTAGAGCAGTTCCTATACCAAAGCCGCGATATTCCTTGTATAAGGAAATGGCAAAGGAGGGCGTATCGTCATCAATATGCCCATAATCGTCCATAATGCGTACCCAAACAGCACCGATAACTTTGCCATTCACTTCCGCAAGCAGTCCTATATCATCCTTTTTCTTTCCAAAATCGGCTATATACACTTGCAGCTCGGGCTGCTTGATAATGGATTTGGACGGCGCTGGTATCCCTTCCGGCACGAAAATGGCTTCGTACAGAAAATCTTTGAGTATGCTATATTCTTCCTCCGCTATTTCCCTGATTGTGTAGTCCATGATTACCACTTCCGCTTTGGCGCGGGAAGCTCCGGCTCCATAGCCTCAAACAGTCCCGTCAAATATTCCCTGCTGTCCACATTGTCTACAAGAAGCATTTCCTTTGCTCCTTCGTAGGGCAGCGCGTGTTCCGCTTTCGGCATATAGCATACCGCCGTTTTACGGGTTTGACAAGTAGGCGGTCATCATAAATGCCGCCTACGATTTTGCCTTTATAGTACAAAATGTATTCTCCCATCATCGCTCGGTATGTGATATTCTCCAATCCGGACAATTGCTCTAAAATATACTCCAAATATTCTTTGCTCGACGCCATAGAAGTATCTCCTTATCTCCTAACAGAACGATTCCCTGTTTGTTTTTTCCTAACGATATTCTTCATACTGACATTGCTCTACGACCTCCGTACCCAAAAGCGTAATTGCTTTTTGCGGGCATTGGCTGATACAGCGGTAACACATCGTACACTTGCCGTCCGCGACAGCCCGACCGTTTTTAATAGAAAGATTTTTCATGGGACAGAGCGAGACGCATAGCCCGCAGCCCACACAGTCGGCGCTTATTTTCAGCTTATGGGTATAGCCTGCCGTCTTTTTATAAAACCAAAGCCTCTGTCCGAAAAGTCCTGCCATATGAGAAATCCATGTTATCCCATCCTTGGAGTATTTCCCTTGCTTGATTTGCTCCGCTATAACCTCAATCTTTTTATCAGCTTGCCTGATGATTTCCCTGTTCTGCTCAATGCTCTTTTTCAGGAGCTTACTATCGCAAACGGAATCCGGCATTTTAATATGAACACCACCCAAAATCGCTGCGCCGTACTTTTTGAAAAGTCTTGCAGCGCAGCCCGCGCCATCTCCGCTGAAAGCGCCCATTGTGACAACGCACAGTATTTTCTTGTTCTTCCAAAGAGAGCCGTTTTTCTTGATAAAGTCCCTGACCATGTACGGCGCGTTTGAGAATTGCGTCGGATAACCGAATATTATGGTGTCGTTGCTTGTTATTTGATTGATAACACTCGGATCTTCCAAAGGCAATGCCGCCGCAGTCTTATCGAGCAGCCCGACTATTTTTTCAACGCAATGTTTTGTGTTGCCCGTTCCGCTTAAATATACTCCAACCATTTTTCTCTCCGATAAATCTTGATTCGCCGTTCCGTTTCATTTCAAAACGATTATACCACAAACCGCCAAATTTTTCAATCCCTCGTCACAAAACAGGAACGTGGCACGTTCCTGTTCGGTAATGAGGGTGGAGATATTATCTATCCATACCACGTTCGGGCTGCCGCTTCGCTTTTGTACGGACGGCTGATATGGATTTTAGCAGTTCGTTGATTTTCGTGGTTCCAAGGTAGTCTTTGATTTGATGATACTGTCTGACTTGGGCACCCATTCTGCTATTTTCCATTTTCAAATCCCAATTTCTGCTTTTTAGCTGCCTGTTTTCCTGTTCAAGAGCGGGCAGCTTTTTTCTCGCCTGTTCCGCTTCTTTTTCTGCCCGAAAACATCTTCGGGCAAGGTCTTTGATTGTTTTTATTAGCTTCTTTATGAATGGTTCGGCATATTTTGTCTTATACGTTTTAGCCGACATCAAGGGCGTTGGCTCCGGCATTTTTACGGCTTCATCTTCCAACTTTTTAGCGGTGGCAAGTGCAAAGTCCTCCGCCTTTTTGTATTTGGAAATATCGTCTATACAATCTTGTTTTTTATCTTCAAGAGTTTCAACTTCCTCGACCAGCTTATCACGCTTAAACTCGCTGACGGATTTGTGCTTTTCATGCGTACCTTTCTGCTCCCACTCTATATTGTGAGCAAGCATAATTTCCGACAGTTTTTCTTTTTCGGAATTGACCCATTGATTTAGTTCTGTGTCGCTCCTGCCGGTTCCCTCAAAGCCTTGACTTTCGAGCGCCTTTTTGAGTGACACTCTTGTTTCAAGTCCCCGTTTGCTTCCAGTGGTGAACGGAACAAAATCTATGTGCAGGTGCGGCGTGGCTTCGTCCATGTGCAGGTGAGCCGAGAATACATAAAGGTTTGGATTGCGGTCTTGAAATCCTTTCATATACTCGTCAAGAATTTTCTTCGCAAGCTGCCCGTTTTCGGTTTCCGCTCCCATGTTGTCTTTATCGCCAATCTGTATAATAATTTCCGTGAACGGTTTTTCCTGCTTACCTGTTCGGATTTTTTCATAATAGTCGTCAATCATTCTGTCCTTGCGTGTTTGTTTGGCATTATATCGAGCAACGGCTTCATCAAACAATTTATGATAAACTTGTTTGATGTTTTCGTTACAGTAAACGATATTGCTTTCTGTCCGTCCGGCGTCAACATTTTTTGCTGTAAATTTCCTGTCGTTATGATTGAGCGAGCCTTTCCCGGTCATAATGCTTATGGTTCTTTGCATAATATTTTCACCTCTCTTTTCCTGTTTGGGTACTCAGTAAACTAATTTTGGATTTCTGTTACTCTTGTCAAGAGTAATGCAAATGCACTTTTGTCAGCAAGCCAACAAAAATGCGGCAGCCTGCGGCTGTTTGCGCTCCTGCGGAGGGCTGTCGGCTGCCGCCGAATGTATTACGCTTATCGCTTCATACATAGAGCAGACGGCTGCCGCTTTCGCACACGCTCAGCCGCCCGCTCAAGGTCGAGAACACCGTGCGTCTGACCGCATTTTGTGTTCTCTTTTATCGGCAGTTCGGTCATACATATTCCCTCGTTGCCTGCACAGGAATGTGCCACATTCCTGTCCTTATCTCGAAAGAGAATTACCACCGGAAGTCCTCCGGCACTCCTCTTTCATCGAGATATTTTTTGCGTGCTGCCTCACGCTCCTGCTCCGTTTCCGCCGTATTATACTGGGTATAATAACTCCGCACGGAGAGAGCGTTTAGTTTCTTCTCAAGGTCTCTTTTGATGTCCCGTTCTATCTCAAAAAGTTCTTCGTCCTCATAGCCGAATATATCGCTGAAGTGATATTGCAACAGCTTTCGGAACAGTTCTTCCGTAATTTGTACCTTCTTCATAAACAGGTCGCTCCTTTCAAGATGGCAAGTTGCCTCTTTTTGTAAAACAAGGCATCTTGCCATCTTCCTTTACAGTTCCCAATACCATTGGCTGCCGATTTTCTTTGACTTAATCTTTAATGTTTCTTTGGCGTTTCGCAGCGTCTTTTCCGAAATACCTTCTTCCTCGGCAAGTTGTACGATTTCCGCTTGTGCCTTTCGTTCATCTGCAAGCAGATTTTCAAGAAATTCTATCGCCGCCTTTTTCTTCGCTCCTTTTGATGTGCCGGACAATAAATCGTCCGCCGTAACTTCATATTCTCCTAACCATGTAAACCCGCCGTTCTCACTTAATTTAAACGCTACGGATTTGGCTTCGGGCGCAAGAGAATTTTTCACCTGACACAAAATCCTCGTCTCCGGCTCGTCCTTAATTCGGCCGACAAGCAGAACGCTCCTTGCCGCCGCCTGAAAGTCAATCGACCCCAATCCTCGATATGTCGATTTACTCAAACTGCATTTGTTCATGTGTCCGATTAAAATAACAGCGCAATGATATTTTTCAGCCAATTCCGAAAGGTGCTTCATTACGGGACGAATCTCATTTGCTCTGTGCATATCCACATCTGCACCTAAAAACCCTTGAATCGGGTCTAAAACAATGAGCTTCGCTCCTGTTTCTGTAACAGCCTTTTCAAGTCGCACATCAAGCATAGTAAGCGGGGTATCTCTGTCATCAATAACAAGCACTTTTGAACAATCTGCGCCTGCTGATAGCAATCGAGGCTTTATGGTATCGCCCAAACCGTCCTCGGCGGTCTGATAGATGACATTGACTGGCGTTGTATTCTCGTTTGAAATGCTGTCTGTATGAGAATTTATAAGCACCGGCTCGCCTTTTGTTAGTCTTGCAATAATCTGTAACACAAGCGTTGTTTTGCCTTCGCCCGGATCGCCTTGAATGATTGTGATTTTACCGTAAGGGATAAAAGGATATAGCAGCCACTCGATTTCTTCCACCTCTATGTCCTGCATATTGATTAACTTTAATTCGCTCATAAAAATTCACCTTCTCCTATTGAAAAATCAATAGGAATGTGGTAAACTGTTTATATTCAAGGGAGTGTTTACCACATTCCTTGTCCTAAGGTATTTGCCGATACTTTAGGACTTTTTCTTTTCTTCCAAACCGTTGTAGGTTTTTGCTACAAGTTGGATTGTTTCAAGCAGTTCTTCGCTGACACTACCGCCGCTTTCGAGCCGCTTTAGTTCCGTCAAAATGTCGGTCATTTGGTTCCTAAGAGCCTTAAATACCCGTGTGTTTGGCTGAACAATAATGTCCCGCTCCGACAAACGCTTTACGATATAATCCTGCTTGGTTAGTCCCGACAGCCTGACACGGGTGTTCAGATCTGCGCTTTCTTCGGGAGACACCCGAAACGAAACAATCACGCTGCGCCAACGTCCTTTTTTATCCAATGTTTTCATCATTTAGACTACCTCTTTCATCATCAAGTTTATTTGCCATGTCAATTTGCTTTGACGGAAACAGATGTGCATATCTGTATGTGACATCAATACTTTCATGCCCTACACGGTCAGCAATCGCAACGGCTGAAAATCCTAAATCTATCAGGTGGCTGATGTGGCTGTGCCTGAGTCCATGGATTTTAATTCGCTTCACACCCGCCGCCTTTGAGCCTCTGTCCATTTCGTGGTGCAGATAGCTTTTTGTGACATTGAACATTCGGTCTGTCGGCTGAATACCGTAAAGCATTTTGAGGTATTCCTCGATTTCCTCACATAAAAACTGCGGCATTTTTATCACTCGATTGCTTTTCTTGGTTTTCGGCTCGGTAATTACATCACGCTTACCGATACGCTGATAAGATTTATTGATACGAAGCAAGCCATTTTTCAAATCAAAATCCTCCGGCGTCAATGTGAGAAGCTCACCGACACGGATACCGCACCAGTAAAGCACCTCAAACGCATAAAACGAGAGCGGTTTATCAAGCATTTCATCAGAGAACTTTGCGTATTCCTCTTTTGTCCAAAACAGCATTTCCTTTCCCTCTTTTTCACCCATGTGTCCGGCTTTTGCGGCAGGATTGGATTTCAAATCATAGTAACGCATGGCGTGATTGAATATTGCGCTGAGCTGATTGTGAATTGTTTTGAGATAAGTGGGGGAATACCCTTTTCCGTTTTCGTCACGGTACGCCATGACTTCATTCTGCCATTTGATAACGTCTTTCGGCGTAATGGCGTTTATTTTTTTATCCCGGAAGAACGGCAGTATCTTTTTATAGATAATGTTTTCCTTCGTAAGAAAGGTATTCTCTTTTAATCTTTGCTTCATATCGGAAACATAGATTTCCACAAAGCTGTCGAATCTCATATCAAGATCAGCCTGTGCCTGTCTTAAAAATTCTCGCTCCCATTCAAGAGCCGCTTTTTTCGTTTCAAATCCTCGCTTCATTTTCTTTTCACGTCCGCCGTTGTTGCTTGTATAATAGAATGAAGCATACCATTTCCCTGTTTTCTTATCCTTATACGCAGGCATTTCTTACATCTCCTTTTCTAAATTTTTCTTGTAGACCTTTTCTGTAAAATATGCACGGTTTAACCTCCCGCTGATTGTAAGATAACCGTTTGCCCTTAATTCCTCGTTTAGCTTTTTTATCAATTTATAAGCATAGGCACGAGAAACGCCAAGCTCTTTGGCTATTTCATCGGCACGCATAAATAAACTATTTTCCATAGAAAACCCTCCTTTCTTTTTATAAAACTAAACTAAGATGTTTAGCTTATGTTCTTATTATACTAAACTCATTTGTTTATGTCAAGTGGTTTTTTGAAAAATAATTAAACTTTTTTGTTTCATTTCTATTGCATTTTTCAAAATTATGTGTTATACTAAATCAAAAAGTTTAATCTACGAGGTGTATCAATATGGCGATTGGACAAAGAATCAAGTTTTTCCGCAATCTTCGTAATCTGACCCAAAAGGAGCTTGGACAGAAGCTCGGTTTTCCAGAACGTGCTGCTGATGTGCGTATTGCACAGTACGAGTCTGAAAAGCGAATACCGAAAGACGATTTAATCAAGGCGCTTTCCTATTGCCTTGGCGTATCGCCCGTTGCCCTGCGTGTTCCCGATATAGATACCGATATTGGTTTCATGCACACGCTCTTTGCTTTGGAGGACACCCGTGGCTTTCGGATAAATAAGATTGAGGGGGAAATTTGTATCACTCTCAATAAGCATCACAAGTCCTATATCGCTATGTTGGAACGCCTGACCGCTTGGCAGGAAGAATATCAAAAGCTGTCAGACGGCGAAATCACACAGGAGCAGTACAATGACTGGCGTTACACCTACCCCAAAATGGTTGCGGCGCAGTTCATAAGCGAGATTGACGAGCTTCGTGCAAGAAAGAAAAAGTCTGAATAAATGCAAAACCACCACCGAAAACTTTGCGTGTTTTCAGTGGTGGTTTCTAATTTTCTGATTATCTACGGCAACAATAAATAGTATCAAATTAGTATCATTGCCATTTTCAGTTCCTCAAAAACCCAGTATTTATGCGGGTTTCAAGGGTTCCAGACATCATTCCCACTCAATTGTTGCGGGTGGTTTACTTGTTATATCGTACACAATTCGGTTTACGTGCTTGACCTCGTTGACAATGCGGTTGCTGGTGCGCTCAAGGACGTCATAGGGGATGCGCGCCCAGTCGGCGGTCATAAAGTCGGTGGTGGTCACGGCACGGAGGGCGATGGTGTAGTCATAGGTGCGCTCGTCGCCCATGACGCCCACGCTCTTCATATCGGTTATTACGGCGAAATACTGGTTTATTGTCCTGTCCATGCCGCAGTTTGCCACCTCCTGGCGGAAAATGGCGTCGGCGTCGCGGAGAATGTCCAGGCGCTCCTTGGTAATCTCGCCGATCACGCGGACGGCCAGGCCGGGACCGGGGAAGGGCTGACGCCATACAAGATTGTCCGGTATGCCGAGCGCAGTGCCGAGCTTGCGCACCTCGTCCTTGAACAGCATACGCAGGGGCTCGACTATCTCCTTGAACTTTATCACGTCGGGCAGAGCGCCCACGTTGTGGTGGCTCTTGATAGTGGCGCTCTTGCCGCTGCCGCTCTCCACCACGTCGGGATAAATCGTGCCCTGAACCAGATAGTCCACCTCGCCGATTTTATTGGCCTCGTCCTCGAACACACGGATAAATTCCTCGCCGATTATGCGGCGCTTTTTCTCCGGCTCGGTAACGCCCGCCAGCTTGGACAGGAACCTCTCCTCGCAGTTGACACGAATGAGATTTATGTCGAACTGCTTCGTAAATATCTCCTCGACCTCGTCGCCCTCGTTTTTGCGCAGCAGGCCGTGGTCAACGAAAATACAGGTGAGATTTTTGCCTACGGCCCTTGACAGCAAAACCGCCGCGACGGAGCTGTCCACGCCGCCGCTGAGGGCGCAAAGCACCTTCTTGCCGGCGTATTTTTCCTTTGCCATGGCTATGTATTCGGCGGCGTAGTCGCTCATTTTCCAGTCGCCGCTGCAGCCGCAGACATTGTAAAGGAAGTTGCGGAGCATACGCTCGCCAAAGAGAGTGTGATTTACCTCCGGATGGAACTGTACGCCGTAGAGCTTTTTCTCGGCGTTTTCATAGGCCGCCACGGGGCAGGTGGCGCTTGAGGCGGTGATTTTGAAGCCCTCGGGAACGTCGCTGATGTAGTCCGTATGGCTCATCCAGCAGACGCCCTTGCCCTCGATGCCCTCGAAAATCGGGCTGGGGGAGAGGTCCACCTCGATTTTGCCGTACTCACGGGTCTCGGCGCTGCTGACCTTGCCGCCGAGGAGGTGGCTCATAAGCTGAGCGCCGTAGCAGATGCCCAGCACCGGAACGCCCAGCTCGAATATCTCCTTGGAGACGGTGGGCGCGTCCTTTCCGTAAACGCTGTTGGGCCCGCCGGTGAAAATTATGCCGACAGGCTCACGGGCTTTAATTTCTTCAATGGTACGGGTGTAGGCCAAGACCTCGCAGTAAACATTGTGTTCCCGCACTCTCCGTGCTATGAGCTGATTGTACTGCCCGCCGAAGTCGATGACCAAAACTGTCTGTCTGTCCATAGCGTAACCTCCGTGTGTATATTATTTGCGTTTCTTTTTGGTAAATTTTGTGCCGCTGTTCATAAACCTTGACGAAATTTCAAATATCGCAAACCACATTGTCAAAAACAGGAAGGATATTACCAGATACATCATGGCGCCCATAAAGCCGTTTTTGGCGCTTACAAAGAAAAATATAATTCCCCTGGCCAGACCGATGACGCCTATGGCGGCGGCGGCCTGAGGGTATTGCAGAATGACCCGCTTCTGGTCCCTGACGGACAGCGCCATCGCCACGGCGGCGATGAGCAGCGGCAGAGCGAAGGCCCCGGCTATGTCGCCGAAAAAGGAAACTTTTATCATCGTCTCGTTTTTTGTCAACTGGCCGAATATCATGGATATGAAGCAGACCGCGTGGTACAGGTATGTAAAATAGATAGCTTTTTTCATTCAAACCGCCTCTGTGATTTTTTACACCTTTAATTTGCAGGACTATTTTATCACAAAATCTTCTTTTTTTCAAGTGTTATGGAAAATAATTTAAAGAAAAATCAGACATAAGGGTTTTTCATATAAAATTTACAAAAATAATGTTGACGGGGGATTATTTTTTTGATATAATTTAATATGTTAATCTGTATTTTCAGCAGTTTGACTTATTAGGCTGTTTTTCAGCAGTTTGAGAGGAAGAGAAAAATGAAAAAATTTCTGGTACTGATACTGACGCTGACTCTGCTGACGTCAATGCTGCCGGTTTCGGCCAGCGACGGGGCGGAGACCATGGCGCTGAGCGGGCTGACCATTACCACAAATCCGGTGGAAAACGGGATGCGCGTGACCATGGCGCACAATCCAGCCGTCGGCGTTTCCATTTATTACACTCTGGACGGAAGCGAGCCCGACCAAGGCTCCAACCTTTACAACGGGCGGTTCGTCATAAGCGAAGAGGGCAAGCACACCGTGAAAGCGGCGGCCTACCGCGACGGCAAAAAAATCGCCACGGAAAGCGTTACGGCCGAGGTGGTAGGGAACGACTTTGTCGGGCCTACCGCGGAAAACGGGCTGCCCCCCGTTATCAGTGTAAAGTTTGAAAACGGAAGGTACCAGGTGGAGTTCATAAACCTCGACAAGTACATAGTCTATTACATCACGGGCCGCGCCTCCGGCCAGCCCGGTCCCAACAACAGCCTTTCGAGAAAGCTGACATACGGCGAGCCCGGTCCGAACGACCCGCCCCTGTACATAAACAAGCCCACGCTTATCAATATGCTGGTGTGCAAGGTGGACGGCGCCGGCCGCCGTGCCTATGCGCCGGTGCTTTATCAGGTGATGGCCAGCCGCCCCGACTGGAACGCCGGGAATGTCGTCGCAAATCTTAAGGCCGAGGTGCAGGCATATTACGGCGGACGGCGGGTGACCCTCAGCACAGACACCGAGGGCGCGGACATTTACTACAGGATATCGGAGGGAGTCTTTACCGACGACGTCACGGTGAACGACACCAAATACAGCGGCGCGATAACCATAGATACGGAGGGCAGCTTTTATATAAGGGCCTTCGGCGCGAAGGAGGGAATGTTTGACAGCGACCAGACCGGCATAATTCCCGTGACGGTGAACAAGTGCGCCAAGCCCCGGGTCACCGTTGAGAAAAACGAGCAGAATCCAAGCCTCGTGAATGTTATCGCCGAGGTGGACGACGACAGCGAGATATACTATACCACCGACGGCAGCGCCCCCAATCAGAGCAGCATACGCTATACGGGGCCAAGGGTGTTCAACGGCAGCTATGACCTTAAGTTCATAGCGATGAAAGAGGGCAGCGTCAGCAGCGATATAGTGACCGAGAGCGTAAAGACGCAGATGTCCCCCCTGAAGGTCTCCGCCGGCACCGCGGCCGACGGCACAAAGACCGTGACCATTTCCTCGGAAAATGAGGACTCGGAAATATACTACAGGGTAACGGACAGGAGCAAGGAAAACTACAACCCCTCCGGCAGACGTTACGAGCCCACGCTGAATGACGAGCTTTACACGGAACCCATAGTTTTTGACCAAACTGGCAGCTATTACCTCTGGGCCAGGGAATACCTTAACGGAACCTACGGCCCGCTGTATTACGCTTCGGTGCAGCCTTACATAGTGGACCTTGACATTAGAATGAGCACGCTTCAAAACGGTATAAAGACCGCGTCCATCACGGCGGTCGGCGGCGGCGATATATATTACGCCGTTACGACGGAGGAGATAGACTTTGACGACGTGCCAATAGAGGCTGAAAATCTCTACACCTATCCCGTCACCATAACCTCTACGGCCTACGTTACGGCCGTGGAGGTGGCCGACGGCGATATCATTGACCAAATGCGGGTCTATGCCGAGGTGCCCGGCGGACCGATTGTCCCCGAGGAGGTTGGCGGCATAACCTTCTCCGCCGAAAACGACGGAGAAATTACACGGGTGAGCCTTGGCTGCGCCGACGACATGGCGGATATATTCTATGTTTTCGACAAACGCGAGGGCACCGTCGCCACGACTGCAAACAGTCGGTACGGCGGCCGGCTTAACCTGGAGGGAAGCGGATATCTTCACGTGCTTGCGGCCCGGCCCGGCTATGCCGCCCGCTCCGAGACCTACCGCATAGGCGCAAAGACCGCCCCTCCGCGGATAGACGCGCAGTATAACGAGGGGCTTGGCGTATATATTGTGCGGCTGTCCTGCGAAACCGCCGGCGCAAAATTTTACTACACCACCGACGGCACGATGCCGAGCACCTTCGGCAGCGCCGACGTGGCCAATACTACGGCCCCCGAAGGCGTGACCTTTAATGTTGTGGCCGTGGCCGACGGCTGCGCGGCCAGCGATTTGGTGACGGAGATACTCAGCCGTACCGAGCCTGAGCAGTGTACTTTGACCTCCGAGAGCGGCGGCGTAATCGGCGGCATGAAGATACTCCTCACCGCCAACAGCGGAGCCTCGGTGTACTACACCCTCGACGGCAGCGAGCCCGGCATCGGCGGCTTGCTCTATGACAGCGTCAGCGGCATAACCGTAACCGCCGAGGGCACAACGCTTGTCCGTGCCGTAGCCGTCAAAAACGGCTGGAAAAACAGCGAGGAATACAGCGAGGAAATCACCCTCTCCAAGCTCAGGACGCCGCAGGTACAGGCGGGCGCCATGGGCTCCGGTCTGTCGCTCATAAATATGAGCTCCGCCGACGGAGCCTCGATATACTATACCACCGACGGCAGCCTGCCCGCTCCGGGCGCTCCCGGCACAAACAAGTATGACGGGAATTTCTATATCTACGAGGACAGCGTCATAACCGCCGTGGCCGCAAGGGAGGGCTATGCCAACAGCAGCCTTTACCGGGCGCGCCTGACGGTGGTAAGCAATATTGTCGCCGTTCCCATCAGCGACGATTTGGAGGCGGAGGACGTTATGGGCGGCAGACTGCTTACCATAATCAGCCGCACCGAGGGGGCCAGCATATATTATTCCCTCCGCAGCGGCAGCTCCGACGAGATAACTCCCAACATTCTCTATACCGGTCCCGTGCTGCTGAACAAGCCGCAGAATGTCGTGACCGTGTTCGCCCGCAAGGAAGGTATGGACGACAGTATAAAGGTACAGTTTAGGATGAACCTTCCTCAGGCGCCCATGCCGGAGGCGGACATTGAAAACAATTCGTCGGTGGAGGCCGGAACGGAGGTGGAGCTGAGCGTCGCTCCGCCCGCCGATGATAAGCTCAAGGACAAGGATTTCGCAATATTCTATACCACCGACGGCACCGCTCCAACCACGGCCAGCAGCAGGTACGCCGGCCCCATCGCGATAACCGGCGACACCCGTATCCGCGCCATTGCCGCCGCGGAGGGCGTGGCCGCCAGCGATGTGCTGGAGCTGTACTATACCCTTGACAACGGAGAGGCTCAGGCCCTGACCGTGGACGCCTCCGGTCTGGAACAGAACAGCAACTTTGTCCACGGCTCCGTGACCGTCCGGATGGAGGGCATCGACGTGACGGGCAAAAAGGTCGTGGCCGCCCTGTACTGCAATGACAGGCTCCTTCAAACGGTGAGCGCCGTGCCCGAGGAAGATCTCGGCGAGATAGAGCTTGCGGGCTTCAGCACCACAATAGACGATGTGACCCAAAGCGCCGTCATAGTGAAGGCTTTTGTGTTTGAAAACGACGGAAGCCTGGCGCCCTTGTGCCGGAGCGCCACGGTAATAATGCGGTAGTGACCTTACGAACAATCTATGAATTGAGTGTTTTGCTCACCGCTAAGGCATGAATTCTATTTTCAACCATTTTCCAATCTCGACTTTATCGACAGTCTGGGCGGGCCGTAACGGTCCGCCCATATTTTTTAGAAAAAATTAAAAATTTTTCTAAAAACCTCTTGACAAAACCCAAATATAGTGGTATCTTATTGTTAGCACTCGGGAGGCGCGAGTGCTAACAATAAGAAAAGGGGTGGGACAATGGAGCTCAGTCAAAGAAAACGGATGATACTGCAAGCCATCATCGAGGACTATATCGCTACGGCGGAGCCTGTTGGCTCACGAAACATCGCCAAAAATCACGATTTGGGCCTGTCCGCGGCCACTATCCGCAACGAGATGGCCGACCTCGAGGACATGGGCTATCTGGAAAAGCCCCACACCTCCGCCGGACGCATACCCTCCGAGATGGGCTACAGGTTTTATGTGGACTCCCTTATGCAGCGTTACAGCCTGACCGTGGAGGAGCTTGCCGGCTTGCAGAAGTCGATGGACCGCAAGTATGACCAGCTTGAGGGCGTTATTTCCGAGATATCGGACGTGATATCCAAGGTGACCCACTATCCAACGGTGGTGGCCTTCCCGAGGGAAAACAAGAGCCGCCTGCGCAGCGTGCGTATAGTGCTTGTGGAGGAAAAGCTGGCGCTGGTGGTAGTCGTCACCGACGCGGGAGTGGTAAAGAACCGTCAGGTGCGGTTCAGCAACGCCGTGGACTACGCCGCCATTGACGCGGTCAGCAGCTTTATCTCCAAAAATCTGGTCGGCCTTTGCGCGGCCGACATTACGCCGGCCCGTATGATGCTCATGTACGAGGCCATGGGGGACTACGGTGAGCTGTTGAAGGTCGTTGTGTCCTTTGTTATGGAGTGTCTGCGCGAGGACTGCGCCAAAGTATATATCGGCGGGGCCTCGAATATACTTAATAACCCGGAATTTTCGGATATTGACCGGGCGAGGGAGTTCTTTTCCTTTATTGACAGCCGCGAAAACGTCAGCAAGATGCTGTCCCTTATGGGCAACGACAGCGACGATATCAGCATAAAGATAGGCAGTGAAAGCGGCGTGGACGAAATGCGCGACACCAGCATCGTCGTGGCTAACTACAACGTGGGCGACAAGCTGCGGGGCAAGATAGGCATAATCGGCCCCACAAGGATGGACTACGCGAGGGTGGTTTCGTCGCTGGAAATGATAAATGACCGTCTCGGTGAAATTCTCAACAGAATTTTGGGACAGTAGATTGGAGGATAAGACATGGACGACAAGGAAAAAATAACCCCGGAGGACGCTCGGGAACAGGAAGCCGCCGAACAAAAGGCTCCCGAGGCCGAAGCGCCGGCCGCTCCGGAGGAGGACGAGGCTCAAAAGAAATACGACAGCCTAAATGAGAAATATCTCCGCACTCTGGCGGAGTACGACAATTACCGCAAACGCAGCATAAGGGAGAGGGAGAGCATTTACCCCGAGGCCAAGGCTGACGCGGCGGCGGCCTTCCTGCCGGTTATGGACAATCTGGAAAGGGCGCTGGAGATAGAGACGGAGAAAAATCCCTTTTATGAGGGCGTGGTGCTGGTGAAGAAGCAGCTTGACGAGGTGTTTGCCAAGCTGGGCGTGGAGGCTGTCGAGGCCGCGTCAGGCTCGTCCTTCGACCCGGAGCTGCACAACGCCGTAATGCACGTTGAGGACGACGGCCTCGGCGAAAACGTAATCGTGGAGGAGCTTCAAAAGGGCTACAGAATAGGGGACAGGATAATAAGGCACAGCATGGTGAAGGTCGCCAACTGATGCCTTCATATAAAAAATAATGCACCGAAAACAACATATTTAGGAAAGGAAGATAAACTATGAGCAAGATAATAGGTATTGATTTGGGTACGACCAATTCCTGCGTGGCGGTAATGGAGGGCGGCGAGCCGGTCGTTATCGCCAACAGCGAGGGCAGCAGAACCACTCCCTCGGTAGTGGCCTTCAAAAAGGACGGCGAGCGTCTTGTGGGCCAGGTGGCTAAGCGTCAGGCCGTCACCAACCCCGACAGAACCATCATTTCCATCAAGCGCGAGATGGGCTCCAACTACAAGGTGACCATCGACGACAAGAGCTACACCCCGCAGGTGATAAGCTCCATGATACTTCAGAAGCTCAAGGCCGACGCCGAAAGCTATCTGGGCGAGACCGTAACTCAGGCGGTCATCACCGTCCCCGCGTATTTCAGCGACTCTCAGCGCCAGGCCACCAAGGACGCCGGCAAGATAGCCGGTCTTGAGGTGCTGCGCATAATCAACGAGCCCACCGCCGCGGCCTTCGCTTACGGCGTGGACAAGGAAGAGGACCAGAAGGTAATGGTCTACGACCTGGGCGGCGGCACCTTCGATGTTTCGATTTTGGACATCGGCGACGGTGTGTTCGAGGTGCTTGCCACCAACGGCGACACGAGGCTTGGCGGCGACGACTTTGACAACAAGATAATCGACTACCTTGTATCCGAGTTCAAGAAAGAGAACGGCATAGACCTTTCCGCCGACCGCACCGCCATGCAGCGCCTTAAGGAGGCCGCTGAAAAGGCCAAAATAGAGCTTAGCGGCGTTACCAGCAGCAACATCAACCTGCCCTTCATCACTGCCGACAGCACCGGCCCCAAGCATATGGACATCACCCTTACCCGGGCCAAGTTTAACGAGCTTACCGCCGATTTGGTGGAAAAGACCATGGGCCCCACCCGCAACGCCCTTCGTGACGCGGGCCTTTCCGCCTCCGACATCGACAAGGTGCTCATGGTGGGCGGCTCGAGCCGTATCCCCGCCGTAAACGACGCTGTCAAGAACCTCATCGGCAAGGAGCCCCACAAGGGCATCAACCCCGACGAGTGCGTCGCCATCGGCGCGGCTATTCAGGCGGGCGTCCTGGGCGGCGACGTGAAGGATATAGTTCTCCTTGACGTAACGCCTCTTTCCCTCGGTATCGAGACCATGGGCGGCGTATGCACCAAGCTCATCGACCGCAACACCACCATTCCCACCAAGAAGAGCCAGATATTCTCCACCGCCGCCGACGGCCAGACCAGCGTTGACATCCATGTGCTCCAGGGCGAGCGGCAGATGGCCAAGGATAACAAGACCCTGGGCAACTTCATGCTCACGGGCATAGCTCCCGCCCCCAGAGGCGTGCCTCAGATAGAGGTTACCTTCGATATCGACGCCAACGGCATCGTAAATGTTTCCGCCAAGGATTTGGGCACCGGTCAGGAGCAGAAGATAACCATAACCTCCTCCACCAACCTCAGCGACGAGGACATCGACAAGGCCGTAAAGGACGCCGAGAAATTCGCCGAGGAGGATAAGAAGCGCAAGGACGAGATAGAGACCCGCAACAACGCCGACCAGTTGGTTTATCAGTGCGAGAAAACTCTCGGCGAGCTGGGCGACAAGGTGGACGCCGCCGACAAGAGTGCTGTAGAGGCTGAGATAAACAAGGTCAAGGAGGCCCTCAAGGGCTCCGACATCACCGCCATCAAGACGGCTTCCGAGGAGCTGCAGAAGAAGTTCTACGACATCAGCGCCAAGCTTTACCAGCAGGCCAATCCCCAGGGTCAGCCCGGCGCGGGTCAGGGCCAGGCGGGCCCCGGCGGCGACAATGTATATGACGCCGACTTCACCGAGAACGACGACAACAATAAGTAAAAAACAGGCGAATAAGGGGCATTTTTATGCCCCTTACCGCGTATATCAGGAGAGATAGCTGTGGCAGAAAAAAGAGATTACTACGAGGTCCTCGGGGTGCAAAAGGGCGCTTCCGACGACGAGATAAAAAAGGCGTACCGCAAGCTGGCCAAGCAGTACCATCCCGACCTGAATAAGGACGACCCCACCGCGGCTGAAAAGTTCAAGGAGGTGGGCGAGGCTTACAGCGTCCTCAGCGACAGCGAAAAACGCGCCCGCTACGACCAGTTCGGTCACGCCGGCGTTGACCCCAGCTACGGGGCCGGCGGCGGTGGCTTTGGCGGCTTCGGCGATTTCGACATGGGGGACTTGGGCGACATATTCGGCAGCTTTTTCGGCGGCGGCGGCTTTGGCGGCGGACAGCGGCGCGGCGGCGGCCCCCGCAAGGGTCAGGACATACAGCAGTACATCACCCTCACCTTTGAGGAGGCGGCCTTTGGCTGCACCAAAAAGGTGACCGTAAACCGGTCGGAGACCTGCGACGCCTGCGGCGGCAGCGGGGCCAAGGCCGGTACTCAGCCCGAGACCTGTCCCACCTGCCACGGCAGAGGACGGGTAAGTCAGGTACAGCAAACCCCGCTCGGACAGTTCCAGACCACCACCACCTGCCGCGCCTGCGGCGGCAGCGGCAAGCTCATCAAGGAGCCCTGCCAGAAGTGCGGCGGCAGCGGCGCCGTGCGGGTGACCAAGACCATCGACATCAAGATACCCGCCGGCATAGACGACGACCAGACCATCTCGGCCCGGGGCCAGGGCGAGGCCGGAATTAAGGGCGGGCCCAACGGCGACTTGTTCGTGACCGTCACCGTCAAGCCCCACCGACTTTTCCGTCGGGACGGCAGCAATGTCTATCTCGAGGTACCCATAACTTTTGTTCAGGCGGCGCTGGGCTGCGAGCTGGATATCCCCACCCTCGACGGCAGTGTGAAGCAGAAGATACCCGAGGGCACTCAAAACGGCGACCAGTTCCGCTTCCGGGGCAAGGGCATACCCAATCTCCGCACCGGCAGCCGGGGCGACCAGTATGTGAAGGTCAACGTCGAGGTTCCCAAAAACCTCACCTCAAAGCAGCGTGAGATACTGGCCCAGTTTGCCGAGGAGAGCAACGAAAAAAACTATAACAAGGGCCGTAAGTTCAAGGATATCCTCAAGGATTATTTCAATAAATAACAAGAAATGACAAAAGGGCATATCTCGCTCGGGTGAGGCTTCACCCCTTGAGATATGCCCCTTTTGGCGCTGGACGGTTTATTCCATAAACTCAAGATTGCTCAGAGCGAATTTCAGCTCCTTGTTGATTAGCTCGTTGCGCGAACGTCCGCTTTTTGCCGAAAGCTCCTCGAGCCGCCGGTTGGTCTCCGATTCCAGGCGCACTGTCATGGTAACGCTCTTATCGGCTTTGGGCGTAATTATAAATTTCGGCTGTTTGTTTTTTTCAATCACGGCAATCACCTCTGAACCTATTATACATCTTTTTTAAAATGTAAAATAGAACACAAAAAGCAATTGAAAATGTTTGCAAATTTGCTTGACAAATCAAAATCTTTATGTTAGAATAAAATTCGCAAATTGCAATAGCAAGTTGCAATAGTTTTCAAAAAGGTAACAAATCGAAGTAGAACAGCGTTGGCTCACGGA
>CANPZO010000021.1 GCA_947589005.1 uncultured Clostridia bacterium | reverse complement strand
CATTCTACCAGAGTTTTGTGAGCATGTCTATATTTTTTGCTCTTTTCTGATTTTGCGAAAAATATTATACCTTATCTTTGGCTCGTTCGGCTGCTCCTCCTTTCCCCCACAAAGCCTGTCGGCCTTGCGGGGGCCCCATGACCGCCGCTTTGCGCAGGGGTCGGTGGTGTCACGGGGGAGGGTTGTAGGGCGGCCATTGGCCGTCCGCAATCAGGCGTTTACGTTGACGACGATAAATGATATTACAATCAAATATATCTACAAAACCGTATATTTATCACCGTAAATCTGTGTAAGCGGGAGCGCAATGCGCTTTCCTACAAAATCCGGCAAAGAAATCGACTTTATCGACAGTCTGAGCCGATAGTCATTTGACTGTCGGCTTTTTGTGTGCGCTCAGGGTGGCCGCATTTGCAAAGCTATGCCTCGGGAGCGTCGTCGGAGACAGATGCCTCATCGGAAAGCACACGGAAATCCTCCACATAAAATACCCCGGGAGCCATGTTGTGGCCGCTGCGGACGCATAATTTGCCTAAATCATTGGCCTTTGGCGCGGTGCTTCGGAAGGTGTAATGGTCAGCGAGCTTTTCTCTTATATTGTCGTCCTTTATCACGTAGGCGTCATAAGTCGCGTTGTCTATATTCGCAAAAATCTCAAGCGTATATGGAATACTGGGCTCATACGAAATCATGCTGCAAGCGTTGTAGGTCAGTCCGTTGATTGCCCAAAACAATCCGTCGGGCTGTATCTGTATAACTATATTGAAGTCCGTCCAGTTCCAAAGCCTGCCGTCGGAGGCCACAAATCCCACAACGCCGTCAGTCAGCTCGTTGGCCACCAATTTAAAGGAAAATCTTGCGGTGCCGGTCTGAGGTTTGAAAGAAATCGGGGTGAAGCGGCTTACCGAATCCGCGTGGTTGACAGTATAGCTTTCGTAGCTCTTTTTCGGAAATTCTCCCTTTTTAAATGCCATAGGCGAGATGCCGTGGATTTTTTTGAATACCTTGCTGAAATAATATATGTCGGAAAAGCCGACCTTTTCAGCCGCTTTTGTTACCGAAATCTTCGGGTCGGAAAGGATTGAGGCCGCGGTTATCATTTTGTAGCGGTTTATATAGCCCATGACGGACTCGCCGGTGCAACGCTTAAACAGGGCCCCGAAATAGCTGGGGTCCAGATGTATGGCTTGAGCGACGTCGGCGGCGGAAATGGGCTTGCGTATGTTTGTCTTAATGTATTTCTCCGCCATATCAATGTGCGGATTTTTCTTGCTGGTGCTTCGGTTGGCGGTATCCAGTTCACAGAGAAGCAGGGTTATTATGGCGGAGAGCTGAAGCTTGTTTTTCGGCTCGTTCTGATAGGCTATGTCAAACTCTCTGATATAGAAATTTATGTGCGAGTTGTTTTTAAAGCGTATTTTGTTGGGCAGATTTATAGCCCATGGAATGTCCGCAATGTTGAAACTGGCTTCAACAAGCGGATTTTCCGGATTTGTCCAAGCGATGCGCCTGGTGCCGGGATACATGAAAAGGCAGTCGCCGGTAAAACAGTGAATTTCCTCGCCGTTTATGATATACGTGGCTTCACCGCCAAGAACAAATGTGATATTGTACCAGGGTATGGCTTTATCGTCTAATTTCCAATCGGGGGCACACTGGCCGTGAGAATAGTAATCAATAGAATAAATCATTTTAAAGCCCTCCATTTATTTTATTATAGCAAGGATTGAAAAATTTGTCCATGAAGCTAAAGAAAAAAACTGGATATTTACAAAAAATATTTATTTTGTGCAAATTATATAACTTCACTCGCAGTATAAAAACTATTATGTGCGAAATTGACAAAAAAATAAATGTTTTTTCCATGGAAAAAACAAAACGCACATTTTATAATATAAATAAAAGCGGTACTGTAGCTTTTATTAAAAAGAAAGGAAGTAATGTAATGAAAGGCACAAAGCTTCTGGCATTGATATTGGCAATATCGGTGCTGTTCTCGCTGGTCGTTCCCGCGCAGGCCCTTGCCGCGCCGGGAGACACACATGAGGACGTAAGACTTAATGTCATTGACAACGGATGGACCCAGGCAAACGCGGGAGATTCCGTTCAGGACAGTTCGTCCAGCCTGTTGATAAGCGGCATCAGTCCGCCGTCAGGCTATGCCTCAAAAGCGGCCACAAGGCGTAATGCGTACCTGAAGATCGACCTGGCGGGCATCAATTACAGCCAAATAACCAAGGCCGAGTTTTTCTGGTATACATCATCCTTCTCAAACAACGGCTTGAGAGACACTTATATATATGCCATCGAGGACGACGCCCCGGACTGGTCCGGCGATACCCTGACGTGGTATGACGCTCCGGACTTCGGTTTTGCAAACGAAAATTACAACGGCGTTGAGCCTATCGGCAAGCTCACTCAAAACTCCGGCGACGGAGCCGGATGGGGGAGCGTCGATTTGACGGACTATTTTGCCACCCTTCAGCCCGATATGGAGGACGTGACCCTCGTAATGACCGTTAACACCGGCGCCACATATATCTCGCCTATGGGCGCCAAGGACGGCAACGCGCCTTACGTCCTTGTTTCTTATGAAGAGGGCAGCGGACAGAGCGCCATACCGAGAAACGATATTACGGTGAAAACTGTTGATAACAACGGCGATACGGTGCTGCCCGACCGGGTCATCGAGGGTCAGGTAACCGGACGTACCTACAGGTACGGCAAGTCCGACATTCAGACAATACTCAATATCGATGGAGTCTACTATCAGTATGACGACGAAAACAGCGTCCTTGAAACCGAGGTTAAGGAGGGCGCCGAGATAATTATCCGCTACAAAAAAATCGAGGCGGACGAGGACGGCTTTATGACCTTGAGCATCCCCGCCTCCGATTCGGGCTTTACCAGAATGGATCAGCCCGGCACCGTTCAGAGCAGCGGAGCGGAGCTCATTCTGTCAAAAATGGCTCCGGGAGGCGGCGGTAACGGCGCGAATACGGATAGAAACGGTTTTGTGAAGTTTGACCTTTCGTCGTTCAGCGCGGATATAATTTCCGACGCGGTCCTCCACGTATATCAAACCAACGCTACAAACAACACCACCCGCACGCTCACGGTTTACCGAACCACCAATGATTGGGACGGCGCAACCCTCGTGTGGAACAATCAGCCGGACGCCACCAGCGGTGTTTTGGGCGAATATTCGTCGTGGCAGGGCGCTACCGGTTGGTTGGACTTTAATGTGTTCAATAACCTCAGCACCCTCACCTCGGAGGATAAGGCGGTATCATTCCGCTTTGAGGTGGACATCGCCGCCAACTATCTGGCGTCCCACAATGATACTACGGGTCTTGCGCCGACACTTGAGTTAACCTTCAAGAGCTTCGGAGAGGGCGAGGATCAGGAAAAGCGCAAGGTCACAATACGCCGAGTGGACGAAAACGGAAGTGACATTGTCGAGCCTGTGGACGCCGGTGAAATAGAGGTGGGGAGAACCTATTTCTTCACCGAGACCGTAGACGAGATAATGGGAGTGGACGGCACATACTATCTCTACGACCCTGACAGCTCTAAGCTTTCCGTTCGCGTAAGCTCCGGCGGGGACAATGAAATTGTACTGGTCTACACCGCTCTTCCCGACGGCACTGTCAGCAGCCTTACCGTCAGCACCGTTACCAGCGACGGGAAAGAGGTTCAAACACCATATAAAGAGGACTACCTCTGGGTGGGACAGGATTACTTCCTCAACACGGCTCCCGAATGGGTGATTGACGTCGATGGCGTTAAATACGGTTACAGCGACAGCTTCTCAAGCAGAAGAATATCCGTTAAGCCCGACCCCGACGACAATGCCGTTAAAATACTTTATAAGCCCCTGCCAACAGGCGAACCCTCCGGTCAAATTCTTACCGGACAGGCTCCCGCCATCGACGGGGCATGGGCGATGGAGTCTACGCCAAATTCCGTACAGAATTTGACCAACGGGGCCTTCGATGTGTCCAGAAGCTCCAAACCGGACTGGGCGGACCCGTCATCCACGGCCAGTACGGCCATGCAGAACCGTATAGGTCTTTTGAAGTTTGACCTTTCGGGCATTGCCTATGAGAAGATAAAGAGCACCAAGATACACCTCGCGCTCAACTCTTCCTCGAACGAGGGTATGCGTAAGCTCTATGCCTATCCCGTTTCCTCCGCTTGGAACAACGGCAATGTTACTTGGAATACCGCTCCGCTAATTCCCGGCGACAGGCCCGACTCCGCGGCCGGCTCGATATCCCTTCCGAGGCTTACCGGCCCCACGGTGCAGGAAATCGACGTGACGGAGTTTATGGAAAATCTCGTTGGAGGAGAGACGGACCTGAGCTTTTTGTTCGAGGTGGACACCGCTTCCGTGCAAATAGCGGTTGAGGGCTCTTATCTTGACCTTGAATATTATGAGGGCGAGGCTACGGAGGCTCGCAGAGGCGACATCGTTCTCCGCACGGTTGACCGGAACGGAAAGGATATTCTCGCCCCCGAGACTATCGCCGACGAGATAGAGGGAAGGACCTTTGTCTACACCGGATCTCCGCAGGCCGTTATAATAACCGACGACGGCGGCATATACTCCTATAATTCCTCCGAGTCCGTGACCTCTTTGGTAGTTGTCGGCAATGAGGAAAATTACATATTACTCGTATACGACAGACTGCCCATATACCCCGGCGAGCCCGCCGAGGTGAGTCTGACCGCCACTGACAACGCTTATGTGGTCGAAAACGCCCCCGGCGCGGTTCAGGACGTTTCCAGAATGGTGCAGATTACCGGCACGGAGGGCGGCAACGGCGCCAAAACCAACCGATACGGCTTGTTCAAGTTTGACACTTCGTTTATTGACGCTTCCGAAGTGGACAGCGCCGAGCTTTCCTTCGTTGTGACCTCGGCCACCAACGCGGGCGACCGCAATCTTACGGTTTACGCCGCCGACAGCAGCGATTGGAGCTCCGCTACGGCCACATGGAATACCAAGCCCGGACATGATGCGGAAAAGCCCCTCGATTCCGTCACCATATCCCAGAACGGCACAGGCTTGTACGCCTTTGACGTCACGGAATATCTGAAAGAGATACAGACGAATATTCCCGATGAGATATCCTTTGTTGTAGTTGCCAACACCGCCGTTACGGAAATTTCTTCCGTTGCGGCCGGAATAGAAAGCGCAATGAAGCTCAAAATCAACTATACCGCGGCCGGTGAGGTTGGCGAAAGGGTTTATAAGGACGTGACCGTCCGCTACGTTGACGCCGACGGCGAGCTGATAAAGGAAGAAACGGAGGAGGGTATCCTTGGCCGAACCTTCAGCGTCAGCCCTGTCGAGCGGTTCGAACATGAGGGTATGGTATACCTTTACAGGCCCGCTCTGACCACCGACAAGCTGACCATAACCGTCGGCGAGGACGACGGCGATAATGTCATAACCCTCGTATACGCTGGCTATGACGGGTCGCTCTTCTATACCGACAACATTATCACCAAGGAAAACGCATGGATAAATGACGGTGTGGCCAATATGCCAACCACCGATGAAAACGGCCTTGTTGCCTCCAATAACGGCGGCAGAGATCCGGCCGGCACAAATTGTGATATTCTGCTGAAGTTTGATATGAATTATATCAACTTCTCCGAAATAGTGGACGCCAAGATAAGATTTTACGTCCGCCACACGGATCAGTCCGCCGTCCGTACCACAAGTGCTTATCCAATTTCTTCCTCTTGGACAAAGGGCGAGGTCACATGGAATAACGCGCCTTCCTACAGACCGGTAGAGGTCATGGGGACAGTAAGCTTCCCCGGCGGAAATACCGAGGGCTGGTATGATATCGACGTTACCGATTACATGGCGGCCAATATCAAGAATAACTCCGGTGACTTTTCCGTCCGCCTGGCCGTTGACACCGCCTGCTACTACGTTTATCCCGTAGAGGAGGGCGAGGGCACGGCCCCAAGATTGGTGGTTTCGTATTTGGACGACGGTTCCGCCCGTGAGGACGTTACCCTCCGTATAGTCGATCAGGACGGCAATCCTCTCGAGGCCGACTCCGTATACGAGACCCAAGTACCCGTGGGACGCACTTATAAATATAACGGAACGCCGGATATGTTCCGCAGCTATAACGGAGAGACCTACGTATACATGGAGGAGGCTTCCACCACGACAATTGTGGTTTCCGACGAGTCCGAAAAGAATGTTATTGTATTGGTATACGGCAAGGAGAATTCCGGCGTGGAATTGAAAGCGGTATTCTCGCCCTACATGAACGCTTATACCGATTCCGCCCAGCCCGACACGGTGCAGGATACGTCGTCATATCTTCTTGTTACCAACATGGGCGGCAGCGTGGGCGCACTGTCCGACAGGAATTCTTACCTGATGTTCAGTTTGGCCGAGATATCATTCAGTGAGATAACCTCCGCAAAGCTGGGCTTCTATGTGAACAGAACCGGCAACAACACCGGACGCACGATAAATGCCTCCATCACGGAACCCACATGGAGCGCCGATACCCTTACATGGAACAACGCTCCCGCCATAGGTTCCGCCATAGGCGGCGTATCCTTCGGCCACAACGAGACCGGCTGGTATGAGATAGATATTACCGACGCGCTTGCGGCCATCCCCAACGATACGGTAGACCTTTCAATCGGCCTTTCCAGCGATACGGCTTCCTCCTACGTCACCTCGATTGAGGCCGGAGACGGGCTCGAGCCCAAGCTGGAGATCACTTACAAAAATGACGGAACCGGTCCTTCCCGCGAACGTGTTCCGGTCTACATGGTGGTTGAGGACACCGAAGGCAATGTCCTTGAGGAAAAGACGCAGGTTTCGGAGGGCTCCATAATCGGCTCCACGTATGTATACACCAATACTCCCGAGCCTTACTTCCAGGACGAGGACGGCGCCAACTATATGTTCAGCGCGGAGCGTTCCAACCTTAGCGTAAGAGTTACGGACCCCAAGCTTGGGATCGGAGACAACACCATCCACATTGTTTATGAAAAACTGGCATATTCGGGCGACATAGTTGCAAAGACGGCCGTTGTGTCCGATAACGGCTTTACCAACGACGCCCAGCCCGATACGGTGCAAAGCACAGCTTCCGGTCTTTTGACCTCCGGCACGGAGGGGACGGCCGGCGCCAACAGCACCAGGGATTCCTTCATAAAATTCACGCTCCCCGGCGAGGAGTATAAGTACTCCAAAATCATAAGCGCCAAGCTCAGAATATATGTTCAGCAGGCGACAAACAATGTTTCCAGAACCACCGACTTCTACCTTATAGACGACAACGGTTGGAGCGGAAATACCATTACGTGGAACAACGAGCCTCAGTTCGGCGGAACCTCGGATGTATACCTGGGTTCGATGTCCTTCTCCAACGGCACCACCGGTTGGAAGGAACTGGATATAACCGACTGCCTGGCATACATGGATTACACCGACACTCTGTCCATTGCCTTCCGCACCGACACGGCGGCCAACTATTGGGGCTCCATAGCCTCCAATCAGGCGGCACAGCTTGAGCTGGTATATATCGAGGGCGACCCGGTTTATTACGAGCGCGCCAATGTGGTGGTAAAGACGGTGGACACCGACGGCAACTCTCTGCGCGGCGATGTGATAATTCCCAAGATTGCCACGGGAACAACCTACACCTATAAGCTTACGCCCGACGCTTTCATAACCGTCGGGGAGGATATCTACACCTACAGAGAGGAGCTTTCCACTCTTTCCGTCGATGTCACCGCCGATGAGGAGGACGAGGGACTTAATGTTATTTCCCTTGTATACTCCCTTGTTTCCGCCGACGATATGTACAGCGGATACGAGATATCGCCCGAGGGCTCTTACTGCTGGTTTGCCGATAACCGTGCTTTCCACTATGTGAACGATGATGGCACTATCGATATGACCTACGTTGGCTACATCGACGTACACGGCTCAATAAAGGCCACCCAGTACAACAATCTCACAGGCGAGGTCAGCGAAACCCTTATTCGCACAAACTTCCAGCCTGACGATCACGACAATCCCGCTTTTCTGGTTCTGCCGGACGAGCATATTCTGATCATTTACTCCCGTCATACCGACGAGGCGGCCTTCTACTACAGAGTTTCACAGCGGCCCGGCGACATTACCACTCTCGGTCAGGAGAAGAAGCTTGTAACGGCGGATAACACTACCTATCCCAATCCCTTCATTCTCTCCGATGACCCTGAGCACATCTATATGTGCTGGAGAGGCGTCAACTGGCATCCTACCATAGCTCAGATGGAAATGCCAACGGCCGATAACGACTATACCCTCAGGTTTACATGGGGGCCCAGACAGCTCATCAACTCCACCGCTCAGAGCAGTGGCTGCCGTCCCTATGCCAAGTATGCCTCCAACGGCAGAGATACCATCTATGTGACCTACAGCGCCACTCACCCCGACAATGTGGACCCCTGCGCGATTTACTTTACCGCGGTCCAGATCACCGATTTCACCGAGGGCAATGTAAAGGTCGCCTTTAAGGGAGCCACAGGCGAGACCCTTTCCACGAGTCTGCCGTTCAGGGTTACCAACAACGAAACCGATCCCTCCTTTGTGGTCGATGACCGAACTACCAGCAAACGCGGCTGGGTATGGGAGATAGCCCTTGACAAGGATGAAATTCCCGTCATCGCGATGGTAAGGATAAGCTCTGACAAAAAGAGCCATACCTACTATTATGCCAAGTGGGATCCCAGCGCCGGTCAGTGGGTAAAGACCAAGCTTGACGATGCGGGCGGAGCCTTCCATCTGTCCAGCGGCACCGAGCAGTGCTACAGCGGCGGCCTTTCCATCGACACCGACAACCCCAATGTTATTTACGGCTCCGTTCCCGTCAAGGGAGTGTTCGGAGAGGTATATGAGATAATCCGCTACACAATGAGCGACGACGGGCGGGAGATACTTGACCGCGAGCAGATCACGAGAAATTCCACCGTCAACAATGTCCGCCCCTACTCAATCCCCGGTACGCCCGGCGAAAACGAGTTCGACTTGGTTTGGATGAGCGGCGACTATTACTACTGGATAGTGAACAGCTCTTTCCCGGAAGGATTTCCAACGGCCATACACACAAATTACGAGTTTGACAAGAGCGTATTTGACTTTGAGGACGGCTTGGATGTAAACTACACCTTTGTGGGCGCTTCCGAGGACAGACTCATCGACCGTATCGGCAAGAAGGCCGCCACCGCCTTTGGCGAAACCGTTGAGAACGGAGTGCTTACGACGACGGCGAACGGGTACGTTCAGCTCCCGAACGACCTTATAGACAGCGCCAGCTTTACAATTTCCGCCTTTGTGGAATTTAGCGCCGCGTCCAACTGGGGCGGCACGGTGCTCAGTCTGGCCGACGGTCAGTTCAAGTATGCGGTGAACAATTCCTCCTCCGTACCGACGCTTACCGTCAGCGGCGCAGGCTATGACAGCAGCAACATCTGGTCCAATTCCGACTGGAACAGAACCCACGGCGGAACTACCGACGGCTCCGCCAGCAAGTCCAACCCCGGCGAGGTTCATTTGGCAATCACCTATGACGCCGTGACCGGCATCGCCAGAACCTACATCAACGGCATGGCCGACCAGTACATTGAGCTGGCTCCCGGCAGCATCAGCGTAAACGGTTACAATGTCATGGGCCAGTACGGAGGAACAATGAGAGACTTCCGGATTTATGACCGTGTGCTCACCCCCTCGGAGCTCAAGGATATTATCAACGGCGAAAACGCCGGCCTTGAGGAGAATAACTCCTACGGCATAGCCTCCGCCGACTACAAGGCTTCCGCAAAGACCGTCAGCGTGGAGGTGCTCAACAACGAGGAGGATACCTTCAAGGCATCGGTCTACGTGGCCTCCTATACGCCCTCCGGCGATATCATCGAAGTGAAAAAGAGCGACGTTGAGGTAGACGCCCGCGGCAGGCTCCAGCTGGCGGTTCAGCTTGAGGAGAGCGTGCCCGCCAGAGGCTCCATAAAGGCATTCCTCTGGGACGGGAATATGAGGCCCGTCATGAGAGCGGTAAAAGTGAAATAATATCTGCAAATATGATAAAGCTCGTCCGGAGGTGGTCATAAAGTAAAAATCACGGGTCAGCGGCGGCGGAACGGAGCTTTCGCCGAGCCCTCATCAAGCGACGTCCGTTTTGCCGCCGCCCAGCCCGATAAAATCAGGTTTAAATGTCCGGCAATATCCGGATTTAAACAAATTTAAATTTATAGGAGGAAAAGTGTAATGAAAAAAACAGGTAAAATTCTGGCGCTTTTTGTCGCTCTTGCAATGCTTGTCTCCGTGGTGCCGGCATTTACCGCCGCCGCCGAGGAGGTGGAGACTGTTGATATCAACGGTCACAGGTACAGAGTGATAAGCGAGGTCAAAATGCCCGCCGACGCGGGCTTCGAGGGAGACCGTTCCTCGTGGACATCCTACTTTACTTGGGACAAATCGTCTATCACTCCCCTTTCCGAGGAGGTTCAAATCTCAACGGAAAACGTACACAGCGGCTCTCAGGCCCTGTATGTGCCCGGCAACGGCGGCACGGGTTCGATAGACGGCAGCTTTGTGGGTATGTTCTATTTTAACGAGGACAAATCTCCCGTCGCCGAGGAGAAGATTTACGCCTTTACTTTCTGGCGTTACGCTCCCAACGGAAGGATGTCCATATCCGTGGGCGCTTCCGCCGATCCGTATTCGCAGACCGTCGATTATGACGCGGACTTTGCGTCCCAGTATGGAAGCTGGGGCAACAATGGCGGTCAGGGCAGCGACATTTCGAACCTTACCTCCGGCCGCTGGGCCAGGGAAGGCGTGCTGATCAAGACCACAGCCGGCGTCAGCACCATGGTTAAGGTGTTTGCCCGCTATTGCGGCGGCAACTACTTTGACGATTTTGCCATCTATGAGATTGACCCCGAGCCTATTCAACCCGATGCAACGGCCACAATCCGCCTTATAAAGGAGGATGCGGAGCCGGAAATCCTGGGTAAGGTTGAAAACCTGTATGCGGGCGACACCATGGAGCTTCCCTCCGCATACGACTATGAGGGCATTGTTGAGCCCGACTTTGAGGAGGGCATAGTTTATACCTATACCAATCCCGAACCCATTGTCCTTCAGGAGGGCGATGAAAATTATCTCGATATTGCCTACGGCCCATACAAGCAGATCGTCAGTGAAAATCTGCTTGCCGACGGCGGCTTTGACAGCGGCTCACTTGAGGGTTGGTTTACCGGCGAGGGGACGCCTTTGGCCGACGCCCCCGGTACGGCTTACCTTGAGGACGGCGCCCTGCACACTGTTGCCAGCGGTACCGGCTACGGCACCGCCGGTTCTTTCGAAACCCGCTGGCCCATTCCCGAACCGGGCGCCAGCTACCTGATCGGCGCCGACGTTATGGCTACCACGGGCACCAGGGAGGGCTACGGCCACCAGTATGCCTGGTTCCTGACATGGGGCAATCCGGACAATGAGACAGGCGATGACGGCTTGCCGGTGTCTGAACAGACCTCGGTAATCGCTGACTATATGGACGGATCCACCGCCGGACAGCTTGGCTCCGACGGCAGCAATGGCCTTCATCCGCTTGTGGCCGACGAGTATGTAACCCGGGCCTTCGCCTACACCACGGCCGAGACCGACACCGATTTCGGTTTCCGCACGGCATGGCTCAGGGACTGCACCGCCGTATACGACAACTTCTTCCTCTATGAGCTGGATGATATAGCCGCCGACCCCAATGCCGTCCGCTATAACATAGTTTATACCCTTGACGGTACCGCCGAGGGCGAGGTATTGGGCAGGAGTGCCACCCAGCGCGGCACGGCCGGCGATGTTGTCGATGTGCCCGAGGGCGCTCTTGAGGCCGCCCGCCTCGGAAATGTGTTCTATACCAATGAGGCCGCCAAAATTACCCTTGAGGCCGGCGTCGAGGAATACTATGTACCCGTAAAGGCCATTGCCGCCATAACGGGCGCCGTGGCCGATACGGTGAAAACCGTTGGCGACTACGCTCCCTTCCTCCCCGCGACGGCCAAGCTCGTTACCGACAACGAGGAATTTAACAAGACCTATGACCAGACGGTAAGCGTGACCGACTGGGCGGTTGACGGCGGCAAAGCCGTAGGCACGGTCGAGGGGTATGAGGGTATCACCGCCGTCGCGGAGATAGAAACTCTGGACACAACCTTTACCCTTATCGACAACGAAAGCCAGGCTTCTCAGAATAACTACGCAAAGGGACAGCAGGCTTATGTGCGCTTCCCCAACTATATGGAGACCCCGTTCGTTATTGAGATGACCGTAACGCTCAACAGCGCCGGCAATCAGTTCCTGTTCATAAACGACAGCAGCAACGACGGTTTCTTCGGTCCCGACCAGGTGGCCATCGGCCTCAACGGTAACTTCACTCCGGTAAACGGCAACGGCAGCGGCGGAAGAGTGTCCGATGACGCCGGAATTATGGCTATGGAAACGGGCAAGCCCTACTATGTTCTCATTGAGGTGGACCCCGAGAACAACAACTATACTGCTTCGGTTTCCGACGGTACCAACTCTGCCACGGCGGAAAACATGGGCTTCCGCACGAACAGCGGCATGGTTGACGGCCTTGTAGCAATAGGCAACACCAACGCCAATTCTCCTGACGGGGCCGTTCAGGTAACGAATATTCAGGTCCACGCCCCCGAGGTAGAGGTCCCCGACGCGGCCGGTATATCCGCCGGTTTGGGCTATGTGACCGCGGACGAGACCGAAAAGCTGACGATAAACTTTACGGTTGACGGCGCTTATGCCGGTCAGTACCTGACAATCATTGCTCAGGACAGCGTTGTCGAGGGTAATGCCCTCACTACTCCGACGGTTGTTTATGACGAGCCCTTGACGGATGGCGACAATTTGATAGCCCTTATTCCCGGCTCGCCCAACATGACTTACACCGCCATCGTTTCCGACGCGAATTCGGGTTACGCTCTGGCAAAGACATCCGCCACCCTGTATCCCATGGTAGCCGCCGATATAGCCGCCAACCTCAAGGATTACACGACCGCAAAATCGCTCGCCAGAATTGACCAGGCTATTGAGGCGATTTCCGCGGGCGGAGCGGTATACGACGCCGAGGGCAACTTCGGCGACGGGCGCGACGCGTTTATAGATGTTGAAATTGGCGAGGACTCCACGGTGATAACCCTTGACCGGGGACTTTACGACAAGGGCATAGGCTTCAGGGCCAGCACCAAGGTGGGCGTAAAGGGCGATCTTAAGGATGCGGTTAAGGATGAGCTTTTCTACAAGATCACCATCACCGGCGACGACGTAACTCTCGAATCCGCCGATATGTCCGTAACCCTCAGCCTTGACAGCGTTGAGATTGAGTTTGTTGAAACGGAAATCACTCAACCGGCCGCCGATGGCGCGGACGCCGATTTCGGTTTCATTCCCGAACTGTAAGGAGGTAGACAGAAAATGAAAAAGTTATTTGAAAAACCCATAGTTGAGGTAAAGTGCCTGTCTTCCGAAAATGAAGTGATGGGCGTGTTCAGCGCCAGCGCCGAGGCTCCAAGCAAGGTGACCGTCGTCATAGACGACAAATCCAGAGCGTCGGACGATTCCTTCAGTTACTGGAGCTCCAAGTAGGTTTTCCCGAGTATTAACGGGTTTTAAATTTGATTATTAGGTTCCTCCTTAATAATTAATCGGGTCGCTCCGGCGTTTGCCGGGGCGACTTGATTTTTTTATGTTCCATGCGCTTTCGAAAAATAAATATGTAAAAACAGTTGCAAAATATAAAAATTAGTGTTAAAATAAATTTGTGAAATTTTGAAAAGGAGAGATAATCGTGAAAAATAAGGAATTTTGGTTCATTACCGGCGGACAGCACCTTTACGGTACCGACGCCTTTGCGGAAATGGAGGCGCACAGCAGGGAGATAAGCGAGTACCTCAGTTCAAAGCTGCCGTGCAGGGTCGTTTCCAAAGGGCTGGTTACTCTGCCGGACGAGATACTTAATGTTATAACCGAGGCTAATTACGACAAAAACTGCGCCGGCGTCATAATGTGGATGCACGTGTTCTCGCCGTCCAAAATGTGGATAGCCGGACTTAAAGCTTTGCAGAAGCCCATGCTCCATTTACATACTCAGTACAACCGTGAGATACCCTGGGACACCATAGACATGGACTTTATGAACCTCAACCAGTCCGCCCACGGCGACCGTGAGCACGGCTTTATCGTCAGCCGCATGGGTCTGCGCCGCAAGGTCGTTGTCGGCCACTGGCAGAACGAGGACGTGATAGAGAAAATTGACGCCTGGATGCGCGCCGCCGCAGCCTGGGACTACAGCAAAAACCTCAAGGTGGCCCGCTTCGGCGATAATATGCGCGAGGTGGCCGTTACCGAGGGCGATAAGGTGGAGGCCCAGATAAAGCTGGGCTGGAGCGTGAACGGCTACGGCATGGGCGACCTTACGGAAGTGATAGACAAGGTCACCGACGCAGAGATAGACGCTAAAATGGAAGAATACGGCCAAAAGTACGAGTTCAATACCGACAATATGGACGCTGTACGGATACAGGCAAAGTATGAGTGCGGCATAAGGAAATTCCTTGAGGACGGGGGCTTCGGAGCCTTTACCGACACATTTGAGGACCTCCACGGTCTGCGTCAGCTCCCCGGTCTCGCGGTGCAGAATTTGCTGGCCGACGGTTACGGCTTCGGCGCCGAGGGCGACTGGAAAACCTCCGCCCTGACCGCGGTAATGAAGTACATGGCTCAGGGGCTTAAGGGCGGCACCGCCTTTATGGAGGACTATACCTATCACCTGGAAAAGGGCAGCGAGATGGTGCTGGGCGCTCATATGCTGGAGGTTTGCCCCACGATTGCCGCCGGAAAGCCCAAAATCGAGGTGCATCCATTGGGCATAGGCGGCAAGGAGGACCCCGCCCGCCTTGTGTTCGACGGTCAGCAGGGCGAGGCCGTGGCGGTGACGCTCCTTGACATGGGAGACAGGTTCAGGATGGTATGCTCGGTGGTTGATATGGTCAAGGTAAAGAAGAAAATGCCTCAGCTGCCCGTGGCCCGCGTGCTTTGGAAGCCCCAGCCCGATCTCGCCGTCGGAGCCGAAGCCTGGATTTTGGCGGGCGGAGCTCACCACACCTGTCTTTCCAACGCTCTTACGGTGGAGCATCTCCGCGATTTCGCCGAGATAGCGGGCATAGAGCTGCTTGTTATTGACAATAAAACCGAGATACCCGAGTTTAAGAAAGAAATAATGTACAACGACATTTACTATAAGCTGAACAAATAGGAGGGAACAGGATGAGGATAAAGAAAGTTTTAAGCTGTCTTGTGGCCGCCGTAATGGTGCTGGGCGCGGCGCCTACGCTGGCGGTGGAGGAGGAGATAAACGTGGCCGCTTACTGGAAGTTCGGCGTCGGGGGCGTTAAGTCCGGCAAAATAGGCGACGCCAGTCTTATCATTGCCGACCAGAGCGGCAACGGCAACGACCTTAAGATGGAGACCTTCGGCAGCGGAAGCTGGGATAGCTACCTTAAGTTTTCCGACGACAGCATGACCGGCGAGGGCGGAAGCATGGTCTTTGACGGCGACAGCAAGGGGAAGGTTGGCGCTGATTTCGTCACCGTGGACGGCGCGCCGATAAACAAAGAGAGCTTCCGTAACGGCTACACGATGGAGTATCTCTATTACTTCCCGTTGGACTGGACCGCCGAGGACCAGTGGATGTGCCTCATGCGCCGCAGCGGTAGCGCGAAGAATATTTCCGAGCCTGAGCAGGGCACGATGTTTACGGCAGTTTCCAACTGTAAGGAAATCCAGTTTGTCACGGCCAACGCCGACGACAGTCACCGCATGGCCCGGGACGCCTGGTCCGTTTCCATGGACGAGGGCGGCATATGGTACCATATAGCCATAGTTTCCGACGGCAAAGAAATCAGCACCTACGTCAACGGCTGCGAGGCTTTCCGCGACTATGCCAGCGACCAAATGAAGGGTATGTACGCCGACCCCAACGACGGACGCTTCCATGTGGGCTCCTCCTGGTGGAACGGCATAAGCAAGTTCCTCCAGGGCAGCTTGCAGGAGGTGCGTATTACCGCCCAGCCCCTCTCCCGTGAGGACTGGCTGATACCCGAACCCGAGAAGTACCTCGGCGAATACGGGAGCAACCGAGAATATAAGCTGAAAAACCCGTCTAACTACACCATGGTGCTTCTGCCCGACACACAAAACACGGTCGAGTACCGTCCCGACGTGATGAATAAGGCTATTGACGGCCTTATTTCCGAGGCTGACGAATTTAACACCGTGGGAGTTATACATCTTGGCGACGTGGTGGACGACAACAACGATGATGCCCAGTACGTCAACGCCCGGGAAGCTTTTTACAAAATCCCCGACGCGGGGATTAAGTTCCTCGTCCAGCAGGGCAATCACGACGGCTGGAGCGGCGGCATACACAACTACTGGAACAGCTTCAGCGGCAAAAGCACCGCCTTCAAGCGCCGCACGGGGTGGTATCTGACCAACTCTCCCAACGGCGACCAGAACAGCTCGTATATGTTCGTAAGGGCCGGCAGCTACGACTACCTTGTGATTTCCCTTTCCTGCACGGGCAGCCCCTCTGGGGAGCTGGGCAACGTAACGTGGCTTAAGGAGGACGAGGCGTGGCTTGAGAGCGTGCTTAAGGAGTATCCCAGCTGCCCGACCATTGTGACGACCCACGACCTTCAGAACTGCTCGCCCACCGACCCTTCCGCCGTACAGCTCAGCGGCAACGGCTGGGGCCTGTGGAATATAGTAAAAAAATATCCCCAGGTGTTCATGATGGTGGGAGGCCACAGCCACGGCAGCGGCGTTGAAATACTCAAAAACGACGCCGGAAAAGACGTAATAAGTATGCTGGCCGACTATCAGTTCGCCTACAACGGCGGCAACGGCTTTTTCCGCTATCTCGAGTTTGACGAGGGCGCGGACAAGATATATTATTCTACATACTCGCCCTACGCCGCGGCCCTGAGCGACGGCGAGCGGAGCTTCTTTGACGTGAACTTTATGACCGGCAAGGGCAATGAGGGCGAGATAGCCATCGACTTTGCGTCGCGCTTCGCCGGTATGGAGGCCAAGCGTGTTGAGGAGGCCGCCGAGGGCAAATATATGTCCGGCGAGTATCACACCCATACCGGTCAGTCCAAGGACGCCACCACAAACTACATGAGCCTTGCCAACAGCCTTGCCGCGGCCTTTCACAATTCGAGCGTGCTTGAAAGCGGCGCAAATTCCGCGGCGAAGTTTTCCAATATAAAGTACGGCGCACCCTTTGACTTCCTTGGCATTGCCGACCACCTGCGGGTCTCGTATAACGGCGTTGACGGCAAGGGCAACGGTCATTACGACACGGCCTTTTACGTTGCCGTCCAGACTCAGATGCGTGAGATTGAGAAAATGCAGGTCAAGGGGCTGTATGGCGATAAAATTGTCAGCTCGGGCTTTGAGTGGGATATGCCCGGTCTGGACCATGCCAGCGTGGGAGTGCTGGACGGCAAGGGCAATCAGTCCGTTCAGGGCATACACGCCTTTGAGTGGCTTTTCGCCCCGGTGGGGGACGACAGCAACGACCTTTACGACGTGGCAAAGTACAACTCCGGCGGAGGGGCGCTGAACGACGACCTTGACGAACAGGCCGTCTACGGCGCGCGTCGGAACAACGGCGCTGTGGAGACAACCTACGAGGCGGCGAAGTGGCTGGAGGAAAATTACCCCGACAGCTATCTGCTCCCCAACCATCCTTCCCGCCACAACGGACAGAGCGGCGAGGTGCGCATCGAGCATCTTCGCAAGCTTAACGACTCCGCCCCCAATGTGGTTTTCGGCTTTGAGGGTATGCCCGGCAACCATATGTCCGGCGAGGGCAGGGGAGAGCTGCCCGAGGGAGATATCCGCGCCGGGGCCGACGAGGTCATCGCCGTCACCGGTGGCGTATGGGACGCCATGCTTTCCGAGGGGCGGAGGTTCTATAATTTCACCAACTCCGACTTCCACTTCAAGGTCAGCACGGATGGCCGTTTTTCCAGCGGCTACTGGCCCAATGAGTATTCATCTAACTATGTCTATGTGGAGCCGGGCGAGGACGGCAAATTCGACTACGGCGACGTGGTGAGGGGCCTCCGTTCCGGAAATTCATATTCGGTATACGGCGGGTTAATCTCCGATTTGAGCTTTACCGCCAACGGAGCTGAAATGGGCGGCGAAGCCTCCGCCAACAAGGGCGGCAGCGTCAATGTGAGCGTCAGCTTCAAGGTCCCCGAAAATAATAACTACGCGAAAATCGCCGGCACGGACACCGGCATAAAGGCGGACAACGTGCCCGAGCTTGACCATGTGGACCTCATTATGGGCCATGTCACCGGCAAGGTGGACGAAAGTCAATACGCCGGCACAGCCAATACCGACGCTAAAATCATCCGTACCTTTACCAAGGAGGAACTGGCGGCGGCCAAGGGCGAGGACGGGGTTTACCGCCTGAGCTGCGACGTGCCCGCCGACGCGGATATGTATATACGCCTTCGGGGAATTTCCACTGCTGATGTGGACGCTAACGGCGACCCGCTCCCCGACCCGATGTATAACCGCATAACCGACAACAACACCCGCTTCGACACCATGAACGACTACAACTATCACAGCCTCAGCTTTTACGCCAATCCGATATGGGTAAAGGTAGTTGAAGGAACTTACGACAGGCCGGTCATAGACACGAGAAATCTCAAGTGGGAGGGCAAGACGGTAAAGGGAACGGTCACCGTCAGCCTTGACCCCGATTTGATTGTCGAACCCGACAGCAAGACAAAGCTCTACCTTGTCGCCTACAACTCCGCCGAGGATAAGGTTTGCGGCGTATGGGTAACCGACGTGACCGAGAGCAAGACCTATAACTTTGATATAAATCTATCGCTTGGCTTAACTCATTTCGTTTTTAAGGCGATAGTCGTCGATGACAACCTGAGACCTCTGTGCGGTTACGGAACGATTGAGGCACAGAAGCCCACAATGGGTGAGGAATAGCAAGTAAAAAATTATAATATGTAACAATCAACACCACCCGTTTGACGGGTGGTGTTTTGTTTATTCACTGTGTTTCTTTTTCCAATCTTTTATTTGCTTCAGTCTTTCCTTAAATCGAACCTCCAGCCCCTGGTCGGTGGGGAGGTAATATTCCCGCCCAAGCAGGGAGTCGGGGAGGCATTGCATATTTGTCAGCTTTTCCTCGGTGTCGTGGGCGTACTGATAGCCCTTGCCGTAATCTAACTCTTTCATGAGCTTTGTCGGGGCGTTGCGTATCACCAGCGGCACAGGCTCCGCAAGCTGCTCGAGAGCGTCCTTCCGCGCCCGCCCGTAGGCGGTGTAAAGAGCGTTTGATTTGGGTGCCAGAGACAGATAGACCACCGCCTCGGCCAGGTGGACGGTACACTCGGGCATACCTATGAGGTGACATGCCTGATAAGCGGCCACCGACAGCTCGAGCGCCCGTGGGTCCGCAAGGCCCACGTCCTCGCTGGCAAAGCGCGTGACCCGCCTCGCGACGTACAGCGGGTCCTCCCCGGCCTCCAGCATACGTGCCAGCCAGTACAGGGCCGCGTCGGGGTCGGAGTTCCGCATCGACTTGTGGAGGGCTGAAATGAGGTTGTAATGCTCTTCTCCATTTTTATCGTATAGCAGGGATTTTTTTGAGGTGCATTGCTCGAGAGTCTCGGCGGTAACGGTGATTTTGCCGTCCTTTTCCTCGCCGTTCAGCACCACCATTTCAAGGGTGGAAAGAGCGCTGCGGGCGTCGCCGTTGGCAAAAATCGCTATCCTCATCAGCATTTCGGCGGATATGTCCACCTTCATGCCGCCAAATCCCCTCGGGTCCGTCAGGGCGCGGGACAAAAGCTCCGCCAGCTCCTCTGGCTTAAGGGCTTGGAGCACAAAGACCTTGCAGCGGGACAAAAGCGCCCCGTTGACCTCAAATGACGGGTTTTCCGTTGTGGCCCCTATCAGAATGATGCTGCCCTTTTCCACAAAGGGGAGGAAGGCGTCCTGCTGGGCCTTGTTGAACCTGTGTATCTCGTCCACAAAAACAATGGTCTTTTCTCCGTAAAGGCGGTTTTTTTCCGCCTCCCGCATTACGCCGCGTATTTCCTTTATGCCGCTGGTCACGGCGGAAAAATCAATAAAGGCCGCCTTTGTGCGGTTGGCGATTATTCGCGCCAGCGTTGTTTTGCCCACCCCCGGAGGCCCCCAAAATATCATTGACGAAACGCTGTCGCCCTCTATCAGCCGGCGCAGCACCTTTCCCTCGCCGAGGAGGTGGGTTTGTCCCACAAATTCATCAAGACCGCGGGGGCGCAGCCTTGCCGCCAAGGGCTGGGACGCATTATTTTCAAAAAATGTCGGCTGTTCCATTTTTATCCCTCCGATGTGCCTTACAATGGATATTATAGACTTACGGCGCGGAATTGTCAATATTCCCATGTATTTTTTTGGCGGTTTTCGTACAATGATTTGTAAAAAATGATAAAAAATCTATTGCCCGCCCGGGGAAAATTATGCTATAATAACAAAAGCGTTATGTGCGGTTTTACATAAGGCAAAAAACAAAGATAAAAATGGAGGAAAAATTAATGCCTGAAATCAAATTTTATAAGCGTGAGCCCCTGCCCTTGGAAATGCACAAGGTAAAAATAGTACAGAAGCTCACACTGCTGCCCGTTGACCGGCGACTTGAGAAAATGGAGAAGGCGGGTTTCAACACCTTCCAGCTCCACAACGGCGATATCTTTATGGATATGCTCACCGACTCCGGCGTAAACGCGATGAGTGACAATATGCTTGCCGCGATGATGAAGGCCGACGACGCCTACGCCGGCAGCGAGACCTTCTTCCGTATGCGCGACAAGCTGGAGGAGATATTCGGAATAAAGTATCTCCTGCCCGCTCATCAGGGCCGCGCCTGCGAAAATATCCTTGCCACCCGCTTTGTCAAGCCCGACAGCTGCGTTATCATGAATTACCATTTCACCACCGCCAAGGCCCATATCACCCGTGTTGGCGGTCGCGTGGAGGAGCTTGTGAAGGACGAGGGCCTTGCCGCCAAGAGCGACCTTCCCTTCAAGGGAAATATAGACCTTAAAAAGCTCGAGGACTGTATTCTTAAAGAAACTCCCGAAAATGTGCCCTTCATCCGCCTTGAGGCCGGTACGAACCTTATCGGCGGCCAGCCCATCTCCTATGAGAATATGAAAGCGGCTACCGATATCGCCAAAAAGTACGGTATACTCACTGTCCTCGACGCCTCCCTGCTCCAGGATAACCTTTATTTCATTAAGACACGCGAGAAGTCCATGAAGGATAAGTCGGTCCGCGAGATAACCCGCATGATAGCCGACCTCTTTGATATAATTTACTTCTCCGGCCGCAAGTTCGGATTTGCTCGTGGCGGCGGTATCCTTGTCAGGGACGAGGCTCTTTTCCACTCCATGGAGGACCTTATTCCCATGTTTGAGGGCTTTTTGACCTACGGCGGTATGTCCGTTAAGGAAATGGAGGCCATGATTGTGGGCTTTGACGAGAGCATGGACATGGACGTTATTTCTCAGGGCCCCCAGTTCATAGACTACTGCGTAAGGCAGCTCGAAGCCTACGGCATACCCGTGATAACTCCCGGCGGCGGCCTTGGCGCTCACCTCGACGCGAGTCAGTTTGTGGACCACATTCCTCAGGCCGAGTATCCCGCCGGCGCTCTTGTGTGCGCCCTGTACATCTGCGGCGGCATCCGCGGCATGGAGCGCGGCACGCTTTCCGAGGAGCGCAACGCTGACGGCAGCGAGCGTCTGGCGTCAATGGAGCTTGTGCGCATGGCCTTCCCAAGGCGCGTGTTCACGCTGTCCCAGACGGAGTATGTTATCGACCGCGTTAAGTGGCTCTATGACCACCGCAGTCTTATCGGCGGCCTTCGGTTCGTGCATGAGCCGGCTACCCTCCGCTTCTTCACCGGCATACTTGAGCCTGTTTCCGACTGGCCCAAAAAGCTGGCGGAGGCGTATAAGGCGGATTTCGGGGCGGACCAGTAAGGCGAAAGCAGTCCGCTTATTCAAGGGAGCGGCCCGGCCGCTCATAAAGCAGCATATACCGGCGCCCGGATTACCGGGCGCTTTTTGGGAGTGAAACTATGAAAATAACAAACGCGCGCCCAGAGGATTTGGAGACCCTTGTCCGCCTCGAAAAAATCGGTTTCCCCGGCGACGAGGCGGCGGGGAGAGAGGCCCTTAAATACCGTATGGAAAGCTTCCCCGAATATTTCCTTGCGGCGCGGGAAAACGGGGAGATAATAGGCCATATAGACGGGGTTCTGTCGTATAGAGAGCTGATAGTCGATGAGGTGTATGCCCCCGGCGGAGCCGACCTTGACGGTGAGAACCTGCTCATTTTCGGTGTGGCGACCCGCCCTGATTTCAGGAACAGGGGAGTGGCGGCCGCGATGATGGAGCGTCTGCTGGAGGTCGCACGGAACAACGGCGTAAAAACCGTCGCCCTGACCTGTAAGCCCGAGCTTGTTCACTACTATGCGAGGTTTGGCTTTACTGACCTGGGACTTTCCGAGTCGGTGCTGGGCGGAATAGTCTGGCACGATATGACGCTCAGGCTGTGAAGGGGGCGCGGGGCGCTCCCTTTTTTCAACTTTTTTATAAAATTATCTTGACAATCAAGCGGAGGGGTGGTATAATCATATACATAGAAAATCTATGTATAAAGAATATCTATGTAAAGGGGAGAAAAACCGTGAAAATCAACAAGGAGCTGATAAAGGGCAGTACGTCCATACTGATTTTATCCCTGCTGGACAAGGAGGATATGTACGGCTACATGATTGTACAGCGGCTTTCCGCGCTCAGCGGCAGCGTGTTCGAGCTGAAAGAGGGAACCTTATATCCTATGCTCCACGGACTTGAAAACGAAGGCGCTATAGAGGCTTACTGGGTGGACGGCGAAAGCGGCCGTAGGAGGAAGTATTACCGTATTACCGGAAAGGGCCGGGCCATGCTCAATGAAAAAAAGCAGGAATGGCGGCTTTACAGCGGGGCGGTAAACAAGGTCATCGGTCTGTCGAAGGGGGTGGTTTTCAATGGATAACAGGGAGAAATTTTTGAACCGCGTCTGCGCCTGTATTCGCGCCAAAAGCGTGCATAAGGACATACGGGCGGAGCTTAGCTCCCACATCGACGAGATAGTGGAGGCGGAGATAAGCTCCGGACTGAGTCCAGAAGCCGCCGAGGAAAAGGCTCTGAAGCGCATGGGCAGTCCCGAGGATATCGGCCTTAAGCTGGACAAAAAGCACCGGCCCAAAACCGACTGGCTCCTGCTGGCCGCCGCTTTCGCTATCGCGGCGGCGGGCGTCGCGGTGAGCCTTGCGGCGGACATCGGTCAAGGCAAGGCCCTGTACATAGTCCTCGGCTTCGGCCTGATGGTGGGAATGATGTTCGTTGACTGCACGAGGGTGAGGTATCACGCCCTGCCCATATATCTGGCTTATTCGGCCCTGCTGGTGATTTTATCGGTGAAGGACTCTTATATAGACCACGTAGGCATAAGAGCGGCCGTTGCCGCGCTGCAGCTGGCTCAACTGGCACCGGTGCTGTTTATGCCGCTTATATTCAGGCGAGAGAGCTTCGGCCCGATACGGACCGCCGGGCTTTGCGTCCTTATGGCTATCCCGTTTTTCGCGGTCATCACCACGAATAAGGCGGCGTATATACTTCTGCTGGGACTGAGCTATCTGATTATTCTTTCCATCCTCGCGGTCATGAAAAACAAGACCGCCCTGAGGCTGCTGCCGGTGAGCGTGTGCCTGACAGCGGCGATGATAATTGGGGTGTTTGTTATGTTCCCGTATATGACCGAAAGGCTTGAGGTGTTTTTCTCCGCCGGCCTCAGCGACCCAAACGGTAACGGCTGGCTGACGATGCAGGTGTCGGAGGTCATCGGCCGCGCCCGTCTTATCGGCGGGGCGCCGGGAGATATACCGGATGTTTTCTCCATTTTTTCGGAGTATGCTTTGGTCGGCATCCTCGGACGTTACGGGTGGCTGCCCACGGTGGCCGTTATGGTCGCGGCGGCGCTTTTGATTTGGCGGCTTTTCGCGGCCTGCTCAAAGGTGAACGACCCCTGCGGTTTTGCCATGGCAATCAGCGCCGGCGCCGTCCTCGCCCTCAGGTATGTGATAAATATACTTATAAATTTCAACCTTTTCCCCGTTGTCGGACTTGGCCTGCCCATAATCGGCGGCGGAGGCTGCGACTGCTTTGTGATGTTTATGCTGCTGGGCGTGGTGATGTCGGTCTGCCGGAGGAGGGATATCACCGCCCGGATGGAAAGCGTGGAAAGCGCGGCTTTTTGGCACGGGGTAGTGGACAAAATATTTGAGAAGCGTTAGAGCGTCCGTGGGCAGCGGCGCGAACGGTTTTCAAAAAACGAGGGATATCCGCTCATGAGAGCGTGTCTCCCTCGTTTTTTGCCATTTAAAGACCGTTATATTTTTCTCTCGTAGTGGTGACAGACAAATCTTTCCCAAGCGCGAACGTCACCGTTCCGTCCATGGCCGGCACATAGCAGGGCACCTTCATATCCCTCAGCACGGCGGAGGATTTTGAATTTTCAAAAGCGTATTCTCCCGCCGCCGTCACCACGGCGTATTTCGGCCTGTGCCGGTGCAGCTCGGGATAATAATTATAATTCCCCGCTCCATGAGAGGGCATTTTCACAATGTCGCAGTCGGCCCAGTCCATTACGCCGTCGCCGCAAAAAAGGACCTTTGTTCCCTGATATTCGGCCAAGAGCTGTGCCGACTCGCCGTCGCTGTCAAAGGCGGTGAGGGTAAGCCCTCCGGCGTAGACCGAACCGCCCTCGCCGTACTCTATGACTCTTGTCCCGGCTTCGTCCGCGGAAAGGAGGAGGGTGTTAAGCCTGTCGCCGCTTATGAAGGAGGGGACGTACAGCGTTTTAACAAAGCCGTTGTCCACAAGGGTTATCAGGCCGGAGATATGCTCGAGCTTGGCGGAGGTGAGCACCGCGCAGTCGAGGCTGAAGATGCCCCTTGCCGAAAGATAGTCCTCTGGCGCCGAGCCTTTGCCGCCGTCCACGAGCACGGTTGTTCCGTCGCTCAGCCTGAAGAGGGCGCAGTCCCCTCTGCCCGTGTTTATGAAGCAAAGCTCGGGTACGCCGCTCTGTCTGTAAACGCGAATTCCGCTCAAAACAAGGGCGGCGATAAAGGTGACGGTCAAAACGGCGCCCGTGATTTTATACTTTTTCACAAAGGCGAAAAATGCCAGAACAGCGGCTATATACGCAAGCGTCATGAATATATCGGGACGGGCGACAGGTATTGCCGCCCCGGGGAGCGCGGAAATCTTTTCGGCGGAAAAGGCCACGAATTCCAGCAGCGGCCCGCAGATAAGGGCTGGAAGTCCTCCGATAAAGGGCAGCGGCCCGAGGAGGGCCAGCAGCAGTCCGAATACCATTATCGGCGTCAGCAGCGGGACAACTATAAGATTTGACAGCAGGGCGTAGGCCGAGATATAGCGGAAATAGTAAAGCAAAACGGGAAAAACGCCCGCCTGTGCGCTGAGACTGACGGCGATAACGCCGCCTGCCCCGTATATTATCCTTCCCAATACGCGCATGGGTAAGCCGCCCTTAAAAACCTCCCCTGATGTGAGGAGCTTAAAGGGCCGCTTGAAAATCTCCGCAAAGAGTATTATCCCGAGGGTCGCCGCCGCGGACAGGCGGAAGCCCGCGCTGTAAACGAGCATGGGCTTAAAACCGCACATTATCATAAAGGCCAGCGACAGAGCCGAGAGACTGTCGTTTTCCCGGTACAGTACGATGGAGAGCTGAAAAATTACGTTCATTATACAGGCCCGGACGACGCTGGGCTCGCCGCCGGTAACCAGGGCGAAAAGCGCCATCGCGGGGATGGTTAGCAGACGCGCGAACCTGCGCTTGCCGAAAATCATCGACAGCAGGAACATTATTATGACCGCGACCACGGAAAGGTGCATACCCGATACCGCGGAAATGTGGCTGAGCCCAGAAATACTCAGGGCGGTTTTCAAATCCGGATTGAGACGGCTCCTGTCCCCGAAAACGATGGCGCAGTACAGCTCGAGAGCCTTGCCGCCCAAACGCTTTTCTCCCATGCTTATGGCGTACCCTCTGATTTTTGAGGCGGCCCAGCGTATGCCGCGGCTTTTGGCGGCGGTCACCTTTGGCATCCCGTCGGCCTCGGCGGTAAGGTAAATGCCCCGGCTGTAAAGGTATTCCCGGTCGTTGAAGCCGTAGTCGTTGCCGGGTATGTCAGGCGCGGAAAGGACAACATTGGCCGTGACGGTATCGCCTATCTCTCCGGTGATATCGCCGTCGTAGCACACAAGGCGTATCCTCCCCAGTCCGGTGTCCAGCTCCGCCGTGCACGAATTGGCGGAATAGACCGGCTCGGTGTAAAGTCTGCCTGTCAGGAGGGTCTCCATGCCGTCATATTTTTCGGCGACGGCCTCCGCAAGGCCGCGCACATGGGCAAATCGGGCGGTCATCAAAACCGAAAGCGCCAGCGCCAGCAGCAGCGGGATAAGGCTTTTCTTAGTAACGGCAAGTAAGGCCGCCGCGGAGACGGCAAGTATCGCTATGGCCGCAGCAGAGCTAAGACCAAGGCACTGCATTATAAGTCCGGCCAGACAGAAAAGGGCCGCCCACAGCATCGGACGGCTCAGCCTCGGTCTCATTGATAAGAGCTTGTCCATTTTTTCACACGTCCTATATCCCCGTCAGGTCAAATGGGGGAGTGTATTCTTCTTTTGCGCTTCGGCGGTCCTGAGTGTAGCCGTTAGTCAGGCCGAGCTCAACCGCGTGGGAGACCACGCTTTCGTATTCAAAGGTGGTAACGCGGCGGTTTATTTCGGGGAATTCCTCCAAGTCCGCCGGCGTATACTGGCTCATCAAGCTGAGTAAAAAGCTGTCCTTCGGCAGCTTCGCGACGGCGTCCAGCACGGCCATGCTGTCCCTGCGCAGGCCCGGCAGCACAAGGTGGCGGATAATGACGCCGCTCTTCATAAGGCCGTCCCTTATGACGGGAGGGCCCGTCTGCGCTATCATTTCCGCGGCGGCGGCGTAAGCCCGCTCAAAATAGTCCGCCGCCCCGCTGTATTTCATGGAATATTCCGGGGAAAAGTATTTAATGTCGGTCAGGTAAATGTCAATATAATCCCTGAGCGCCTCCAGCGCCTCGGCGCTTTCGTAGCCGCCGCAGTTGTAAACCGTAGGTATGCCGGGGCGGTAAAGGTCGAGAGCCTCGATTATGGACGGAACAAAATGCGTCGGCGTCACAAGATTGATATTGTGAGCGCCGGCGGCCTCAAGTTCACGGAATATATCCGCAAGCCGGGCCGTGGATATCTCTCTGCCCGCGCCGCCGTGGGATATCTCCCTGTTCTGGCAGTAGACGCAGCCCAGGCTGCATCCGGAAAAGAAAACCGTGCCGCTGCCGCCTGTGCCGCTGATGCAGGGCTCCTCCCAGTAGTGCAGGGCGGCTCGGGCGACCTTCGGCATCGACCCGGCCCCGCAGAGACCGTTCCCGACCGTGCGGTCCGCCCCGCAGCGGCGGGGACAAATTCGACAGCTTTTATAATCCATTTCAATACCTCGTGATTTTTCATAAATTAATGGCAAATATATAAATAATGATATAACTAAATCCCCAAAATGTCAAGTGAAACAAAAAAAATACTTCTCAACTCTTGACTTTTCAGCCATAATGTAGTAATATAATATAGCGTTAAAATGGGTAAAAAAGTCAAGGGAAAAGGACAAAGGAAAGGGACTGCTTATGTTTGCGGATATAGCTGAAATCAGTATAAAGGCCGGCAACGGCGGCAACGGGCTGGTGTCCTTCCGCAGGGAAAAGTACGTGCCCAACGGCGGCCCCGACGGGGGCGACGGCGGTAAGGGCGGCGACATAATCTTTAAGGCCGACCCGGGCCTTACAACCTTGACGGACTTCCGTTACCGCAAGAGCTATAAGGCCGGGAACGGCGGCGACGGAAAGGCCCGAAACTCAAGCGGGCCCAAGGGCGAGGACCTCACCGTTCTTGTGCCGGTAGGCACCGTAATTCGCGACGGTAAAAGCGGAAAAATTATAAAGGATATGTCCGAGCCGGGCGAGGAATTCATAGCCGCCAAGGGCGGCAACGGCGGCTGGGGCAATATGCACTTTGCCACGCCTACCCGTCAGGCGCCGAAATTTGCCAAAAACGGCGTACCCGGCCAGGAGAGAGAGCTTACCCTCGAGCTTAAGCTCATTGCCGACGTGGGTCTGGCGGGGTTCCCCAATGTGGGCAAGTCCACCTTTCTTTCGGTGGTCAGCGACGCGAGGCCGAAAATCGCCAACTACCACTTCACCACTCTCGAGCCAAATCTCGGCGTCGTGGACGCGGGAGAGGGGAGGAGCTTTGTTATGGCCGACATACCCGGCCTTATCGAGGGGGCGCACGAGGGAGTGGGACTGGGACACGAGTTCCTACGCCACATCGAGCGCACAAGACTCATCATTCATGTGGTGGACGTAAGCGGCATTGAGGGCCGTGACCCCGTCGAGGATTTTGAAAAGATAAATTCCGAATTGGCGCTCTACAGTGCGGCTCTGGCCGAAAGGCCGCAAATCGTGGCCGCCAACAAGACCGATATTATCACCGAGCCGGAGCTTTTGGACCGGTTCAGGGAATATATAAAAGAGAAAAATCTCCCGTTTTTTGAAATCTCCGCCGCCAGCAAAAAGGGCGTCAGGGAGCTGATAAGCTTTGCCGCCTCCATGCTTGAAACGCTGGAGCCCGTGGCGGTTTACGAGCCTGAGATTTTCGAGCTGCCGGAGGAGGAGCGGGAGGATTTTACCGTCACCCTTGAGGACGGGGTTTACGTGGTGGAGGGACCTTATATCGAAAAGCTCCTCCGCGGCGTGAACTTTGACGACGACGAAAGCCTGCAGTATTTTCAGCGGGCGCTGCGCCGCAAAGGGATTATTGACGCTCTGCGGGAGCGGGGCTGCGGCGAGGGCGACCCGGTGAGACTGTATGAAATAGAATTTGATTTTGTGGAGTAATTATATGCTGACATCCAAACAAAGGGCCTACCTCCGTGGGCTTGGCCACGTACAGCCCGCCATATTCCAGATAGGCAAGGGCGGGATAAATGAAAATATGGTGAAACAGCTTGACGACGCTTTGGAGGCCAGAGAGCTGATAAAAATAACCGTTCTCGAAACCGCCCTCATGAGCGCCAGAAGCGCCTGCGACGAACTGTGCGAGGCTCTTGAGGCCGAGCCTGTGCAGTGCATCGGCAACAAGCTCGTTATTTACCGCCCGGCCTCGGACAAGGATAAGAGAAAGATAGAGCTGCCATGAAAATCGGACTTTTCGGCGGGGCTTTCGACCCCTTTCACAACGGTCATCTGTCCATATGCGAGGCCGCCGTCAGGACGGCGGGGCTGGACAGGCTGATAGTTATCCCCACATGGAAAGCTCCTCACAAGGATGACTTCAGCGCCGGCTTTGAGGACCGCTTCAATATGACCTCCGCCGCTCTCGAGGGCGCCGGCTTTATTGTCAGCCGCTACGAGGAGGACAGGGGAGGAGTCTCCTACAGCGCCATTACGGTGGAGGATTTCAGGGATATGTACCCTGACGACGAGCTGTATTTTTTGATTGGCGCCGACTCTTACCGTGACTTTCACACCTGGTACCGGCCGGACAGGATAACCGCCGCCGCGACGCTTTTGGTTTTTCCGAGGAGCGGCGTAGATGTCGATGTAGTCCCGCCGGCGGTGCCCGTCGAAATGGAACGGGTGGACATATCCAGCACGGAAATTCGGGAACTGATACACCGGGGAGAGGACCCGAAAAAATATTTGCCCAAGGCGGTATATGAATATATAAAATTATATAATCTTTACGAATGAGGTGCTGTATGACAACTGATGAAATGATAGTCAGGTTAAAGGCCACTCAGGTAGAGAGGCGATTTAGGCACACAATGGGCGTTGCCGCCGAGGCGGTCAGGCTTGCGCCGAAGTTTGGTGTGGACGGGGACAAGGCGTATATCGCCGGTCTGCTCCACGACTGCGCCAAGAATTTCAGCGAGGAGCAGGTGGAGGAATACTGCCGCAAATACGGCGTCGTCCTCGACCCGTACTGTAAGACCGAAAAGGCCCTTGTCCACGGCTTTTTAGGGGCGACGGTGGCCAGGGTGGACTACGGCGTGGACGACCCGGAGATACTTAACGCCATTTATTATCATACCACAGGGCGGCCGGGGATGACGCCCCTCGAAAAGCTTATTTACATAGCCGACATGACCGAACCCGGCAGGGAGATAGAGCAGTCGGAGCAAATACGGGAGCTGGTGGAAGAGGACATAGACGAAGCGCTTATCTACGCCATCGGCTGCTCGATAAAGCACGTTATAAAAAAGGGCAATCTTATCCATCCGGATTCGATATTTGCCAGAAATCACCTTATAGAAAACAGGAGGAGAGGCTCTTGAACGATAGAGAAAAAATGACGGAGCTGGTAAAAATTCTTGACGCGAAAAAGGCCCGTGACATAGTTGTTGTGGAGGTCGAGCAAAGCACCATCATCGCGAGCTATTTTGTAATTGCCACCGGCGGCAGTCTCACTCAGCTTGGCGCCCTGTCCGACGAGGCCCAGGACGTTATGGCTCAAAAGGGCGAACCCGCCGTAAAGGTCGAGGGTAAAGGCGGCGGAGGCTGGATACTTATCGACTTCGGCGGAGTCATCCTCCACCTTTTCACCGCCCAGATGCGTGAGTTTTATGACCTTGAACGGCTGTGGAGCGACTCTCCGACCGTTGATATATCCGCCTTGCTCACTGAAAATTAGGAAAGGAATGATGGACAGATGAATTACGACTTTAAAACCATAGAGCCGAAATGGCAGAAATACTGGGACGAACATAAGACCTTCTGCGCCGAGCAGAACAGCGAAAAGCCCAAATTTTACGCCCTTATCGAATTTCCGTACCCCTCCGGCGCGGGTATGCACGTGGGCCATATCAAGGCGTTTTCCGGCCTTGAGGTGGTGAGCCGCAAGCGCCGCATGGAGGGCTACAATGTGCTGTTCCCCATAGGCTTTGACGCCTACGGCCTGCCCACGGAGAATACCGCCATCAAGACCGGCGTACACCCGAGGGTTGTTACCGACAACAACATAAAGAAGTTTACCCAGCAGCTCAAGCGCGTGGGCTTCTCTTTCGATTGGGACAGGGTAATAGACACCACCGACGAGGGATATTATAAGTGGACCCAGTGGATTTTTCTGAAAATGTTTGAGCACGGCCTTGTCTTTAGGGACAAGACGCTTGTGAACTACTGCCCCAGCTGCAAGGTCGTCCTTTCCAATGAGGACTCGCAGGGCGGCAAGTGCGACATCTGCCACAGCGATGTTGTACAGCGTACCAAGGAGGTTTGGTATCTGCGTATTACCGAGTACGCCGACAAGCTCCTTCAGGGTCTTGCGGACGTGGATTATCTGCCCAACATCAAGCTCCAGCAGGAGAACTGGATAGGCAAGTCCACAGGCGCTTTTGTGAACTTCACCATAAAGGAAAACGGAGAAAAGCTCCGCATTTACACTACCCGTCCCGACACGCTTTACGGCGTTACGTTCATGGTCATCGCGCCCGAACACCCCATAATTGAAAAATACAGGGACTCCATCGCGAACATAGACGCCCTTGACGCTTATAAGGCCGAGTGCGGCAAAAAGAGCGAGTTCGAGCGCACCCAGCTTGTCAAGGACAAGACCGGCGTCCGCATCGAGGGCCTTACCGCGATAAATCCCCTCACCGGCAAGGAAATTCCCGTTTACATTTCCGACTACGTAATGATGGGCTACGGCACGGGCGCAATAATGGCCGTGCCCGCCCATGACACCCGCGACTACGAATTTGCCAAGAAGTTCGGCATCGACATAATCGAGGTAATCAAGGGCGGAGACATAAGCGTCGAAGCCTATACCGGCGACGGCGAGATGGTCAATTCCGGTGAGCTGAACGGTATTACAAACAAAAAGGACGCCATCGCCAAGGTGCTCGAGGTTCTTGAGGCCAAGGGCTGCGGCGAGCCCGGCGTTCAGTACAAGATGAAGGACTGGGCCTTCAACCGCCAGCGTTACTGGGGCGAACCCATTCCCATCGTACATTGTCCCCGCTGCGGAATGGTGGCCGTGCCGTATGAGGAGCTTCCCCTCCGGCTGCCACCGGTGGAGAATTACGAGCCCGGCTCCGACGGCGAGAGCCCCTTGGCAAAAATCGAAAGCTTCGTGAACTGCAAGTGTCCAAAGTGCGGCGGCGACGCCCGGCGTGAGACCGACACCATGCCCCAGTGGGCGGGTTCCTCATGGTATTTCCTCCGCTACTGCGACCCCCGCAACGACAAGGCGTTTGCCTCTAAGGAGGCCCTCGAATACTGGATGCCGGTGGATTGGTACAACGGAGGCATGGAGCACGTTACGAGGCATATGATATACTCCCGCTTCTGGCACAAGTTCCTTTACGACATCGGCGAGGTGCCCACTCCCGAGCCCTACGCGAAGCGCACGGCCCAGGGCCTTGTGCTCGGACCGGACGGCGACAAGATGAGCAAGTCCAAAGGCAATGTTGTGGACCCCAACGACGTGGTGGACGTGTACGGCGCGGACGTGCTCAGGGTCTATGTGCTGTTTATGGGCGATTATGAACAGGCCGCTCCATGGAGCGAGACCGGAATTAAGGGCTGCAAGCGCTTCCTTGACCGTGTATGGGCGCTGAGCGATAAGCTCATACCCGGCGACGAGATGCGTCCCGAGCTGGAGGTGGCCCTGCACAAGACGATAAAAAAGGTTACCGGCGATATCGAGGCGATGAAGTTCAACACCGCTATCGCGGCTATGATGGCCCTTGTGAATACCGTATACGAGGTTGGCTCCATCAATCACGCCGAATACAAGGCTTTTCTGTCTATACTCAACCCATTTGCGCCCCACATGACCGAGGAGCTTTACAGCGCGCTTTTCGGTGAGACACTGAACGAGCAGCCCTGGCCGAAATATGACGAGGCCAAGACCGTGGACAACGAAATAACCGTAGTCATTCAGATAAACGGAAAGCTCAAGGACAAAATGCTCGTTCCGGCGGGCCTTGAAAAGGATGAGCTCATCAAGCTTGCCATGGAAAATGACCGCATAAAGACCTTCACCGAGGGCAAGACCGTGGTAAAGTCGATTGCCGTACCGGATAAGCTCGTTAATCTGGTGGTAAAATAAATCGTGATGCGGCGGGGAGACTCCTCTCCCGGCGCGCCGCCATTTGAAAGGTAGTTTTTTGAAAATGAAATATAACAGCACACGCGACAACAGCGTCGCGGTCACCTCCGCCGAGGCCATAGTCAAGGGCCTCAGCGCCGAGGGCGGACTTTACATCCCCGAAAGCGTGCCCGCCGTCTCGATTGAAACCATTGAGGAAATGGCGGATATGAGCTATAACGACAGGGCGAAGAAAATACTCGGGCTTTTCCTCACCGACTTTAAGGCGGCGGAGGTAGAGGACTGCGTTACCAAAGCCTACACTAAAAATAAGTTCGGCACAAACTCCATAGCTCCGGTTTATAAGCTTGACAAAAACCGTTATATATTGGAGCTGTGGCACGGCCCCACCTGCGCCTTTAAGGACATGGCTCTCCAAATCCTGCCCCATCTGCTCACCACCTCGGTGAAAAAGACCGGCATGGACAGAGAAATCGTAATTCTCGTCGCCACCAGCGGCGACACCGGCAAGGCCGCCCTTGAGGGCTTTAAGGACGTGGAGGGGACGAAGATAATAGTGTTCTACCCCGAAAGCGGCGTCAGCGGCATACAGAAGCTCCAGATGTGCACCCAGGAGGGCAATAACGTATTTGTCAGCGCCGTAAACGGCAATTTTGACGACGCCCAGACCGGCGTAAAATCCATCTTTACCGACAAGGAATACGCCGCCGAGTTGGACGCGAAGGGCATTTCTCTTTCCAGCGCGAACTCCATAAACTGGGGCCGGCTCGCGCCGCAGATAGTGTATTACTTCTCCGCCTACTGCGATATGCTCAAGGGCGAGGAGATAAAGGCCGGCGAGCAGGTGAACATATGCGTGCCCACCGGCAACTTTGGTAATATCCTCGCCGCTTATTACGCCAAGCTCATGGGCCTGCCGGTCAAGACCCTTATCTGTGCGTCAAATTCAAACAATGTGCTTACCGACTTTATAAACACCGGCGTTTATGACCGAAACAGGGAATTCTTCACCACCATATCTCCCTCTATGGACATACTTATCTCCTCAAATCTCGAGAGGCTTTTGTACCTGCTTTCCGGCAGGAACGACGGGGAGATTTCCTCCTATATGGAGGAGCTTAAGGCTGCGGGGAAATATACCGTCAGCGACGATATTTTCGCAAAGGTGAGGGAGAACTTCCGCGCGGGCTTCGCCGACGACGATAAATGCCGCGAGACCATACGCCGCGTTCAGGACGAATTTGGTTATGTAATCGACCCGCACACCTCGGTGGCCGTGGCCGTACACGAAGAATATGCGGCCGCGTCGGGCGACGGCACAAAAACGATTATCGCTTCCACCGCCAGCCCCTTCAAGTTCAACGGGGACGTGCTGACCGCCCTTCTCGGCAGGGAAGAGGTGGAGGACAAGGATGAGTTTGAGCTGCTCCGCATACTCGCCGAGCGGTATGAGCTCACCGTTCCTCCCAGTCTCGGCGAGCTTGAGGACAAGGATGTCCGTTTTGAAACCGTCTGCGACAAGACGATGATGAAGGCCGTTGTAAACGAGTTTTTGGAGTAAGCGCGGGCGGATTTTGCGGACAAATCATGCGTACTCGGGCGATATGAAAACATGGCCCTATCCATAAAAATCAAAAGTCCGGGCTTGAACCGGACTTTTGATACCTTGATTGAGCTTTACTGGCAGCAGCTTTCCTTTTTGCTGTAGGTCTCACAGTCGGCGACCTGCTTGCTGTCGGAGGACTTCACGCCTACCTTGATGCAGTTTGCGGTGCACTTGTCCTCGGGAGCGTGGAAATCGCAGGAGGCTACCTCACAGTGGATACCGTCGATGGGACGGTCGGTCTTATATGCCTTAGACATTTTTAAAACCCCTTTGCTTTTTAAATTTTGCAGAAATCGAAGGATTTTTGCTTCAGGACTTATTGTCCGCGTTATCAAAAAAATTATGTGAGGAATAATATGGCAATATACGCTATGAGCGACTGGCACCTTCCGCTGGGCGTCGATAAGCCGATGGACGTTTTCGGCGGCAACTGGGAGGGCTATGTGGATAAAATCCGCAGCAATATGCAAAAGCTGACCGACAGCGACTATATAATAATGAACGGGGACTTTTCCTGGGCCATGCGCATGGAGGACGCCCGCAGGGATTTTGAGTTTTTGGGCAGCCTCCCGGGTATAAAACTCATGAGTAAGGGCAATCATGATTTCTGGTGGGAAAGTAAGGCAAAGTTTTCCGCGTTTATGGAGGAGCTCGGTTTACATAATGTATACTTTCTCCAAAACAACGCCTTTGACTGCGGGGACTATGCGGTCTGCGCGTCCCGCGGGTGGATAACGCCTTCGGATAAGGACTTCGGAGAGCAGGATATGGTGGTATACCGGCGGGAGCTGCTCCGGCTGGAAATGGCGCTGAAGGAGGGCGAGGCCCTCGGCAAGCCCATAATCGCCGCTCTGCACTATCCTCCGGCGGATGAGTTCATCGACCTGCTCAGCGGATACAGGGCGTATATGTGTGTTTTCGGCCATCTTCACGGCAGCTCGGCCAGAAGCTACAGACCCAAGGCTCTTAACTGTCATCTTGTGTCCGCGGATTACCTTAACTTTGAGCCGAAAAAGTTAACAGATTGAAAAAAATTTTTAAAAACCCTTGATTTTTTACGGATTATGTGATATAAATATACTTTGATTGTAAGTAGAAGAAACTTTAGGAGGAATATCCATGAAAGTATTGAAAAACGAACAGCAGGACAACAGCAAGGTTTACATGGAGATTGAGGTAGCCGCCGACGTGTTTAAGGACTCGATGATGAAGAGCTATCGCAAAAATGTTAAGAGCATAGCTATTCCCGGCTTCCGTAAGGGTAAGGTACCCAAGCAGATAATCGAAAAGCTTTACGGCGAAGAGGTATTCTATGACGACGCCATCAACTTTTGCTGCCCCGACGCCTATGAGGAGGCCGTTAAGGAGACCGGCATAGACCCCGTGGAAATGCCCAAGATAGATATCGTTACCATCAAGGAGGGGGATCCCTTCGTGTTCTCCGCCACGGTAACGGTACGTCCCGAGGTCACGCTCGGCCAGTACAAGGATATCGAGGCCGAAAAGCCCGCCGTCGTTGTATCCGATGAGGAAATAGACAATGAGGTGGCCAAGATGCGCGACAACGCCGCCAGCATCGAGACCATCGAGGAGGGCAAGGCCGAAAAGGGTGACACCGTCATTCTTGATTTCGACGGCAGCGTTGACGGAGTGCCCTTTGAGGGCGGCAAGGCCGAAAACTTCCGTCTCGAGCTCGGCAGCGGCCAGTTCATCCCCGGCTTTGAGGACCAGCTCATCGGTCAGGAAATCGGCGCCGACGTGGATGTGAACGTTACCTTCCCCGAGGATTATCACGCCGCCGACCTCGCCGGCAAAGCGGCCCTGTTCAAGTGCAAGATACACAAGCTCGAGCGCAAAAACCTCCCCGAGGTAGACGACGAGTTTGCCAAGGATGTGAGCGAGTTCGACACCCTTGAGGAGCTCCGCAAGAGCATCGCGGAAAATCTGCTCCATTCCAAGGAACACGAGGCCGAGCATAAGTTCGAGGACGCCGTTGTTGACGCCGTTGTTGACGCCGCCTCGGTTGAGGTGCCCCAGTGCATGATTGACCAGCAGGTAGAGCGTCAGGTGCAGGATATGAGCTACCGTATGCAGAGCCAGGGCCTTACCATTGAGCAGTATATGCAGTATACCGGTCAGACCCTTGACAACATCCGCGACCAGATGAAGGACAGCGCCGCCGTGAATGTTAAGCGTTCGCTCGTGCTTGAGGCCATTATGAAGGCCGAGAATATCGAAGCCTCCGACGAGGATGTTGAGGCCGAATACGCCAAGATGGCGGATATGTATAAGATGGAGGTTGACAAGGTCAAGGAGATAATGGGCCAGAACGCCGCCGACCTTAAGGCCGACCTTTCCGTCAGAAAGACGGTGGAGTTCCTTAAGGACAGCGCCAAGGTCAAGAACGCCTGAACGTACTTATCCTATAAAAAATTGAGGGAGGAATAATTTATGGCATTGGTACCCTATGTCATTGAACAAACAGGCCAGGGCGAACGGAGCTACGACATATATTCACGTCTGCTGAAGGATAGGATAATTTTCCTCAGCGAGGACGTGAACGACACCACCGCCAGCCTTATTGTGGCGCAGCTTCTCTTTCTTGAAAGCGAGGACCCGGACAAGGATATAATGTTCTATATCAACAGTCCCGGCGGCAGCATCACCGCAGGCATGGCCATTTACGACACCATGCAGTATATCAAGTGCGATGTGACCACCATCTGCGTAGGCATGGCGGCAAGCATGGGCGCCTTCCTTCTTTGCAGCGGCACCAAGGGCAAGCGCCTTGCTCTGCCGAACAGCGAAATAATGATTCACCAGCCCCTTATATCCGGCGGCGGCCTGAGCGGTCAGGCCACGGATATAAAGATATATACCGACCATCTTGTGCGCACCAAGCAGAAAATGAATGAGATTTTTTCTCAGCGCACCGGTCAGACCTATGAAAAGATTTGTGCCGACACCGAGCGCGATAACTTCATGACCGCGCAGGAAGCCCTTAATTACGGACTTATAGATAAGATAGTCGAGGGGCACGGCAGCATCTGAGGCTTTTGCCCGTTGGCCCGCGGCGGGCGAAATTCCGGCAAATGCGGGCAAAAAGGCAAGGAGGTTTAACATGGCTAAAAACGATGAACAGGTCTACTGCGCTTTTTGCGGCCGGCCCAAGTCCCAGATAGGGGACCATCAGGTCATCGCCGGCATCAACGCCTTTATCTGCGAGGACTGTGTTCGCGCCTGCTATGATATTGTGGCCGACGGATATACCGATGAGGATGGCTTTGAGGGCGGCGAGCTGCCTGGCCTTGACGGGGTGCCGACGCCCCGTGAGATAAAGGACATTCTTGACGATTACGTTATTGGACAGGAGGACGCCAAGCGCAGTCTTGCCGTCGCCGTGTACAACCACTACAAGCGTATCAACAGCAATGACACCTCCGAAGACGAGGATGTTGAGATACAGAAAAGCAACATACTCATGCTGGGTCCCACCGGCAGCGGCAAGACCTTTCTTGCCCAAACGCTGGCCCGTATACTTCAGGTACCCTTCGCCATTGCCGACGCCACCAGCCTTACCGAGGCGGGATATGTTGGCGAGGACGTGGAAAATATATTGCTTAAGCTCATTCAGGCGGCGGATTACGACATTCCGCTGGCCGAGCACGGCATAATTTACATTGACGAGATAGATAAGATAACCAAAAAGGGCGAGAATGTTTCCATTACCCGCGACGTGAGCGGCGAGGGCGTTCAACAGGCCCTGCTCAAAATACTTGAGGGCACCGTCGCTTCCGTGCCGCCTCAGGGCGGGCGCAAGCATCCCCATCAGGAATTTTATCAAATAGACACGACGAATATCCTGTTTATCTGCGGCGGAGCCTTCGCCGGTCTGGACAAGATAATCGAAAAACGCATCGGCAGACAGGGGATAGGCTTTGGCGCTCAGATAGAGAGCAAAAAGGATAAGCCCACCGGAGAGATAATATCCAAGGTGGAGCCGCGCGACCTGATAAAATACGGTATGATACCCGAGTTTGTGGGCCGCGTGCCCATCCTTGTCACCCTTGATTCCCTTGACGAAAAGGCGTTGAAGGATATACTGACCAAACCCAAGAATGCCCTTGTGCGTCAGTATAGGAAGCTTTTCTCTCTCGACGACGTGGAATTTGAGATAACGGACGACGCGCTGAGCTTTATTGCCAAAAAGGCCATCGAGCGCGAGACCGGCGCCAGAGGACTTCGGGCGATAATGGAAAAGGCGCTTAACGACGCCATGTTTGACATACCGTCGGATAAGAGCATTGTCAAGGTGGTTTTTGACAGGGACAGCTTTGACGGCGGCAAGCCGAGGTTCATACATTCGGAGCTGCCCGATGTAATTTAGCACTCCTATTAAGCGTTAGAAATAAAATATACAAGCCCTCCGCCGCACGCGCAGCAGAGGGCTTTTCACGGGAGGAACAAATATGGCCCTTATAACAGCCGTAACCGGTGAGTACATAAAGAGCTTTAACAACATTATAAACGAAAATGACCGCACCGTTCAGCTTGCGGTGACGCCGGGGCATATTGGGGAGATAGAGCCTGTATTTCAGCTTTCCGCACCGGGCAGGGTCACTCCTTCAGGCAGACGGAACCTTTCACGGCCGGTAACTTATACCGTCTCCGCCGACGGCGGACAACGCGAGGAGTGGACCGTTTCCGCCGTGGAATGGGGCAACAGCCTCCTCGGACAGTACGGACTGTTTGGAGACCCGAACATCGTTATGATGGACGGAAGATATTATATATATCCCACCACAGACGGCGTTTCCGGTTGGAAAAGCACTTACTTCAAAGCCTTTTCCTCCGACGACCTTGTCCACTGGAGAGACGAGGGCGTAATACTCGACTTGAAGGATGTGCCCTGGAGCTTGGGAATGTACGGCTGGGCGCCCACCGCGGCCGAGAGGAACGGCAAATATTACTTCTACTACAGCAGCGGCAACAAATTAAACGGTCACAAGGACCTTGCCGTCGCCGTGGCCGACAGTCCCAACGGCCCCTTTGTGGACAAGGGTGAGCCACTGATGCCCGGAGGAATATTGGAGGGGCAGATGATAGACCCCCACGCCTTTATCGACGACGACGGGACGCCCTATCTCTACTGGGGCAACGGTCAGCTCTACGCGGCCCGGCTCAGCGAGGACATGACCTCCTTTGACGGAGAGATAAAGAAAATCACTCCCGAGCATTTTACCGAGGCCGTATTTGTCATAAAGCGGGGCGGAAGGTACTACTTCACATGGAGCGAGGGCAACACGGAAAATCCCGACTACTGTGTGCGGTACGGGGTGTCAGGGTCGCCCTTGGAGCGGCCGGAGGGCTGCGGCGTGATACTGTCGCGGGACTATACCGGCGACAGCCGCATCCAGTGCACCGGCCATCACAGTATAATCAATATACCCGGCACCGACGACTGGTATATATGCTATCACCGGTTTAATATACCGACCACCGTTCAAATTGGCGGCGGCTATTACGCCGGCAGCCACAGGGAAGTGGCCCTTGACAGGATGGAGTTTGACGAAAGCGGCGCCATCAAGCCCGTGCTCGCCACTCTCGAGGGCGTGACCGCGCCGGTAAGGACAGGAGGCTGAGCCATGCTCTCTACAGAAGATTTCGATTACTATCTGCCGCCGGAAAGAATAGCCCAGCACCCCCTTGACGACAGGAGCGCCTCAAAAATGCTGGTGCTGAGCAAGGACAGCGGCGAATATCATGACGATATGTTTATAAATATAAAGAACTATCTCCGCCCCGGCGACTGCCTTGTGCTGAACGACACAAGGGTGATACCGGCCCGGCTTTACGGGAAAAAGGAAAACACGGGCGGGGCCATTGAGTTTTTGCTGCTTAAGCGGCTGAGCGCCGACGAGTGGGAGGTCATACTCAGGCCGGGCAAAAAGGCGCTGCCCGGAGCTAAGTTTGAATTCGGCGAGGGCAGACTCAGGGCCGAGATATTGGAGGTGCTGGACGGCGGGAGCCGCAGGGTGCGCTTTGAGTATGAGGGCCTGTTCGAGAACGTGCTCGATGAGCTGGGAGAAATGCCCCTGCCGCCGTATATAACCGAAAAGCTGGAGGATAAGGAGCGTTATCAGACGGTCTATTCCGTCAATCGGGGGAGCGCCGCGGCTCCAACCGCCGGCCTGCACTTCACCGAAGGTCTGCTGGACGAGATACGTAAAATGGGCGTGAGCACGGCTTTCGTCACTTTGCACGTTGGGCTTGGCACCTTCCGTCCGGTAAAGGTGGATAACGTGGAGGAGCATAAGATGCACTCTGAGTTTTACAGCGTTTCGCCCAAGGCCGCGGAAACGGTGAACTCCGCCAAGGCCGCCGGTGGGAGAATAATATGCGTCGGCACCACAAGCTGCCGCACCGTAGAAAGCGCCGCGAAGGACGGGCGGCTTGTGCCGGGCAGCGGAAACACCGATATATTCATATATCCGGGTTATAAATTTAAGCTCATGGACTGTCTTATAACCAATTTTCATCTGCCCAAGTCCACCCTCATAATGCTTGTGAGCGCCCTCGCCGGCAGAGATGAAGTGCTGGCGGCCTACCGCCACGCGGTGGAGGAAAATTACAGGTTTTTTTCATTTGGAGACTGCATGTTGATACAATAGGAGGAAAATTATGAAGACCAAATTTCATAGCGTTACAAGGGTGTCGGCCGTAGAGCTGGCGGAGTTTATGGGTATTTCGGCCCGGAGTCTCACAAGGCTCGACGAGAAGGGCGTACTTGTGGCCTACCGCAGCGAGAACGGACGCAGGGTTTACACCACGGACCACTTGCAGAAGGCCCTGGAAATAATGTCGGACTCTTCGGCCAGAAACGTAAAGGTGAAGTTCCTTAAAAACGGAGAAAACTCCATTTACGGAAGGGTGTCCATGCCCCGCAGGTGGCTCGAAAAGCTGGGCATAACCGCCGAGGACCCCTCCGCGGCCATACGCTTTGACGGCGAAAGCGTGATAATCACCAAGACCACCGAGCCCCTGCCCTGGAATAAAAAGCCCCACAGGATATATATTGACGAAAGTGAAGAAAACAACAGTTGACTATTCTCTATTTTTATGATATACTTAATATGATTACACATGGAAAGGGTTGAACCCATGAATTACATTGTGCTGGACATGGAGTGGAATCAGTCCTACCCCAGGATATTAAATGAAACCACCAAGAAAAAATCGAAGCCTAAAAATGAGATAATCGAGATAGGCGCGGTCAAGCTCAATGAAAAGCTGGAGTGCGTTGATACCTTTAAAAGCCTTGTCAAGCCGGTATACATAAAAAAGCTGAATGACCACGTTAAAAGGCTTACGGGCATAACGTCCGAAATGCTCCGTGAAGGGGAGTATTTCCCCGAGGTAATCTGGGACTTCCGCGACTGGTGCGGAGAGGACAGGGTAATACTCACCTGGGGCTACGACGATATCCCCATGCTCAACTCCTGCCTGAAAATGTACAGGCTTGAGGCGGACTGGATAGGGGAGTGGTACAACCTTCAGGTCATATTTAACGCTCAGACCGACGGAGGCAAAAACCAGCGTTCTCTGGCCTCGGCCATGGAGTACTTCAACTGCGCCATTGACGAGGAGCATCCCCAGCACGATGCTCTGAACGACGCCTATTATACGGCCATGGTCTGCCGCTGTCTCGACCTTCAAAAAGGAATAGACGAGTACGCCAGCCATACAAAGGCCATGTCTCCCTCCGCCACGGTTTTTATGAATTTGAAAGAAATACACCGCCGCCAGTATCGGTGCACGGTTATAAACGGGCGCAGCCAGTGTCCCGAAGCCTTTAACAACAACGCCTGTCCCGTCTGCGGAGCCCCCATGGTCCGCGGGAAATGGGTGCGTCAGGGAAGGGGTAAGCTGATATCCATAGGCGAATGTCGCGACCATGGCCGCTATTTTATGCAAAACCGCCTTCTTAAGGGCAAAACGGAAAAGATGGTGCGCAAGACCGTGTTTGAAAGCAATCCCGAGGCGGAGGAGTATTATTCCAACAAGCTCCGTTCCTCCGACAAAAGCTCCGCCGAGGCAGACGCGCAGCCGGTAACTTAAGAAATCCGCCCGAAATGGGCGGATTTCTTAAGTTTTACGCACCTTACGGTGCGCCTCTTATTCGACCGCGGGCTCGGGCTCGGTGCCGCTTTCCGGCTCGGCTACGTCCGCCGGCTCGACTATCTCTACGGATTTTATAACTATAGGCTCAACGGGAACGGCCTCGGAAGGATAACCCTCCCTGGAAAGGTCCTCGACCTCCACATTTGCTATCTTGTTCACCACAGCCATGCTCTCGTCATCCTTCACCTTGCCGAAAGCGGCGTAATCGCCGTCAAGGAATACGGCGCTGCCGTGTACGATGAAAAACTGAGAGGAGGCGCTGTTGGGGTCGCTTGTGCGGGCCATGGAAATTACGCCGGGCGTGTGGGAGAGCACATTGCCCTCAAAGCCGTTATTTCTAAATTCGCCTTCTATGCTTTCGGCCTCGCGTCCGTCAAAATTTTTGTCGTAAAACTCTTCGCCGTAGCCGCCGCCCTGTATCATAAAGCCGTTTACTACCCGATGGAATATCGTGCCCTCGTAAAAGCCCTCCTTGGCCAGCTTTACAAAATTGTCAACGGTTTTCGGGGCAAGGCCGGGATAGAGCTCAAGCCTTATCTCATCGCCGCTTTCAAGGGTTATCACGGCATCGACGATGTTTTCGATAGATAGTTCCTCACCGTTCATTGACATGGTCGGACCCGCTTTGTCCTCGTCGGCAGCATCGGTTTCGGCCCCGGCGCTATTCGTTTTGGCTTCGGTTTTGCCGCCGGATTTATCCGCTTTGCCTCCGTCGTCGTTTGCCGCTCCGCAGCCCGCCATTATGAGCAGGACGGACATGAGCAGAGCCGTTATTTTTACTCTTTTTAACATACTCGTCATTCCTTTTTTTAGATTTGCCACTATTATACACCTTTCATTTCCCATTGTCAACCGATTTTTTGATAAATGATGTACCGAATATTGTTGACAATAGATAAAAAATGTGGTACAATCAAAAGTGAGCGTTAGGCTTGCGATACGACTTCATACGGGGCGGTGTCAGAATGAATGTTGAAAAATATAAGATGACGGCCCACAGAGGGCTGTTCAACAACAACGGCGGCATACCCGAAAACTCCATGGCGGCTTTTTCGCTTGCCGTGGCCGAGGGCTATGCCATAGAACTGGACGTGCATTTGACCGCCGACGGAGAACTCGCCGTCTTTCATGACCACAGCCTTAAACGCATGACCGGCGACGAAAGAGAGATAGAAAAATGCACCCTCAGCGAGCTCGGCGGGCTCAGGCTCCTCGGCACGGAATGGACCGTCCCCACCCTCGAGGAGGTATTGGAGCTTGTGGACGGCAAGGTGGCTCTGCTGATAGAGATAAAGAACCGCGGCCTTGCCGGACCGTTGGAAAGGCGCCTTATATCCGAGCTTGACGGATACAGGGGCGAGTACATGATAGAGTCCTTTAATCCTCTGCCGCTCATATGGATAAGACGGCACAGACCGCGTATACCCCTGGGACAGCTTTTGGACAGAAAAAACTCCAAGACGGGCGGTTTCCTGAGAAAAGTGGTATGCGGACATATGCTGCTCAATCCGCTGTTCCGTCCCGACTTTGTGGCCTGCCATCTGAGGGACGCTGCGGCCCAGCGGGAGAGCTGCCGCCGCAGCGGAAGGCGTGTTTTCTGCTGGACGGCCAGGGGAGAAAAACAGATAGAAAAATTCCGTGACCTCTGCGACGGCCTTATTTTTGAAATGGACGGCGCGCGCTGAAAAATAAATATAATAATTTTGGGAGGGATACTGATGGAGCAGAAAAAGCGAACCTCGTTCAAGGGCTCAATCGGCTTTGTGCTGGCTGCGGCCGGAAGCGCCGTAGGTTTGGGTAACATATGGAGATTTCCGTATTTGGCCGCAAAGGACGGCGGCGGTATGTTCCTTGTAATTTATCTTGTTTTGGCCCTGACCTTCGGTTTTACGCTCCTTATAACCGAGGTGGCCATCGGCCGTAAGACAAAGCAAAGCCCTCTGACGGCTTACGGAGTTCTCCACAAAAAGTGGAAGGGACTTGGCGTTATCGCCTGTCTTGTGCCCGCCATCATTCTGCCCTATTACTGCGTTATAGGCGGCTGGGTGGTGAAGTACCTGCTCGTATATCTCACCGGTCACGGGGACGAGGCCGCGTCTCCCGACTATTTTACCTCGTTTATATCCGACAAGACTGAGCCGCTTATTCTAATGGGCGTATTTATACTCATAGTGATGGCTATTATCCTCATGGGCGTAAACAAAGGGATAGAGTCCACCTCAAAGGTCATAATGCCCGTATTGGTGCTGCTGGTCATCGCCATATCGGTTTTCTCCCTGACTATCAGCCACGTTGACGGAGACGAAGTGCGGACGGGTGTGCAGGGATTTAAGACTTATGTGGTGCCCAGCTTCAAGGGCATGAGCGTCAGCCGGTTCTTTTCCGTGCTCATGGACGCCACAGGCCAGTTGTTTTTCAGCCTGAGCGTGGCCATGGGCATAATGGTGGCCTACGGCTCGTATGTTCATGACGACGCCAACATTCGCACCTCCGTCAATCAGATAGAGATATTTGACACTGTTATAGCTTTCCTGGCGGGCGCCATGATAATCCCTGCGGTTTATGTGTTTGAGGGAACGAAGGGCCTTGAGGCGTCCGGCCCCAGCCTGATGTTCGCCACGCTGCCGAGGGTGTTTTCCGAGATGGGGAAGATAGGCGGCGTAATAGGACTGCTGTTCTTCGCCATGGTGCTGTTCGCTGCCCTTACCAGCGCCATCTCTATAATGGAAGCGGTGGTGTCCAGCTTTATGGACGAGTTCCATATTTCAAGAAAGAAGGCCACGGTTGTGGAGACGGTCATAGCCCTCGCGGCGGCGATCATCGTCTGCATGGGGTATAACCTGCTTTACATAGAGGTCGATTTGCCTACCGGCGCGCAAAATCAGCAGATACTCGACATCATGGACTACGCCAGCAACAATGTTCTCATGCCTCTTATAGCCATAGGCACCTGCGTACTTATCGGCTGGGTGCTGGGCCCCAAAACCGTCATTGACGAGGTGGAGAAGAACGGAACGAAAATGGGCCGGAAGAAGCTATATGTCATAATGATAAAATATGTTGCTCCTGTAATGCTTGTGGTGCTTTTCCTCAAGTCCATAGGCGTGTTTGAAATAGTAAAGCATATTTTGAGGTGAACACGGGAACTTTGAGGGGCTGTAAAAAAATGGCGCAGATCGTTCAAGGGCTGAAAGCCTCTATTTAAGCCAAATTCATATATTGATAAAACGGTCAATGAAATCAATTAATGTGGGAAAACCGCCTTTTTCGAGAAAAAAGACGGTTTTTCTTTTTAATTTATGCCCTTGAACTACGAACGAAAATCACCACTCGGCGGCGTCGGGGCAAAGCCCGTCTCCGTTCCGACATTTCCTAAGGAAAAGTCGTCACTCGAGGGCTTGCCCCTCCTTTTTCGCAAAAGGTCACGTTCGCGTCGCCTGCTTCGGGCCTAAAGCGGCCCTCGCGACGGCTTTGGCTCACTAACAACCTTTTGCGAGATGGGCTGGCAGTGCAACCCACACAAACAACGAAGTTGTTTGTGTGGAAAAGGAGGAACAGCGGCGCGAGCCATTGTTCCGATTTTGAAAAAGTCGGAACAAGCGATGCAACGCTTGTTCCGACGTCGTTCTGCACGATTTTTTTTTGACAGCCCCGGTGCCTCTAAATTGCATAGTGAGTTTTTGCAGCCCCATTTTATGCCCAAAAAAATTTTCGCAAATTGCAATAGCAAGTTGCAATAGTTTTCAAAAAGGTAACAAATCGAAGTAGAACAGCGTTGGCTCAC
>CANPZO010000020.1 GCA_947589005.1 uncultured Clostridia bacterium | reverse complement strand
CGCCGGTGATTTCCTTTCTCACCTGCGGGGCGTAGGACGCCCTATCCTGCGTCACATACACGTTGGTGAACACAGCCTTATCGCCGGTTTCGGCAGGCTCGGCGTTCACATAATTATCGCCGTTAAGCACCTGCTTAACGTATTCGCCCTCGGCAACAAGGTCGCCGTCCTTGTTGCTGACGGTTACGGTCAGCTCCCATCTGGACTTGTCATAGGTGTAGCCCGGAGCGGTACCCTCAAGCTCAGTGATGTAGAACCTATATGTGCCGGTTCGTCTGAACTCGATGCCGCCGAACGAGACGCTGCCCGCGCCTTCGGTCTGCACGCTGGTCTCGGCGGGCAAAGTGGCGCCCCCGGGGTTGTCATCGGCCGCGCCGATGGAGAAGCTGAACACCTCATCCGTGGGGGCCGCGCCATCGATTACCTTTTCCACCTGAGGCGTGAATACAACGTCATCGTTATGGGTGTAAACATTGGTAAATCTGGCGTTATCCTCATAACGCGCGGTGTCTCTGTTAGACTGATATCCATGGCCAGTTACGGTCAGCTGGCCGTCCACGTCGGCGACGGTTACGGTCAGGGTCCACACGCTTGAGTCGTAGCGCCATCCGGCGGGAACCTCCTTACTCTCCGTTATCTTAAACTTATATGTTCCGGCCTTTTTGAAGGTAATGCCGCCAAATGTGGCGTTGCCGTCATTCTCGCCGCTCTTAACGGTCACGTTTACGGTGGCCGTATCGGGCATGGTGACGCCGTCATAGCTGTGCTCGGTTATGGTGTTGTCTTCCTCGTGCGTGAACTCGGCCAGCTCAAAGGTGAACGTGGCGTCACTGCCGCGGGCGTCGCCGTTAACGGTCTTTACCACCGCGGGCGCGTAGGACGTCTCTCCGGCGTCATAGGTATTGGTGAAGGTCGCCTCGGTTGCGGACCTTGGGCCCTCGGGATGGCCAAACCTGGCGTATACCGTCCGGACAACCTCGAGCTTGCCGCCGTTGTCCTTGACATTGACGGTCAGGGTCCAACTTACGTCGTCGCCGGTCCAGCCATTGGGCAGATCGGTGGTATCCTCTTTGATGCTGAACTCGTATGTTCCCGCTTTATAGAATGTTATTTCGTCAAACTTGGCCTCGCCCGCGCCGGTAACGGTGACGTCGGTATTTTCGGGCATAGCCGCCCCGTCCATGTCCGGGGTACTTATCTGAGTAATGCTGAATTTGAACTCCACATCATTGGGCACGGTCTCGCCCGGCACATTGGCCTCGGTCACTTTCCTGACCGCGGGGGCGTAGGTAACAATGCCCGCGTCATAGGTGTTGGTGTAGGTTATGGGCTGATCCTTGGGCGTGGTGAATACATTTTCATATACTTTCCCGTTAAAGCCCTCTACGGTCTCCTTTTCCACCTGAACGAAATCGGAGGCTTTAGGTTCGCCGCCCTCTTCCGCCGGGGGTTCAGCACCGGTAAAGGTAAGCGTATCCTTACCATTGTCATATTTGACAGATTGCAGCTCAAGGGTACCGTCATTGTCGATGACGGTCACAGTAACAGTCCATTCGGAGTTGTCATACTCCCAACCGGAAACTTTTTCGTCCTTCTCGGTTATACGGAAGGTATACGTTCCCTCGCGGGTGAACTTGATGATGCCGAACTTGCCTGTGCCGGCGCCCTTAACCGTCACCGTCTGCCCTGTTTCATCAGGCAGAGAGGCGCCGTTCTGAGTGGCGCTGTTGGCCAGGGTGAAGGTGAATTCCTGCTCGGTGCCGTCGTTACCGATGATTTTCTTGCTCACCGGTATCTGCAAGCCCACGGGATGGGGAGCGTAGTCGTTGGTGTAGCGTCCGAAGAATACAAACTTATTGTTGGAACGGGTGTCGATGGTGTCCTCGATAAGACCGCGGCTGCTATCCACGTTCTCCTTGTACGGAGCGACGTTGGTGAAGCCGTGCCTGTCGTCCAAGTTGGTGTAAACATTGTCACCATCATATTTGTCAACTTCAAAGCGAGTTCCATCTTCGGCGGGGGGATCGTTGACCTTAATCACGACGCCGAGCTCCTGAACCTTATAGTTGGTGCCGTCGGGCAGGTCAACAAAGCGGATGTACTGGCCGTGCTTGAGGGTGAACTGAAGCGTGCCGTTTTCGTCGGGAATAGCGTAATACGTCTCGCCGGGTGTCTCCTTGGCAATCTCTTTGTTATCCGCGTCAGTGACAGACTCCGTAAAGTCCTCATCCTTGGGCGCGGGGAGCTGTATGCTCATAAGAGCCACGCCGGTCTCGCCGTTGACGTTGCTTACGCCGTAAACATAGGGTATACCCTTGTACGTGTCGGGTGCGGCCGCATCCTTTTCGCCCAGATAGGGGTCATGGTTAACGTCCTCAAAGGTGACCTCGTACAGGAACTGAGTATCGAGCACCCGCTTCTTGGTCTCCTCGCTGCCGATACGGTCAAAGCCGGTAACGACCTTGCTTATCTCAAGGTTGCCTGGCTTAAAGTCGCCGATGGAGTTGACAAACTCCACATACTTTGTCTGATTGTCGGGAATTTCGCCCTGATTGTCACGGGCGGACGTGAGATATCCGCCGTCGTTAGCCTCTTTCTCCTGAATGAGGTACCGGGTCAAGGGCGGTATATTTTTGATTATTACACGCTCGCTGTGCTTAAGCTTTACAGTTGTGGTATATTTGGTGACGGTTTTATCCGGCTCGCCCTCGACCGGCTCGGTCGTTTTATTAAAGGTAAGATTGCCGTCATCATCAGTCTCTTCCTTAACATGACGCAAATACCTTTCATACGGGAACGTAACCGTATCCGCGCCGTTTTCGAAGAATTTCTCAAGAGAGGTCTCGTCCCTCGGGATAAGGTCGATTGTAAATGTCCAATCCTTATCCTGATCACCGGACTTGCCGGACACAATCTTGCTCAGGTCGATGGTACCGGGCTCCATGCGGTGGTTTTCGAAGTCCGCGCGATGCTCGGTATTCTCCTCGTAAATACCGGTTTCCTCGTCCATGTCGGCGGTCATATCCGTCTCGGGAATAGTGTCGCCCTCAAGGACCGTTTTGTTATAGGTCGTCAAAATATCGCCGGTGTTGGCGTCACGCTCGGTGATGGTATACTTGGTGCCCACGGGCAGACTCATGGTCAGGGTCTGGCCGTGCTTAAGCGTGAACGAGGGGTTGGTCTGGGTCTTATAGGTCTTGCCCATACCCTCAACCTGCGGCGCGTCGGGGTCGGCGACAAACTTGAGTTCGCCGGAGTCCTTCGGGGTCACATCGTCATACAGGCCCTCTGTCAGCTTACCGCCGTCATAGGGGAAGGTGATTATATCGTTGTCGGTATAATCCGTGGGCAGAGTTATGGTAATGTCAAAGTTCCAATCCTTATCCTTGTCAGCCGCAACCGTTTCAGCGTCAACACCGGTCGAAGCGGTAACCAGCTTGCTTACAACCAGCTTGGCCATAGGCGACCTGCGGTTGGTGAAGTGAGCGGTCTCCTCAAAGTTGCCGGTGTTGCCGAACACGGAGTAAGCGCCGGCGTAGTCCTGCCTGTTCATGCCGGGGTCGGTAACGTCGCCGCTCTCCTCAATTACCGGATCACGGTTTTTTGCCGGAAGCGCGGAATCCGCGTCCGTCTGCTTCTCACCGTTTACAAGGAAGTGAGAGGTGGTGGTTACAAGGTAGCGGTTGCCTTTCAGAGATTCAACCTCGCCGTTATAGTGGAGGTCCGTAAGCAGACCGTTCTTAACGAAATAGTGTCGGATGGAGCCGTCATTCTGCGGCTCGTCGGCCGTACCATCGGGGCCGCAGGCGGGGTTTTGGGCGACACCGTCGGACGCCTCCGGCTGATGGTGGTTGCCGACGTCAGTAGTATGAGTGGCATAGCTTTCCTCTATCTTGGCGTTGGAATGGTAGAAGGGCTCGCCGTTTGTATCAACCTCCGGGGTCATCGCATAGCCGGTCTGCGCAAGCTCCGTAAACTTGTTGGCGCCCTCCTCATACTTGATCAAGCTGCCGCGCTGCTGACCGTGGAGGAGGTTCTCAAACCGATAACCCTCGGAAATGTCGGTGTCCTCCAGCTTCTCGGTGAAGCGGTAGTTTGTGTTGCTCTCGATGCCGTTGAACACAAGGCCGTAGCCGTCCTTGAGCGTGACGTTGGCGGTGTGGCCGGCGATATCCTGCAAAGTGTAATCCGCGAACGCGCCACGGTCGGACTTGGGTATAATCTGGTCATACAGTTTGTCAGTGTTTTCCAAGCCGAACGTAACCGTCTTTGTCCAATAGGCGCTGGCGGTGCGGTAGGGCGAGGAAATAACCACGCTGTTGGCGCCGTTGGGGTCAACGGTCAGCAGCTCAAACTCGCTCAGTTTGTAATCATAATTGTTGTCGGCCGGGTCGCCGGCGTCGGTCTTGTTGGTCCAATAATCGCCGTTATACCGTTCCTCGCTTACAAGCCAGGCGTTGGTGGCGTAGAACTTCACCGCCGTGGCGCCCGCAGCCTCAGAGGTATCCCATTTGCCGTCGGCCTCATAGTTTCCGTCGCCCACAACATCGCCGTTTTCGTCCACCAGCTTCGCCACGATGTCGCCCTTGTCGATCGTGCCGTTGCGGTCCACCTCGCCATTGTGGAATACGCGCATGGCGGTAGTGGACGAGGCGGCCTCACTATCCGTGCTTGTGTTGGTGCCGATATATACGTAATAAACATCGCCCGTGTACTCTTCTCCCGCGATGTGGGTGCCGCCGGAATACTTGCAGTCCTCGGCGTAGGTATAGCCGTCACCCGAGGCCACGACGCGGCAGCCCTCGTTGTCCACCAGAGCCAACTGTCCGTCGGTGGTCTGGAGGAAGAGCTTGCCGCTCAGCTCCATATCTATATAATGAAGCTGATGCTGCCAGGTGTTGGTGGTCTTGTTATAGCGGGCCACGATTGCCTCGCGGGTGCCGGTAAGTCCGTCGATGAACACCTGGAACTCGAACTCCTTGTCGGGGTCTGCCTTGGCGCCGTCGGCCAGCTCAACGGTCTTGGTCACCATTATGGAGGTGTCGGACACCCACAGACGGCCGTTGTTGCCCAGATACACGTTCACAACAACGTCGTTGTCCGCCACGTTGGAGGACCTGCTTATGGTGGGCAGATAGTAGTTGTTGGCCGTGCGGGTAACGTTGTTATCATAGTAAACCCAGTCATCCGGATTGTAGTTCTCGGCTTTGTCGGGGAAGCGCGCCTTGATATATTCCTCGGGGTACTGTGTCGTATCTCCGCCCTTGGGCCTTATGTTCTGAGCCAGGCCGCCCACGCGGAGTCCTCCGGGGCGGGCGGAAACTACCCAGTCGCCGCCATCTCGGATTGCTTTATAAGTCTCGTTGCCTGTCTCTTCCGTAGTTTGGGTCGGTCTGCCGTTAGCGTCCAAATCTACCTTACTCGTGTCGTACTGGCCGTCAACGGTCAGGGGCAGACCGATATAGTCCTTACCTCTCGACAGGTCGCCGGTGTCGGTGGCGGAGAGGTAGGGATAGTCGGGGTACTGGCCGCTCTCGTCGTGCCAGGTCAGCATCTGGCCGTTGGTTATGCCGGAGGACTTATAGGCCGAGCCGAACTCGCTGCCCTTACGGGTGATAACGTACTGTATCTTTTGCGCGGTGCCGTCGGCGTTCAGGGTATAGTACTCTATGGGCAGGAAGTAGTAACCCTCGGAGGTGAAGGGGTCGGGTTTGTCCTCACCCTCGCCGGGCTTTGTCACGTCGGTGAGGCGGTTGCCCTTCAAGAGGACAATATCGCCCTCTTGGACATCGCCCTCTTTTGTTATGCCCAGTTCTTCAAGAGCGTCCCAAATGCTCTGCTGGCGGTCGTCGCCGGTTCCCTGATTGTTCGCGGCGTCGAGGTCCTGAGCGATAAGTTTACCGCCGAACTCGGTGGGAGTAAAGGTGCGGTCGTCCGCGCTTCCGCTGTCCTCGTTTATCCTGACATTGCGCCATCTATATTCGCCATCTTCGCCCTTCGCCCACACATACGCCCCGCTGTACAGAGGCAGAGCCTTTTCAAATATGTAGTAACGGTTGCCGGTGGCCGGGGAGAAGCTGGTTACCGGGTTGCCGTAGGTGTAGTCGGTAGAGGTGGTGGCGTAGTCGGAATAGCGGCGCTCGGGGTTGTACCAGTTGGAGAAGAACTCCACGTTGCCGTCGGGCACGCCACGGGCATCCTGCCACGCGCTCGTCACGGCCTTATTCTGGGCGATATACTCCGCGCTGACGCCGGAGGAAAGGTTGACGCTGCCGTCGGGATTTTTGATATCGTCCGAAAGACCCACCGTGTAGAACACACGCAGGGGGAAGGAGGCGCTGTACGGGTCGTTTTCGATTTCCGGATATTTTTCCGCGTTGCGGGCGCCGAAATTCGTCTCGTATTTTATCTGGGGATCTTCCTCGGTATCGTCATAGGACAGGGTGACGGTGCGCATGGGCATCATGTTGACGGGGATATTGATATAGAGGGCCTCGTCATAGTTGGAGTCGATGTCCGCGCCGCCGCTCTCGACGGTGCTGTCGCTGTAGTCGCCGGTGTCCTCCACCCACACCCGCAGGTCGCTGAGGGCATAAACGCCCGTATAGTCCAAATGCTTGGTGGGATTTTCGTCGGTGTCGGCGCTTAACGCGGCCTCGGGGATATCGGCGTCCGTGCCGTAGGCCGGGTTCATATGAACCGTTCTGCGCGTCGTTTCATCAAGTCTTGTATGGGTAGTAAGATCCTCATCAAGCCGATAGAAGGTATAGGTGGTGTTTTTTATTTTGGGGTCGGGGTTGGTTTGGTCTATGCCGCCCGAAAGAGAGGGCACAAACTTAACCGCGTTTTCGTCGCCCACATGATATACATAGCCGGCGTCCCACGCCGCTTCGGTGGAACCTCTGGGAGGATTAGCTGCGTCCGCTACATAATCGTTCCCGTTGTACCAGCCTTCCCTAAAGCCGCTTGTGCCGATTGTGGTGTGGTTGAACGTCCAGTTGTAAACGGCGGTCTTGACGATTTTGTAGCTGTGGCCAAACAGGGTCAGCTTCTCCACGTCCTTGACGTCCATGTACTTGCCTATGGGGTCAACATAGGTCACGGCGTCACTGGCGCCCAGGTCGTTCTGGCCGCCGACGGGTGAGAACATGGGCGTCTCGATGGAGTCAATCAATTCACGGAACACGTCTTCCAAGTTGGCGGATTCGATTTGCCGGAAATCATCGGCGTAATTGATATTGGCTATAACGTCACTATTAGATACGCCATCGAAGCCGGTCTCGGCGTCCAGCTTATTGATTTTTATCATATCGGACTCGGAGCCGCCGGTATATTCCTCGCCCACTTGAACCTCTATGCCGTCGTCGCTCGACTGCCAATTTTGATAATACTCATAGGCAGCCTTTATCTGCGGCTGGAACCACGACTTATTTGCCGCCGGATTTGTATTCGGACATTCTCCGGGATTATCGTTGAAGTATGTCTTCGGATCCATGGAGGCGTACATTCTGGGCTGCTCCCAAATGCCCGTTACGTTGTTCAGGTCTACACCGATGGTATCCACAACAAAGTCCAGCTCGTCGACGCCCTCTACGCCATTATTAGCCCAAAGTCTCGTATAATGGTTTTGTACCTTGGCCGTCATATAAGCGACGGACATAACCGTATGGAACAGTACGCCGGGGCCGCCATCTACTCCGGTGGGACGTTTGTCAACGTTAGGTTCATACATATTTACATTCGAGGGGTCTGCATTATTCGTCGTTTCATTTTGGAACAGCAGCCAGTTAGGATTTTGAGTATAGTTTCTATAATTTTTAGGATTAGGATCAGGAAGAGTGTAACTACCTGTATAATAATTTTCGTGTTGAGGAGCCTCCGGTATCCAGCTCATATCGTACCACTCGTCACCGGTAACAGTATCATAGCTTGTACTCGGTTCCTTAAGCGCCACGTTGGTGCCGCCGTCGGTCATAACAAAGGCCACGGGGATACGGGGCAGGGTCACCTTTTCGCCGGTCAGCTCGGATTTATATGTAACCGTAGCATCCTCCGTCTCATACAGCTCCTGGAAGCCAAGATAGACGCCGGCGGTCATATCCGTATGGTAGCCTATCCATGCTTTTGCGTTATTGTCTTGTCCAAGTGTGCTATTTCTTCCGTATCGTGTATAGTTATTTCTTACGCTCCTGTCCAGCGCCGTTTTGCCCTCAGGCTTCGCAGTCGTATAGAGGGTATACGCGCCGCCGCTGTTATTTGTGCTGAATGTTGTACTGCCGCTATAACTTGTGAAATTTCTTACACCAATATACTGTCCGTCTCCGGCCACCTCATAATGGTCGAGGGGCAGCAAAGTATAGGCGGAGCCGCCGTAGGCCACAACCGTAACGCGGCTGTCCTCGTTTTCCTTCATCAGATAGTCAATGGCGCCGTTGACGGCGGTGACCGTCTTAGCTATTCTTGAACTTGACTCACGGCTTGCCACATTATTGGGCATATCCGAAGGTATCTGCGCCATGGAGCCTGACATATCTATGATGATGGCCAGGTCGATGGGGGCGGTGTAGCCCTCGTCGATCTCCAAGCTGGAGCCAAGCACGCTGTACACGTGGAGGAAGTCGTCGTTGAGGGTGATGGAATCCCCTGCCTCGAGGCCGTCGTCCTCCCCGTCAAGGGTCAGAGTTGTGCCGTCCCAGTCAGGGTCCTCGTTGTTAGTGTGCATATAGTCCCGCGCGAAGACGGTCTTATCCGACCAGAGACGCCCGACGTATCGGGTGTCATTGGTAAAGTCCATCGCGTTTTTATAGTCGTCCATGGTGCTGGGGTCGGCCTGACGCTGGGTCACCTTGCTGGGCCCGGTCGAGTAGGGCGCGCCGCCGGTACCTTCACCCGCCGCGAACGCCGCGAACGGAAAGTTCACAGACGAAAGAAGCACGCAGAAACTTAAAAGCCCCGCGAGCCCCTCCTTCATCTTGTTATGCAGTTTTGTTTTAAGGTCAAACATAAAAACCATCCTCCCTTAACTGTCCTATTCCCGGGAATGTCACCGCGCAATAAATTGCGCCGAATTTAATGACTAATACCCCCCCCCGACGAAATTTCGGAGGGGGAATTTCTACCTTTATATATAATTTAAAATTATATACCTGTTGCCATTTTCGCCGCGGCGATGTACAATGCCTATCAGCACAAAACACCCGTACCGCCCTGTCCTGAAACTAAAACTTTCAGGCTAATTCCCGTGACTGCGGGGGTTTGCGGCCGCTGACGGCGGATTTTGACGGCGAATTTGCGGCGTAAATTTCCTGCAGCTTGTCCATCTGGCTGCGCTTGTAGTCGTCCAGAGAGTGGACGTACAGGTCCATGGTGGTGGACACCGAGGCGTGGCCCAGCACCTCGCTGAGAGTTTTGTAATCCATGCCCACCTCCAGCGCCCGAGAGCTGAAGGTGTGGCGAAGGGCGTGGAACCTTATATCCGGCAGCCCCGCCTCCTCCAGCAGACGCTTGAACCGCCGCCGGTAACTGCGGACCTCCACCGGCCCGCCCTTGTTGGACAGTACAAACTCCCCGTCCCTGGGCAGCAGGTCGAGCCTTTCCATGATAAAGCCCGGCACCGGTATGGTTCGGGCCGACGTGCGGGTTTTGGGGGACGTGATTTTCAGCTCTCCGTCCTGCCGGACCTGAGTTCCGCGCACGGTCAGGGCGGACTTTTCAAAATCCACGTCTCCCCACTTGAGCGCGCAAAGCTCGCCTATCCTCAGCCCCGTATACAGACACAGCAATATGCCGGCGTCGTTGTTGTCCGACAAAGCGGCCTCCAGCCTCCGCTGTTGGGCGGGGGTCAGAATTTCGACCTCGTTCGCGGCTTTCTGCGGCAGCTTAACCTTGCCGCACACGTCCTCGCACAGCCCCCGATCCTGCGCCTCCCGCAGGGCGGAGCGCAGGATAATGAAGATAAGCCTCACCGTGGCCGGCGCCATCGGCAGCGAATTGATAAACCTCTGCACCCTGTCGGCGGTCAGCTCCCTGAGCTTGACCCCGCCCATTTTGGGAATAATGGTGTTTTCGATGTGCCGCCGGTACAAAAGCCGGGTGGAGTCCTTCACCTGCGCGTTTTTGGACGGCCAGCCCTCCAGCCATTGGCCCAGCGTCAGCGACGGCTTTCCGTCCTGGGCGATGTCGGTCTTTCGGTCCGCCAGCATTGTCCTGACGTCGCCGTATCGCCGGGCGTAAACATAGCCGTAAACGGCCTTTCCGTCCTCGCCGCGGCCCTTGATATACCTCCCTTCGTAGCGCCCGTCCTTGCGTTTGTAAATGTTTTCTCCTCGTCTTGCCATTTTCAATTCTCCTTTGACTATTATTATGACGGCGAATTTTCGCCGATCACGAGCAGTGATAACAAAGGGGCCAGGCCCCGCGCTTGGCTTCGGGGGTCGGCTCCTTCAAGATCGAATAATTTTTTTAGGAATTTACAAAAAAACGCTTGACAAATTCACACCACATTGGTATAATAAATAATCATAAGAGAATGGGATTGGTGTGCCTGTCCGGAATTTCGGACGGTTCGACGCTCATTCCACGCTTCGTCGGCGGTGAGCTTTGCCCTGAAAGTTTTAGTTTTGGGGCAAAAATTTGGATTTTAATAGGAAAAAATAACCGGATACATTTCGTACCCGGTTATTTTTATCGTGTTTTTACCTATATTAATATATTAATAATGCGCTTTATTTTTGGGGAGACGTCAAATCAGGTGGCCTTTTTGTATGCCCTGACGGATTATCCAGTCCGCCAGAGCCGCGGCCTCGCCGTCCATTGCCTCCTTCACCGGCTCCATGCGCTCGCGCACCTGCTCGGCGCGGACGCGGCCCTTTTTCCAGGTGTGGGCGTCGGTGAGGTGGTTGTTGATAAGGGGTTGAAGCCGGTCGATGGCGGCGGCATAGGCCGCGTCGGGGGTGGCCTTCGCGTCAAACTCCTCCCACAGCGAGCGGTACTCCTTCCCCTGCTCCTCGGGCAAAAGGCCGAAAAGCCTGTCGGCGGCGGCCTTTTCCCTGTCGGCCTTGTTGAGATTGGCCTTTTCGTCATAACAAAAGGTGTCGCCGGCGTAAACCTCCACCAAATCATGGACAAGCGCCATTTTTATGACGCGGTCGAGGTCTATCTTATCCTTTTCCCGCGCGTGGTCGATAAGGGTCATGGCCATGAGCGCGAAGTGCCAGGAGTGCTCGGCGTCGGTCTCCCGTCGGGAGCCGTCGGCGATAAGGGTCTGACGCAGGACGTTTTTCATCTTATCCGCCTCGATCAGGAAGCGGAGCCGCTTTTCAAAATCCTCACTTATCACCGCGGCTTACCTCCCGTGTGTAGCGGGCCAGCCACTCACGTTCCTCCGGCGTGAGCCTAGGCATAAGGCGCTTGCGACATTCCTCGTGGTAACGGTTTATCCACTCTATTTCTTCGTCGGTCATGAGAGACGGGTCGATGCCGTTGACGTCTATGGGCACGAAGGACAGCAGGCCAAAGCCGTAAAACTCGCCGTGCTCGGTGGTTTTCCACGGCACAACGACCACGTCGTTTTCGGTGCGGATGCCGTATTTTCCCTCAATGTAAACTCCCGGCTCGACGGTGACGTTCATGCCCGGCTCGAGGGGCACGGAGTTGAGGTTTTGGCTGAAATTCTGGGGGCCCTCATGGACGTTCAGATAAAAGCCCACGCCGTGGCCGGTGCCGCACTTATAGTCGATGCCCTCTTTCCATAACGGCTCACGGGCGAGAATGTCCAGATTTGCGCCGGCTGTCCCTTTGAGGAACCGCGCGGAAATAAGGGCGATATTGGCCTTAAGCACGAGGGTGAAGCCGCGGCGCTCCTCCTCGGATATGGGGCCGAGCACAAGGGTGCGGGTGATGTCGGTGCTGCCGCCGAGGTAGTGCCCGCCGGAATCTATGAGCAGCATACCCTCGGAGGCAAGCACGGCGCGGCCCTCGGGCGTGGGGCTGTAGTGCATCATGGCGGCGTTGGCCTTATACGCGGCTATGGTGTCAAAGCTGGGGCCCATGTTGAAGGGCTGGGCGGCGCGAAGCTCGAGGAGCTTGTCGCAGACGTCAAGCTCGGTTATGGCGAGGCCGCGGCGGAGGCTGTCATATATGTAGTAGAAGCCTTTGACGAGGGCCACGGCGTCATTTTCGTAGGTCTCGACAAGGTTTTTATTTTCCGTTTTATTTTTCACCGCCTTGAAGGGGGTGATTATGTCTCTGATGTTCTTGAGACTGCACTTTTGGGCGGCGGAGGCCAGGGCGCTGTTGGTTATGCCGAAGTCAAGGCCAAGGACGGAGTCCTCGTCCAGCGCGGCGATGTCCCCGTAAACCGCCTCATATGGGGCGAGAGTGACACCCTGCTCACGAAGGACGGCCTCTTCCGCCGCCCCAACCTTGGCGGGGTCAATATAGAGCTTCACGCTGTCCCGGCCCACCAGCAGATAGCTGAGCGCAAAGGGGCAGCAGTTGATGTCGGAGCCACGGATATTGCAAAGCCACATTATGCAGTCCAGCTTTGCGGCGGCGTAGTGAGTGAGCTTACGCTCGGCCATTTTCTCCCTGACGCGGGCGATTTTGGAGGAGGCGCTCTCGCCGCACCATTTTTCCTCGTGGATGATTATTTTTCCGTCGGGGACAGGGGGGCGGTCCTCCCAGATATACGACAGGTCGCGGCCGGTGTCAAGGACGAGCTTCTTTTCCTCAAATCTCTTTTTCATATCGGCCACGGCCCGTTGGGACACGAGCCTCCCGCTCACGCCGATTTTCGCCCCCTCGGGCAGCTCGTCCCGAAGGAAGTCGATATAGCTTTTGACCCCCGGCTCCATGGCCTTGAAAAGGACTATCTCACTGCCGGAGAGCTGTTTTTCGGCCTGAATATAATAACGTCCGTCGGTCCAGAGGCCGCTTTTTTCGGAGGTGACCACAACCGTCCCGGCACTGCCGCTGAAGCCGGACAGCCAGTGGCGAAACCGGTAATGCTCCGGCACGTACTCGCTGAGGTGCGGGTCCGCCGTGGGCACGATATAGGCCGAAAGGCCGTTCTTTTCCATTTCCCGCCGCAGAAGGGCGAGCTTTTCGTTAGTCGTCATAATATCATTTCCTTTATCTATTTATTCAAGCCGCAGCTGCGGCTCGGCGTTCAGTGTCAGGTCCGCCCTCATTCCGGCGGCGAAGTTGAGATATCCGGCGCAGGATATCATCGCGCCGTTATCGGTGCAAAGCTCGATGGGCGGGCAGTACATCGCCATGCCGTTTTCCCTCGCCGCCGCCTCCAAAGCGGAGCGAAGGGCGGTGTTGGCGGCGACGCCGCCGGCCAGACACACGGTTTTGCAGCCGGCCTTTTGCGCCGCGCCGACGGTGTTTTCCACCAGTACGTCCACCACCGCCTGCTGAAAGGATGCGGCCACGTCGGCCCGATTTATCTCCCCGCCCTTTTGTTCGGCGTTGTGAACGTAATTTATGACCGCGGTCTTGAGGCCGCTGAAGCTAAAATCAAAGCCGTGGCGCGGCCTCGGGAAGGCGATGGCGCACGGGTCGCCGTCCTTCGCAAGGGCGTTGACCTTCGGGCCGCCGGGATATCCCAGCCCCAGCACGCGGGCAACCTTGTCGAAAGCCTCGCCCGCGGCGTCGTCGGTGGTGGCCCCGAGTATCTCAAACTCGTGGTAGTCCTTCACATGGAGAATATGGCTGTGTCCGCCGGAGGCCACCAAACACACGAAGGGCGGCTCAAGCTCCGGATGGGCGATATAGTTGGCCGCGATGTGGCCCTGAATGTGGTTCACGGGGACAAGGGGCCTGTTTATCCCATAGGCAAAAGCCTTGGCCACGCTGACCCCCACCAGAAGAGCCCCCACAAGACCGGGGTTGTAGGTGACGGCCACGGCGTCAAGGTCGGTTTTGTCTATCCCCGCCTCTTTTATGGCGGAATCAATGACATATATTATCTTGTCGATATGCTTGCGCGAGGCTATCTCCGGCACAACGCCGCCGTATACCTCGTGGAGGGCTATCTGTGTGTATATTACGTTGGACAGCACCTCACGTCCGTCACGGGTCACGGAGGCGGCGGTCTCGTCGCAGGAGGTCTCTATACCTAAAATAAGCGCCATTTTATTTCCTCCATTCCATTTCTATCGCGTCTTCGCCATTGTCATAATATTTTTTCCTCAGACCTATTTCTTTAAATCCTCGGCTTTTATACAGCATAGCGGCGGGGAAATTTCCGGCCCTTACGTCAAGAAAGGCCGCCTCGGCCTCTCTGAGAGCCTCGTCCAGCAGCAGCCGTCCAAGGCCGCGCCTTCTGGCCGAGGGAGCCACGGCAATGTTGTACACCTCCGCCTCGCCGCAGATGAGGGAATAAATTACGTACCCCAGCACCCCGCCCTCGTCGGCGACGGTGAAGCGCACCGCCGGATTTTCCATGAAAGCGAGGAAAGCCTCGCCGCTCCACGGGTCGTCAAAGGAGGCGCGTTCTATCGCCAAAACCTCGGCCAAATCCCGTTTTTCCGCCCGACGCATCATAATATCTTACCCCCGGCGGCCTTGAGCAGTCTGTTGCGCACGGCGATGCCGATGCCCTTTTCCTCGGGCAGACGGGCGTAAACCGTCCCGAACCCGTCCTCGTCCGCCCTGCGCAGGAAGTAAAAAAGCTTGGCGGCATAGTCCTTCACCGTATCGCCGGCATTGTATGCCGGCCGGTCAAAGCCGCCCCCGCCGTAGGTGATGATTACCGAATTTTCGTCCTTCGGCGCCTTGCTCATGTCCGTTACCGCCCAAACCTCGGCCCTGGGGCTGTAGTGTGTATACTTCATGCCGGGGCACTTGGGAGCGTTGGCGTAGTCTCCGCCGTAAACACACCGTCCCGTCACCGAGGCTATGTCCTCGGCGGTGACGGCGCCGGGGCGGAGTACGGTGGGGACGCCGCAGGTCATATCCACCACGGTGGACTCAACGCCGATAAGACTGTCTCCCCCGTCGATTATCACATCCACCCGTCCGTTCATATCGTCTATGGCGTGGCGGGCGGCGGTGGGACTGGGGCTGCCGCTGAGATTGGCGCTGGGGGCGGCTATCGGGACACCGCTCCTCCCGATGAGCTCATAGGCCACGCTGTGGCTGGGGAAGCGGATGCTTACGGTGTCCAGCCCCGCCGAAACTATGTCCGGCACGGTCTCGCGGCGCTTTAAAATCATCGTCAGCGGCCCGCCCCAAAATCTTTCGGCCAGTTTCCACGCCATGTCCGGCACGTCTCGGGCCAGCTCCTCCACCTGGTCAAGCGAGCAGATGTGCGAAATCAGCGGGTTGTCGGCGGGGCGGTTTTTGGCCCCGTAGACTTTCGCCACGGCCTTGGGGTCAAAGGTATTGGCCCCAAGGCCGTAAACCGTTTCCGTCGGAAACACAACAAGACCGCCGCGGCGGATAGTCTCCGCCGCCCGGTCTATAAGCGAAACATCAATATTATTTGGGTCAATTTTTATTATCTCGGTATTCAAGACGGCACCTCTCAGACAGTAAAGTAAAATTCCACGCCGCCGTCACGGTTTTCAAAGCCCACTTCTCCGCCGTGGAGCTCCACGCATTTCTTTACGATAGCCAGCCCGAGACCGCTGCCGCCGTAGGCGCGGGTGCGGGCCTTGTCCAGCTTGCCGAAGCTTTCCCAGATGAGGTCGGCGCCGCCGTCGGGTATCCGCGCCCCGCTGTTGTACACGCCGAAGCGGGCCTTTTCACCCTCGCGGCGGAGGGTGACACGTATAGTTCCATTTTCGTCAACGTGATTTATGGCATTGGTTATGTAGTTGTTCACCGCCTGCTCCAGCGCCACCGGGTCGGCGGTCACCTCTATTCCCTCCTGACAGTCGGTCTCGATGGCCGCCCCCTTTTTACGGGCCAGAATATCGAAGCTGTGGGCGGCGCTTTCCGCCAGGCCGGTAAAGTTGACGGAGGTTTTTTCCAGTCTTTCGCCGGCGTTTTCCAGCTCGGCCATGGTAAGTATCTGTTTTATGACCTTGTCCATCTTGGCCGCCTCGTCCATGATAACATCGCAGTAAAACTCCCGATCCTCGGGGCCGGCGGCGATATTTTCCTTAAGCCCCTCGGCATAGCCGCCGATGAGGGCGATGGGGGTCTTAAGCTCGTGAGAGGCGTTGGCGATAAACTCCTTTCGCATACGGTCGATGGAGTCCTTCAGCTCGATATCCTTTTCCAGTTTGGCGTTGGACTCACGCAGCTGGTTTATGTTTTCCTCAAGCTTTTGGCTCATTATGTTGATGCTGCGCCCAAGGTCGCCGACCTCGTCTTTAGATTTACCCTCGTATCTGCGCGAAAAGTTAAGGGAGGACATATCTCCCGCAATTTCGGTGAGCTGGCGTATAGGCCGCGTGGCGGCGCTGGCGGCCACAAAAACAATTATCACGCCCACCAGCAAAGCCACCGCGCCGATGAGCAGCAAAAGCTCGTTGGCGGTGTCGGCGGCCTCTCCCACGGGGGCCATGGTAGTCTGCAAAAACAGATAATTTCCGTTGTCCAGACGGGCGAGCAGTCCCATAAAAGCGTCGCCCAGCCGCTCGTTGCTTTGGTAACGAATGACGTATTTTTCGCCGCCGAGCATCTCTTCCGCCGTTTCCGCCAAGGATATCTTTCTATCCCAGCCATGGCGCCCATCCTCGGGCGGCGGAGCCTCGCCCGCGCCCTCAGCGTCGGAGGGAGGCTCTGGCCGGCGCGGGCCGCCCTCGCCGATTTCCTCCTCCTGCGGGCCTCTGTCCCTGTGGTCGAAGGGCTCGTGTCCCTCCAGGAACATGGGCAAAATATACTGAGAATTACGAACGGAGGCAAAGACCTCCTCCCCATTCCCGTCGCATATGTATATGTTTATTCCTTCAACGGAGGAAATTTTATCCAATTCCAGCTCGTCTTGGACGGAGGAAAGGGAGTTGACGGTCTCGTACGCGTCCGTCAGGGCCTTGCGCTTGTCGCGCTCGTACAGCTTTGACAGCAATATGCGGTTAGCGACGGCGATGCCGGCGATGGTCACCAGCAAAATCGCCGCGAAAATCAAAATAAACTTCGCGCGCAGCGATATGCGGAATTTACTTTTCAAACTTATATCCCACTCCCCTCACAGTCTGGAGCATATCCCCGCAGGGGCCCAGCTTTTTCCTCAGCTTGGTTATATGGGTGTCTATGGTCCGCGCGTCGCCGAAGTAGTCGTAGTTCCACACATTGTTCAGTATGCGCTCACGGTCAAGGGTCATGCCGCGGTTTTCAATGAGATACAGGAGCAGGTCGTACTCCTTGAGGCTGAGATATATTTCCTCGCCGTTCACATATACGGCGTGGGCCTTCTTATCTATACGAAGGCCGCCGACGGCGAGCTCGCTGACCTCGTCCGCGGCGGACCTGCGCAGCATGGCCTCCACCCTCGCCACAAAGACCTTTGGCGAAAAGGGCTTGGACACATAGTCGTCGGCGCCGGCCTCAAAGCCCTCTATCTCATCGCTTTCGGAGGAAAGAGCGGTCAGCATGATTATGGGTACGTCAGACAGCCGCCGCACCTCGCGGCAGACCTCCCAGCCGTTCATTTCCGGCATCATGACGTCCAGCACCAGAAGCCTTATCTCCGAGGGCTCGGCGCAGAAAAGCTCCACCGCCCGACGGCCGTTTTCCGCCTCGACGACGCTGTATCCCGCCGCTTCAAGGAAATCCCTTATAAGCCTCCTCATCCTGGCCTCGTCGTCGGCCACGAGAATTTTCGTTCCGCTCACACGCTCATCTCCTAAAATTTTATTCGCCAAAAGCGCCGGCCTCCTTGGCCTCATTGTATTCGTCCACGCTGCCGCCGATGGTTTCCTCCATCTGCTGCGCGGCGCCGTAGTAATCCCCCAGCATCGCGTTCAGTAGGCTCTGATCCAGCACCGCCCGAAGATTGCCGTCGCCGTCCTTCTCCAGCCGTACGGCGGTCCCTGTGGTGACCTCGCTAACATCTCCGTTTTCGGCCACATCGACTATCGCCGCGTTGTTGAATTCCGTGGTCTGGTCGCCGGGGACAAGCTCGCCGTTCATCATGGCGTCGTTCATTCTTATGAACACCTGCCCATAAATATCCTGCATGGACAGGGTGGTTATATCCACGTTCACATAGTTCACGCCCTCATCGTCCACATAGCTGTCTCCGAACTCATAGGATATCCTCGGCAGCAGGACCGACAGCAGCGTTTCAGAGGACTCGCTGCTGTGGGCGCTGTTCATAAACATCTCCCGGTCGCTCTCCCGAACCCAGACGAGGGCGCCCTCGTAGTCGAGGGCCTTAAAGCCATCCAGCATGGAGGACACAACCTGGCGGCCCTCCGCTATCACCGCCTCGTCGGTAACGGTGACAAAGCCCGTGTCGCCCTCGGAGGCGCCGCCATCGGCAGTCTCGCTGACAACATTATTACCGTCCCCGCCGGCGGAGGAATTTTCCGTCCCCTTTTTGCCGCAGCCGCAGAGCAGCACAAGCATCGCGGCGGCTACAATAAAGCATTTTTTCATCTATATCTCCCTTTCGGACTGTTCTAATGGCTCGTAGATCTGTTTTTTGCACAGAGGTTCAAGAGTTTCCGGATCCCACAGCATATGCACGGTTTTATAAAACGGATTTAACTGCATGGTCAAAATGGCCGTCCCCCTCGGCAGTATGCCCGGGTCGCGTATATCCATGCCGCCCTGGTTCCCGTCGTCAAGATACCAGATATCCATTACTTCCACTATGTCGAAGCCGTTGTTGGTGACCTCGCAGACCAGAAAATTGCCCTCCAGCTTCAATTCGGTCTGCACGACAAGCTCGTTGCCCAGCATCCTGTCCATGAGGCCGCCCACGTTTAACACGCCGTATCCGTAATATTTGTCCCGGCCCGGTTCGCCCACATCGACAGCTGTCTCGGCCAAAAGGCTCTTAAACTCGGCAATATCAACGTCGCCGCCCTGTTCTCTCGCCACCTGCTTGGTCAGCGCGGCGGCCGCCGCGACAAGGGGCGACGCAAAGGACGTACCCTGCTGAGACTTTGTGCCGGTAACGCTGTTGAAATCCAGCACGGTGACCCCATCGTTGGTCCCGCCCCCGCCGCCGGGGGCCGCTATATCGACCTGAGAATTATGGTATGTATAGCTGGCGTAGCTGCCGTCCAGCCCAACCGACGACACGCTTATCACATTGTCGAAAGCCGCCGGATACATCATTGGGCTGTCCTGTTTATGGTTTTGCGGATGACTTTTGTCATGGTTGCCCGCCGACGCCACCACGATGGTTCCTTTGGCGGAGAGGCGGTCTATGACTATGTTCATGGAATTTAAGGTATTTTTGTTGGAGGAGCTTTCAAGCGTGCCCACGCTCATATTTATCACGTCGCAGCCCTGCTCCTCGGCGTACTGAAGTCCCAGCAGCAGATTGCTGACGCTGGTGGCGCCGTATTCCGGGTCGCTCACCGCCCTGTCCGGGAACACCTTGATTACGACCAGATCCACACCCGGCGCAAGGCTCGACACGGCCACGCCGTTATTCGTAACGGCGGCCACTATTCCCGTAACGGCCGTCCCGTGGCCGATAATGTCCGTGGCGTCGTCGGGATTTTTCGCCCCCGGCGTAATGTCTCTCTGCGCCTTGACATGGGTATAATCTATGTCCGCAAGCCCTGGCTTGAGGCCCGTGTCGATAATGCCGACGGTTACCCCCCGGCCGTCGTATTTGCCGTTGTTCACCACGCTGACGGCATTGGCAACATTCAGCTCATAGGCGACCTGCAGGTCACTATCGGGGTCGTTTGTGTAGTCCATGAGCCAAACGTCGCAGTCAGGGCCGTAATAATCTATTATTCCGGCCTCAAGCAGCCTTTTGAGCTCGTCCTCATCCTCGGAGTAATAGAACTCGTCATACAGCTGTCTCTGTCCGCTTTCGACGCTCATGGGCATAACATCCCCTCGGGCGTACACGTCCTCGCTGTATTTAAATATGTAGCCCTCGGCCATCGCCGCCGCGCACACGAGCATCGCGAAAATATTTACGATTAAAAAGCTTTTTAAAAATTTCACAGTCGTTTCACCTGCCAAAAATCCTATATTTTATATTGTAATACAAAAAGAGCATTTTGTCAAATCTTTTAACAAAATGTTTAACTTTTATTTTTTGGCAGACAAAGAAAAATCAGCCGGACGTGCTCAGCTGATTTTTTCGCGCATACCGGCGAGTATCTTTTTTTCCAATCTTGATATCTGGACCTGACTGAGGCCCAGCGCCGCGGCCACCTCGCTTTGTGTCCTTCCGCCGAAATAGCGCATGACAATGATGACCCTCTCCCTTGGGCCCAGGTCCATTATGGCCTGACGGAGGCAGATGCCGGTGAGTATGTCCTCCTCCCTGTCCTCGCAGGCTATGGTATCCATAAGAGAGACCGGCCGCCCCTCCCCGTCGGAAATACTGCGGTCGATGGAGTCCGGACGGCGGACGGCTTCCATGGCCTCGGTCAGCTCCTCGGCGCTGACGCCGAGCCGCTCCGCCAGCTCGCCGATATTGACCCCGCCGCTTTTTTCCATCAGCCTGTACGCCCGCCGGGCCAGCTCCTTATAGCCGCGGCTGACCTTGATTATGCCGTCGTCCCGCAGGAACCGTTTTATCTCTCCAACTATCATAGGTACAGCATAGGTCGAAAACTCGACCCCATAGCTCATGTCAAACCGCCTTACGGCCTTCATCAGCCCTATGGCCCCCAGCTGGAACAGGTCGTCGCTTTCTCCCCTGTCCCTGAAGCGGCTAACCGCCGCGTTGATGAGGCCGCGGTTTTCCGCGACTATCCTGCCCATGGCCTCACGGTCGCCGGACTGGGCCAGCAGTATGAGCTCCCTCATTTCGTCCCGCATTATGTAAACCACCTAAAGCCGTTTTTTCATTGTTACGGTCGTGCCCCTGCCCGGGCTGCTCTCCACTTTCAGCTCGTCCATAAAGCTTTCCATTATGGTGAAGCCCATGCCGCTGCGCTCGGCCTCGGGCTGAGTGGTGAACATTGGCGTCCGGGCCTTTTCCACGTCCTCGATGCCAACGCCCTCGTCCCGAACGGAGACCGTAAGCTCCCGTCCCTCAAGGGTCAGCTCCATGACTATCCTGCCCCCGCAGCCGCGATAACCGTGTATCACGGCGTTGGTAACCGCCTCGCTTACGGCGGTCTTGACGTCGGCCACGTCCTCGATGCTCGGGTCCAGCGGCAGGATAAAAAAGGCCGCCACTCCCCGGGCGAGACTTTCATTTATGTCCATGGACAAAAATTCCGTTTTCATGTAGTTGTTGATACTGTTCATTTCATAAACTCCTTCACCGCGCTCCTGTAGTCGGGATACAGCCCCATCAGTCTGCCCACGCCGCCGAGCTCGATAATTTTTTTCAGCTTTTGTCCGCAGCCCGCCACCGCCGTTTTGCCGCCTATGGAATTGACGTTTTTCCAGCGGCCTATTATAAGTCCTATCCCCGCCGAATCCATAAAGCTCACGTCGGTCAAATCCAGCACCAGGTCCCGCTTTCCGCTCAGCTCGAACTCCACGTCGATTTTGCTGCGGACGCAGGCGGCGGTGCGTTGATCTATCTCTCCCTCCAGCACGGCCACAAGGGCCGTACCGCAGTCGATAAACTCCTTAAGCATATGTAAAAACTCCCTTCCATACCTATATATTCACATGGCGGACAAGTTATGACACAAAAAATGGGGGCAGGGAAAAAATCGCTTTGTAATTTAAGGGGCACGGGGCCGGCCGAAAAAATCGTGCAGAACGGACGAAAATCAGCTCGCGCAGGCGGCCCATGCCGCCGAGCAAGCCCTCCCGACGGCGTACACAGGTACGCCGAGTGGTGATTTTCGTTCGTAGTTCAAGGGCATAAATAAAAAGAAAAACCGTCTTTTTCTCAAAAAAAGGCGGTTTTTCCACATTAATTCATAGTTTTTGTTTTATTGGGCAGATTTATCAAAGCATAAATTTGCCTTAAATTAATTCATTCAGCCCTTGAACGGTCTGCGCCATTTTTTTACGGCCCCAATGCCGCACTCTATTCCAGCCACGCCTCCATTATCTCCCTGGCGACCGGAGCGCAGGCGCTGCCGCCGGAGCCGCCGCTGTACTCCTGTATAACGGCCACGGCTATCTGGGGGTCGTCCTTCGGCGCGAAGCCGATGAACCAGGCGTGGTCCTTACCCTCGCGCTCGTTTTGGGCGGTGCCGGTCTTACCGCAGACCTCCACGCCCCGTATGCGGGCATTGGTGCCCGTTCCGCTTTCAACACAGGCCAGCATATATTCGGCTATCTCGTCGGCGGTTCCGGAGGATATCGCCGTCTTGAGGGCCTTGGGAACGGCACGGTATACCTCGACGCTGTTGGCCGAGACCGCGCTCCGGACCAGATAGGGCTTCATCATTACGCCGCCGTTGGCGACGGCGGCGGCCGCCAGCGCCATATTCAGCGGCGTTGTCAGGAGCCTGCCCTGGCCTATGCCCACGGAGGCCAAATCGGTCTTGCCCATGGAGTCGTAGTCCCAGCCCTTGGACGAGGTCTCTATATCAAAGGGTATTTTTTCGGTCACCATAAAGCTTTCGGCCGCGTCCTTGAGCTTTTCTTCGCCGAGCTTCACTCCCAGCTGAGCAAACATCACGTTGCTGGAATACTTAAATCCGCTCTTAAGGTCAATCTCCCCGTACTCCTTTTTTCCGGCGTTGCTGAAATCGCGGCCGTCGATGCTGACGGTGCCCCCGTCGTCAACGGAGTAGTCGTCAAGGCCGCTGTCCAGCGCCGCCGCCGCCACCGCCAGCTTGAAGGTGGAGCCCGGCGGATAAAGGCCCATTGTGGCCCGCGGCAGGAAGGGACTGTTTTCGTCCTCGGCCAGGTCCGCCCAGCTTTCCGCCAGCTTATCCTCGTTGGGGTCAAAGGACGGGTTCGAGAACAGACACAGCACCTCGCCGGTTCTGGGGTCGAGGGCTACCACGGCGCCGCTGCGCCCCTTCATCTGCTCCTGGGCCACCTGCATAAGGCCGTGGTCAAGGGTGGTAATAAGGTCGCAGCCCCGGCTCATTTTCGAATCGTCCATGCCGTATTTAAGTATCTCGTCCCAGCCCTCGGTCCGCAGCAGGTAGTCGTTATAGGTCAGCTCAAGATTTGTCTTGCCGTAGCTTCGGGCATTATAACCCACGGCATGGGCGTAAAGCGCGCCGTAGGGGTAATACCTCTTCTGGACGCCATCGTCGCCGAACCTGCTCTCCGCCAGTACCACGGTGCCGGTGCGGTCGTAAACGGAGCCCCGCAGCACGCTGTCCTCCCGCTCCCAAAGGCGGCGGTTGTAGTTGGCGTAATTAGAGCTGTTCAGCTCGTCGGCCTTGAACAGTGAAAAATACGTAAGGTACACAAATACGCTCAGAAACAGACAGCACATTACAACAAGGACGGAAATTATCTTTTTATTGTATTTCATCGGTAATTTCCTCCTTTTTGCCGCTGATGGCCTGAAGTATGCCGCAGGCGGCAAAGGTGGTGAGCATACTGCTGCCGCCATAGCTTACGAAAGGCAGCGTTATGCCCGTAAGGGGTATCATCTTCGTTACCCCGCCGATGATGATAAAGGTCTGGAGACCCAGTATGAAGCTGATGCCGAAGGCAACGGCCTTGTTGTAGGCGTTGGTGCAGGACAGGGCTATCTTGAAGCCCCTGTAGACCAGCACAAAGTAAAGCATGAGTATGGCGAGGCCGCCAACCACCCCCATCTCCTCGCAGATGGCCGAGAAGATGAAGTCGGAGTGTACCTCGGGTATAAAATAGACGCTGCCGGCGCCTATGCCGCGTCCGGCCATGCCGCCCTCGCCAATGGCGAAAAGGGACTGGGTTATCTGATATCCCTTGCCCGAAGCGTCGGCAAAGGGGTGCAGCCAGGTGTCAATCCTGACCTTTATATGACTGACATAGGTGACCCCCATAACTCCCACCGCCGCCGCGCCGATGGCGTTGAGCAGCAGATAGAGCCGGCTCGCCCCGTAAACGTAAATGAAGAAAAAGTAGGTGGCAAAAAACAGCAGAGATATTCCCCACTCCCGCTGAAGCAGCAGGAAGCCCACGTTCACCAGAGTTATGAAGGTGGCGGCCAGGAGCCGCAGATACTTGGGCCGTATGCCGAATTTTTCCCTGTACTTTGCAGGTATGGCCCCGGTGAATATGGCCGCCAGAGAAAGCACGAAAAATATCCTTATCAGCTCGCTGGGCTGTATGGAAAGCCCGCCGATAATTATCCAGTTTTTCGAGCCGTGAGAGGTTTTGCCAAAAAGCCGGGTGGCAACGTACAGCGCCACGCTGAGGATAAAATACAGGGGAACAAGCCTGTGGAGCCACCTGTTCATCAGGCGGTAAAGCAGCATGGCCCCGAAATAGCAGGCCGTACCCACAAGGAACCACTTTAGCTGGCGGACGCCGTACTCGGGCTTTATCCTCATCTGCATTATGCCGCCCACGCTGCCCAGCACGGAAATGATGAGGAAAAGATAGGCGTCTCCCAGTTCCGCCGCCGAAACGACGGTATAGCTGACAATGCTGACAAGGCATATCGCCCCGGTGAGCACGACGGCCTCGAGATTGGCCCCGCCGTACTGGATTGAAATGAGAACCGCGCCCACAAGGTTGAGCAGGATTATATAGAACAGAGGCTTGACGCTGGAGGTTTCACTGTACATGGTCAACCCTCCGATTTCGGCATGACGAAGATGAAGTTGAGCCGGCCGATGGATATCTTGTCCCCGTCCATCAGCTCCACGGCCTCGTCCGTCAGCTCGTCGCCATTGAGGAAGGTGCCGTTCGTGCTGCCCAAATCCTCAATGTAATAGCTGCCGTCAGACTTGTATATCCGGCAGTGCTTTACGCTGAGATACCTGTCCGGCAGACGGATGGTGCACTTGTTGCCCCTGCCTATGACCTCGTCCTCGTCAAGCTCGTAGCTCTCGTCCATGACAAAGTCCAAGTCACGCCGCAGATTTATGAGCTTGAGGTAAGCCTCGGCAAGGCCGCCGCTCTTTTTGCGGTTCATGGCTCGTATGTCAAGAAATATCATTCTGATTATGGCGTAGATAAAAAGGTAGATTATTATTACGAAAATATATGTCAGTATTCTCGAAAAAATGTCGCCCATTTCTATCCCTCCGCTATCCGTTATCTACTGTCTATTATCTGTTTATATCTCCGGCGCAGGGCAGACCGTGGGCCGCCTCCGCCGACAAAACGGCGTTCCTTATGGCCCCGGCCATAACCCGGGCCGCCAGCGTGCCGCACAGGTCAACATTGCTCTCCACGTCCCCCACGCTCATGGCGTAGACCGTGTCTCCGTCCATGGTGGTGTGCACCGGCCTTATGGCTCTCGAGTATCCGTCCTGAGCCATTTGCGCTATTTTGGTCATCTGCGCCTTTGTGAATTTGCCGTTGGTGACTATGGCGCCGATGGTGGTGTTGCCGCCGGGAGCCTCCGCCAGCTCGTAAAGCGTCTTTTCACTGTCGCGGAAGCCGTTTTTACCGTCATTCAGCAGTCCGGCGATTATATGACCGTCCTCGGCCAGCACGTCGCCCATGGCGTTGACGGCGACGACCGCCCCGACCTTGAGCCCGCCGAGTTGAAGTGCGTAGATGCCGAGGCCGGACTTCATGGCGTAGGCCGGGCCCATGAGCTTGCCCACGGTGGCCCCGGCCCCGGCCCCGTAATTGCCCTGACGCGGGGCGTTCAGTTCGGCGTTTTCGCAGGCCCGCTTCGCCATCTCCTTGTCCGGACGGATCCCGCTGTCGCCTATACCCAAATCGAATATGCAGGACTGGCAGACCAGCGGCACGACGGTGGCCCCCACGGGGAGGCCGACGCCCTTATTTTCAAGGTATTCCATAACTCCGCCGGCGGCGTCAAGGCCGAAAGCACTGCCGCCGCTGAGCAGCACGGCGTGTATTGCCGAGCAGGTGGCCTGATGGCTGAGCAGCTCCGTCTCACGGCTGGCGGGGCCGCCGCCACGGACGTCAACTCCGGCGGGGGCCCCTTTTTCGCAGATGATGACCGTGCAGCCGGTAGCCGCGCCGGAGTTTTCGGCGGAGCCGATTTTTATATTCTCAATTTCCGTTATGCTTATTTCACGCATTGGCGTCCCTCTTTTTCAGATATGCCCTGAGAGCCTTGCAGACCGCCACTGAAATTACGGTCGCGACAAGAGCCTCGGGAATACCGTTAATAAGAACCGTGCTCCGGAGAATTATGCTAAAAGCCTTTCCCGCGGCTTCGGCATAGGCGTCGCTGAATATGAGGCCGATAAGTCCCATTACCAGAACGGTATTGGTGACCGAACCCATAAAGGCGCCCGCGCCCATTGACACCACCTCGTTTTTGGAAATTTTCTTAACAAGGACGTAAACGTAATAGGCCACTACGCCCACCAATATCCGAGGCACAAACGCTATCACCAGCGCCCAAAGGCTTCCCCTGCCCAGACCGGGCACCGGAACGAGGGGCGAAAAGGCAAAGGACGAAACATTTGGATTCATCGTGGCCTTTAAAAAGCTCACCATGCCAAAAACTCCGCCCAAAGCCGCGCCAAACTTCGGGCCGAGGATTATCGCCCCCACAATAACGGGAATATGTATTGTGGTGGCGTTGATAACGCCTATAGGTATCATGCCAAGCATGGGCACAAAGGCCAAAATGGCAATTATCGCCACAAACATGGCGAAAAGCACCAAGGTGCGCGGATTTACCCGAGATTTATTTTTCAAATTTTTTGCCATGAAAATCATCTTCCTTTATTTAAATCTTATGACCGTAAACGAGAAGGGCCGGAGAGTGTACTCCCCTCCGTCAAAGCTCTCCTTCACGGGGACCACGTTATATTTTTCCTCCATGGTGTTTTTCGCCTCGAGGACAGCCCTGGGATGCGGGCCCTCGGCGGTGAGATATTCCGCCGTCCCGCCCTGACAGCCGAGGTTTAACATATGCGACCTGGGGGAGTTGTTCACCAGCTTGACTATGACCTCGCCGTCCTTTACTCCGGCGGTGACATAGACGTTTTCCTCATGGGTGCAGGAGAACTCCACCGTGTGGTCGGGAAGATTGTTGCCGAACATCTTCTGCACATAATAGGAGGGGGTGAGCATTATTTCATGATTGTTGAAAAATATCAAATCCGGCGTCCACTGAGTGAAGCCCTCTCTCGCGAACAGAGGTGCGTAGGCCGCCAGATGAACCACGTCGGCGTTGCGCTCGAAGCCGATCATCATTGCCGCCTCCGCCAGCGCCGCCTCAAGATTGTTGGGCCGGGGCTGGGCGGGCCCCAGATGGCAGGCGTACTCGCCGGCGAAAACCTTTGGGCCGGAACGGTCGTAGTCGTCGTAGCGGTGAGTGTTGGCGAACAGCCAGCGCGAGGGCACGTAATAGTGCTCATCAACGGCAAAGGCGAAGCTCTTATCCTTGTCGGCCAGCCAGTTCCACGCCTTTTCAAACTCCTTGCCCGCACAGGCGGGACCCGAGGAGGATATCAGCAAAATCTCAGGGTGGCGGGCGGCTATGACCCTCTGGAACGCCTCATATCGCTCGAAATACTTTTCCTCCCACTGCTCGTTGCCTATGGCCAGATATTTCAGGCCGAAGGGCGAGGGGTGACCCAGCTCCGCGCGCTTTGCCCCCCAAGGAGTCTCGGGGCCGCCGTTGGCAAATTCGATAAGGTCCAAAGCGTCCCGTATATACCCGTCAAGCTCCTCAAGGGGGATGGTCTCGTCGCACTGGTACTGACAGCCCATGCCGCAGTTAAGCACAGGCAGGGGCTCGCACCCAAGGTCCTCACAGAGGAGAAAGTACTCATAAAAGCCCAAGCCGAGGCTTTGATAGTAGTCCGGGGCCGTAACGCCCACGCCGCCCTCCTGCCAGCGGTTCCAATTGGTCCTGCGGGTCTCGACGGGGCCGACGGTATCCTTCCAGCGGTAGCGGTTGTCAATGCCGTTGCCCTCAACTATGCAGCCGCCGGGGAAACGGAGAAAGCCGGGCTTTATGTCCGCGAGGGCCCGCGCCATATCGGGCCGCAGGCCGTTTTCACGGTTTTTAAAGGTCTTTTTCGGGAACAGCGAGCACATATCTATGTCCAGCTCGCCACCGCGCTCAAGAGTGATGCGGGGCTCGGCGTCATAAACCGTTTTGTCCGCCGTCAGTACGGCCTCCCGCTTTTCCCATTTTTCGGCAGCGCCCTCAAACTCCGCCGATGCGACCGTCACGTACCCGCTCACAAGGCTGAAAATTATTTTACCCTCGCATTTCCCTCGGGAATAGAAGGAAAAGCGGTACTCCTCGCCCTTTTCCAGATAACAGCCCTCGTAGGCACGGTTGGCAATGCCGCCGCCGGCACCGGCGACGATGTGGGCGTAGCCGGGGTTGACGGCGTTCATGGGGTCGTATGTCCGGTGCGTCATCTCGCAGCCGCCCACCGCGGCCCAGGCCGTCAGGGGCGACTTGAATTTTTCGACCTTGGTGGAAAGATACTCAAACGAGCGGTTTTCGAGCATTTCGGCGTAAAGCCCGCCGTCGGCCGCGTAGTTGATATCCTCGAAAAACAGGCCCACCATGCCGGGGTTTACCTTAACGCCGGGGTTATTTCTTTTTACTTTCAAAAACATCAGTTTCATCCTTTTCACTAAATTTTATAAACTCGCCCGTTTGCTCGTCAACGTGGTCGAGGCTGCTGTAATCCGCCGTCACCGTGGGCATCTTTTTACGGGCGAGCCGCTCGTTTATCGACTCGGACACAAGCTCGTAAATGACCGCGAACACCGGCACGCCGCACAGCAATCCCCAGAAGCCGAAAAAGCCGCCGAACACCAGTATGGAGAACATTACCCAGAAGCTGGAAAGTCCGATGGAGCTGCTGAGTATCTTGGGGCCGAGTATATTGCCGTCCACCTGCTGAAGCACTATGATGATTATCACGAAGTACAGGCACTTGAGGGGGCTAGCCAGCAGAAGTATGACCGCGCAGGGTATGGCGCCGATAAAGGGGCCGAAGAAGGGAATTATGTTGGTCACGCCCACAACAAAGCTGATGAGCACGGCGTAGGGTATTTTGAATATGGAAAGCAGGATAAAGCAGAGCACGCCTATTACCATGGAGTCGATTATCTTGCCGATGAAAAAGCCGCCGAATTTAACATGGGCAGACCGGACAACGCCTATGACGTGGTTGGCCCGAGCCGGCGACATGAGGCTGTAGGCCGATTTTTTGGCCTGAGCGATAAAGCGTTCCTTCGAGCTCATGACGTAAATCGACACGATAACGCCTATCACGAAGTGGAATATGACGTACACCACATTTATGACGCCCGTGGACAGATTGGCCACAAAGACGCTGGTGTTGGGTATGAGCTCAATGATATTGGTGAGATTGTTCATCAGCGAGCTGAAGTCGCTGTAAAGGGAGCGTATCTGGAACACGATATTGCTGCGTATCTCGGGATTGTCGTTCAGCACCTTGCCCACCCACTGAGTGAGCTTGTTCACCTCGGTGGCGGTATTGCGGATTATGCCCTCGATGCTGGATATAAGCTCGGGCACCACCAGCATTATCAGCACGACCATCACGGCCAAAGCGACGCCCCAGGTGAGCAGCACGCACAGGAACCTGATAACGCTGCGGGCGTGTCTGCTGACCTTTGTGGTAAATTTACCTATTATCCAGTAGACAAATCTTTCGATGAGATTAAGGGCGGGGGTCAGAAGATACGCGAAAACAAGGCCGTAAATTATGGGGCGCAGGCAGGAGAACAGCTTGCGCACCCCCACCGTAAGAATGGGTATCTGGTGGAGCACCTGATTGGCGAGTATGCTCAGCACAACAACGCCGAAGGCCGTCAGCCCCAGTTTAAGATATTTCTGATCGTTATCGTTCCATTTAAACTTCATCGCGCATCACCCCGTTATCATACTATTACACCCTATTGTACTACTTTTTTCCGAAAAATGCAAGAGTTTTTTTAAATAAAAAGCCGGCCAAAGCCGACTTTTACTTAATTTTATCCCTTTCCCGCCGCCAGTAAAACAGATACTGCTGGGCGAAGCCGCTATAGCCGCCGAAAAGCTCCTCCCCCGCGCTCTTGGCGGCGGAAACCGAGCCGGCGGAAAAGCTCTCCTCCATGACCTTCCTTATCCAGGTGTCAGTGGGGAAAAGGTCGAACTTACCCAAAGAGAACAAAAGCACGCAGTCGCACACCTTGTTGCCCACGCCCTTTACCTTCATGAGCTCCGCTCTGGCCTCGGCCGTGGGCATGGCCGCGAGTTTTTCGGGATCCAAAGCCCCCTCCGCAGCCAGGCGTGAAGCGCCGACGAGATAACGGTCGCGGAAGCCCGCTCCCAGGGCGCGGAAATCCCGCTCCTCAAGGACGGCCAGCCTTTCCGCCGCGGGGAAGGAATAAGCCGTCCCCCACTCCGTTTCTATCGGCTCGCCATACGCGGCGCAGAGCCGCTCCACCACCCGCTTGATGTTGGGTATGGAATTGTTCTGAGAAATTATGTATGAAATAAGGGCCTCGAAAAATTCCTGCCGAAGTATTCTGATGCCGCCGCCGTAGCCTACCGCCGCGCGCATCAAATCATTTATGGACACGGCCCTTTTTATCTCTCCGTAGTCCCTGTCAAGGTCCAGATACCGCCGCCAGAAGGAGGCCAGCTCGGACTCGGAGCAGTTTTCGATAACAACGGAGTCCGGTTCCTCCCGAAGGCGGACGGCCATGCCTCCGGCCACGCCGGTATAACTGCCGTCGGGTTGGCGGTTCCAGCGGAAACACTGGCCGCAGTCAAAGGTGTGGACAAGGTCGAAGTCCCGATTTGATACTCTTACCGAATTCATTCCCCGGCCTCCTCTATTAATATGACGCAGCGCTCGGCGGCGCAAAGCTCCTCTATCTCGGCCCTGCGTCCGGGCGTGGCGGAGGCGTGTTCGGCCGTCATATCCTCCTCCTCGACATCAACCCTGTAACCGACGCCAAGAGCGTCAAGCTCGGCCGCAACCTCGCCAAACGATTTGCCCGCGGTGTCAACCGCGGCGGCGGAGGCATATTGGGCGGGCACGGTGAATATGACCCGTCTGCATATATATTTCTCCGCCTCAAAGGCGCCGTTATTACCGCCGTTTCCGCCGCTGTCAAAGCCGTATCCGTTCACGCCGTTACCGCCGCGTCCGCCGCCGGCGGTAAGCCCGCCTCCGCCTCTGCCGGAGGTCACCGGGCCGCTTTCCTCGGCGCGGTCGTCGTCAATACTTATCATACGGGGCTCAACCGATACGGTATCCGTTCCGTCCCCGTCCGCAGACAAGGCGGTCTCGGCGCTTTCTTTATCCGCGCCGCCGGCGGTCGGGACCCCCTCATCGTCCGCGTCAAGTACCGTGAACCGCTCGGTTCCGGAGCTCCCGTCCCCGTCAGGCGTGCCATTCTCAGGCGTTTTTTCTTTTTTCGCGTTCTCATAGCCGCTTTTAACGGCTTCATTCCCATAAGTGGTTTGCCCGCCGCTCCGGGCGGAGGGGGCGCTTTCAACGCTGTCGGCCGCCTCGGTCTCGCCGCTGTAAGAGGCGGCGGACGGGACGTCCCCCGCGGCGGCGGGAACGGCGCCGGCATCAGTGTTTTCATTTGCCGTTTCTTCTATTGTTTCCACTGTTGCCCCTTCTGTTGCTTTCCCATTCTCGGGTTCCGTTTCCGGTTCCGGTTCTAACGGGACGGCATCCTTCGACGGGTCCTCCGTGCCGGCCGTCTGCCCGGCCCGACTGTCGGGCGCGTTATGCCTGTCCGCAAGCTTGGGCAGCACGCTCACCGAGCACACCACAAGGACGGCTGCGGCGGCCGCCGCCGTGCCGAAGCGCACAATATTGAATTTCTTTCTTCCGGCCTTTTCAGCCGATATTTTCTTCATTACGCCCGGCAGCAGAGATTGCGGCGCGGGCTCGCCGCCAAGGGACTCAAGCGTCTCCACAAGCTCACTCACGGCCTCGTATTCCTCCCTGCACCGAGAACATTTCTCAATATGTTCGGCGGCCTTTTCAGCCGCTTCAACGGAAAGCTCGCCCCGCGCGAACTCAAAAACCACGCTTCTGAACTCATCGCAGCTCATAATTGCCGCCTCCTTTCAAAGTTCTCATTTTTTAGACGCTTTTGCCTTTAAAAAAGTTCCCTGTTTTCGTAAAAAATATTTTTTAGCTTTTCCCTCGCCCGCGACAGACGGGACCTGACGGTGCCGATGTTGAGGCGGAGCATTTCCGCCACCTCCTCGTAGCTGTAGCCCTCCACGTCCCTCAGCACCACCACCGACCGCATATCCGGCGGCAGGGCGGCCAGAGCCTTGCGCACCTCCTGACGGAGACGGCTTTTCTCGAGCTCCGTTTCGGGAGTGTCCTCCGAGGCCAAATCCAGCCTGTCGTCGATATTTTCCGTTTCCCTGCGTGAGCGCAGGGCGTCGAGGCAGGTATTGACCGCTATCCTCGTGAGCCAGGTCTCCACCTTGCTCTCGCCTTTGAAGCTTCGGAGGCTGCGGTAGGCTTTGATAAAAGCCTCCTGCGCCGCGTCTTGAGCGTCATGAGGATTTTTCATCATGTTAAGACAAACGGCGTATACTCTGTTCTGATTTTCTTTTACAAAACGCTCAAATGCCTTTTCGTCGCCGCTTGTCAGCTTTTTCATGTACTCGTCCACAGCCTCACCTCCTCTGCCGAATATCGGTCGTTGTTTAACTTATTACTATCTCTCCGTCCTTCAGTTCGCCCCGCAGAACCTCCCTGCGTTCGCCGCGGATAATTATGTCCGCGAGCTTATCCTGAATGTGGCGGCTGATGGCCCTGCGCAGCGGCCGCGCCCCGAAGCGTTCGTCGGTGCCCTGCTCGAGGACGAAATTCTTCGCCTCGTCGGTGAGCTCCAGACGCATACCCTTTTCCGCCAGCATCTCGTTCAGCTCGTCCAGCATTATGTCCATTATTTTCATGAGCTGGTCCTTTGTCAGGCTCTCAAAGACGACCACCTCGTCCACCCGGTTCAAAAACTCGGGGCGGAAGTGGTTTTTCAGGGCGGTGTTCAGCTTGTCCTCGTTCCTCTTTTCCGGCTCCGCGGCAAAGCCTATCCCCTCGCCCTTCCAGTCGCTGCCCAGATTGGAGGTCATAACAATGACGGTATTTTCAAAGCTGACCACCTTGCCGTGGCTGTCGGTGACCCGTCCGTCGTCCAGTATCTGTAAAAGCACGTTGGTCACGTCGGGGTGGGCCTTTTCTATCTCGTCGAACAAAATCACGCTGTAAGGACGGCGGCGCACCTTTTCGGTGAGCTGGCCCGCGTCGTCATAGCCCACATATCCCGGAGGCGAACCTATGAGCTTGGCCACGGAGTGCTTCTCCATATATTCGCTCATGTCCACCCTTATGAGGGCCTCCTCGCTGTCAAAAAGCTCGACGGCAAGCTGCTTGACCAGTTCCGTCTTGCCCACGCCGGTGGGTCCGGCAAAAATAAATCCGGCGGGGCGGCGCTTCTTTGACAGGGCAGCGCGGTTGCGGCGAATGGCCCTGGCCACCGCGCTGACGGCCTTGTCCTGACCGATTATGCGCCGGTGCAGCCTTTCCTCCAAATCGAGGAGCCGCCTAGTCTCCTCCTGAGTTATCTTCCTCACGGGTATCTTTGTCCACGCCTCGACAACATAGGCTATATCCTCCACCGTGAGGTACACGTTGTCCAGCTGGGCCTCAAGATTTTCCATTTCCTTATCTATCTCGCAGCGCCGAGTGCGTATCTCGGCGGCCTTGGCGTAGTCCTCCTCGGTGGGCTCGCTGCCGTCGAAAACGCCGTCCAGCTCCTCGTCGAGCTGAGCCGCGAGAGCTTTTTTCTCCTCCAGCTCCGCGAGGGCTGCGTTTTTGAGATTGCAGCGGCTGCCGGCCTCGTCGATAAGGTCGATGGCCTTGTCCGGCAGAAAGCGGTCAGTTATATACCGTTCCGACAGCACCGCCGCCGCCCTTATGACCTCGTCGGTTATCTTGACCCGGTGGTAATTTTGGTAGCTGTCCCGAAGGCCCTTAAGTATCTCGACGGTGTCCTCCACAGAGGGCTCGTCCACCATTACCGGCTGGAACCTGCGCTCCAGCGCGGAGTCCTTCTCTATATACTTGCGATACTCGGCAAGGGTCGTGGCGCCGATTATCTGTATCTCGCCCCTGGCAAGGGCGGGCTTGAGGATATTGCCGGCGTTCATGGCGCCCTCGGCGCTGCCCGCGCCCACGATGTTGTGCAGCTCGTCAATGACGATGATAATATTGCCCCGGTCGCGGGCCTCGTCGATTATGCCCTTGAGCCTCGCCTCGAACTGGCCCCGATACTGAGTGCCGGCCACGACCGCGGTAAAGTCCAGGAGGTACACTTCCTTATTGAGCAGCTTCACCGGCACGTTTTTCTCGGTGATGCGCCTTGCGAAGCCCTCCGCCAGATTGGTCTTGCCCACGCCGGGCTCACCCAGCAGCACGGGGTTATTCTTGCCCCGGCGGTTGAGTATCTGGACCAGCCGCTCAAGCTCCTTTTCCCTGCCGATGCAGGGATCGACCTTTCCCTCGGCGGCCTTTTGGGTCAGATTTACTCCGTAGGCGTCAAGGAGGCTGCGGCGGCGGTCGCCGCGCTTTTCGTTCTTCTTATCGCCGGAGGCGTTGGCGGCGTCCTTTTTGGCCTTGTCCTTTCCGCCGTCGGGGGCGGCGTTTTTGTTGAACATATTCATGACGTTCTTCAAAAAGCCGTCAAGACCATTCCCTTCCCCGCCCTCGGCGTCGGGGTCGTCCATGCCGCCCATCAGCTGCGACATCTGCTCGCCTATATTTTCAAAGCTGTCCATATCCATATCTACCCCGCCCGCGAGCTGGCCCATGGGATTTATGCCAAGCTCACGCGCGCAGGGTATGCAAAGTCCCTCGTTTATACGCTTGCCGTTCTCCAGCTTGGTGATGAACAGAACCGCGACATTCTTCTTGCATCTGGTACAAATCATGGCTTCATCTCCTAATCTCTATAATTATAGCATAGTTCACCCACAAAAGTAAACACAAAATAAAATAAATTTTATTTTATTTTTTTGTTGAATTTTTTACTTCAGTGTGTTATAATGAAAGCAAATCATATTTTGCCGCCTTTCGGCGGCTCAAAAAGGAGGATTTTTGGAATGTTAAAGAAAATACTGTCCACGGCGGCAGCCCTGTGCTTAATGTGCGCTTCCGTCGTTCCCGCGGCAATGGCGGCGGAAAGCAGCTTTTCCGATATGTCCGCTTCCCAGTACGGATGGGCCATCGACGACGTCGAGAGCATGACCCGTCTGGGTATAATCAAGGGATATACGGACGGCACCTTTAAGCCCGCCAACGCCATCAGAAAGATAGAGATGCTCCTGCTGCTGTCGCGGGTGGCCGGCTACACAAACGACGACTACTCGCCCTACACCGGGTACGCAACCGCCATTTACGCCCCTACTCTGGCCGGCTACGACCTGGGCGATACATACAACCGCTACAAGCCCGAGGTCTCCTTCCTGCTTTACAAGGGCATAATCAAGCCCGAGGAGCTGGACAGCCTTCTGGGTCAGGCGGGCACGGCCATCAAGCGCTATGAGGCGGCCGTCCTGCTGACCAAGGTAATGGGAGCGGAGGAGCAGGTGCGCAAGAACATCGCCGTCGCTCTGGACTATGACGATTACAGCGAGATACCCACGTCGGCCCGGGCTTATGTGGAATACGTGACCGAGCAGGGACTTATGAACGGCACAGGCCAGAATAAATTCGGGCCAAATGAAAATATCACCCGCGCTCAGGCGGCGGTCATCCTCAGCAGGATAATCTCGAAGCTGAACTATTCGACCGTATACGGAACTCTCAGCTCTAAGGATACCGAGGCCGGCACCGTCAACATCTACCGCAGCGACGCCGGAGCGGACATCACCGTCCGCACGGGCTCCGCCACCAAGTACATGGTGGACGGCAAGTCCGTCTCTCTCGCGGCCCTTCCCAACGGCAGCCGCGTACTGGCGCTTTACAGCGGCAGCAGCGCGGTTTCCATCGAGGCCCTCACCTCTCCCGGCGGCTCCGAGACCTATGCCGGCATACTCACCGACGCCAATATCGGTGAGGACAGCATAACCCTTTTCATGGATGACCTTTCCACCGGCAGTGAGCGCAGCTTCGTCCTTGTTCCCGACGAAAATCCCAAAATCACGCTCGAGGGCAAAGCCTGCACCTTTGACGACCTGCACAAGGACCTTGTGGCCGTAGTTACGGCCCTGGACGGCAAGATAATTTCTCTTGACGCCTCCAATGCGGCCGCCTCGGGGTCCGGCGTCAGCGGTGTCATATCCGACATACAGCTTTCTCCGGAATTTATTCTCAGCGTGCTTGTGGACGATGAAACGAACGACTACTTTGTGGCCGCCGACGTTTCCGTAACGCGCAACGGAAAATCGGCCAGCCTCCGCAGCCTTCTGGTAGGCGACGAGGTCAAGCTCACCGAGGACGACGGCATAGTGACCGCCATCGAGGCCACCAGCTCGTCCAGCACAGCCTCCGGCGTCGTAACCTCCATCGTTATCGAATCCAACCCCAAGCTGACGGTCCGCACCGGCAACACCGACAATGTGTTTGCCATCGCTCCCGACGTTGAGGTGGAAATAGACGGAAACGAGGCCGAGCTTTATGATTTGCGCCTTGGCTCCTTTGTGGAGCTGAGACTCGACAGCAGCAGCATAGTTTACATAAACGTGACCTCGGACCCCAGCTCCTCCACCTTCCAGATAAGCGGATATATAGTTGACTACAATCTGAGCTACGGCTATGTCAATATCGACACGGGCGACGAGGTTCAGCAGGTGTTCATGAACATGACCTCCGGCGGCTCCTTATCCACAGCCATCATCGACGCCTCCGACGGCGAAAAGATGAGGCCCTCCGACCTTGAGGTGGGCCAGCGCGTAACCGCCATAGGCACCACCTTCAACGGTGTTTCCACGGCCAATACCATAGTGGTTATACCCGAATAAAGCCGCAAAAAAAGGGCTGTAAAAAAATGGCGCAGACCTGCGTCGTCACAAGCTCGGTATCGCAAGTTTCGATTTAAAAATCGAAACTCGGCTTACCTCGCTGTGACTCCTTTTCCCCACAAAATCGGCTTCGCCGTTTTGCGGGGGCCCCATTTGGGCTAAATAACTTAATTTAAGGCAAATTTATGTTTTGATAAACCCAACATAAAATCAAACCTATGAATTAATGTGGAAAAACCGCCTTTTTCAAAAAAGACGGTTTTTCTTTTTATTTATGCCCTTGAACTACGAACGAAAATCACCCTCGGCGGTGTCGGGGCAAAGCCCGTCTTAGCTCCGACGCTTTTTTCTTGTGAAAAAATGTCGCCGCACGAGGGCTTGCCCCTCCTTTTTCGCAAAAGGTCACGTTCGCGTCGCCTGCTTCGGGCCTAAAGCAGCCCTCGCGACGGCTTTGGCTCACTACCAACCTTTTGCGAGTTTTTTGTCCGTCATGCGGGACGGCGGTTATGGGGCCCCCGCAAAGCCGACAGGCTTTGCGGGGAAAAGGAGGAGCAGCCGAACGAGCCAAGCGGTGACTTTTTGCGAAGCATAAAAAGTCGCCGCAAGCGAAGTTAGGCTTGCGACGACGCGGCAGCCCGCCCTACAGCATATTGTTACGTTGGTGCTCCGTAGGGCGGCTTGCCTTCAAGCCGCCGAAAAAATTTTAAAGAAATCGGAACAAGCGATGTTACGCCTGTTCCGATGTTGTTTTGCGCGACTTTTTTACAGCCCCTTCCGGTTGAATTTATTTGGCATTATATAAATCCAGCTTGGCCAGATTATACGCTATAACGAAGGCGTCGCCGTAGGTGAGGTTATCGCCGGGGCGGAAGCCGCCGTTCCCGTCGGCAGGCATAACTCCAAGGCCGCCGAGTATTGCCGCCGCTCCGATGCCGCCGGTAAAGCCGGCCGCGTCGGTGAACTGAACCGAGTAGATGTTCAGGTCGATAAGGGGCTCCCAGCCGAACTGCTTGGCTATCATTTCCGCCGCCTTTTCACGGGTGACGGGACCGTCAAGGCTTTCCTCGTCCTCATTGCCGATGTAGCGGTAGGGCACGGCGTCAATGCCTGTGAGCATGGCGATAAGGTTGCGGAAGTCGCCGCCGGAAATCTCGTCGTCGAAGGACCACGCGCCGGTGAGGGTTATGTCGTTTTCACGGAGCATATCGAAGGCGTTCCAGGCGGGATGGCCGGTCTCGTCGTTCTTCGCGGTCACCGCGGCGGGCTTTTCGCCGTCATAATCCACAGGTTCGCCGTCCTCGGCCCTGAGCACGTAGAAATCGGTTTTACCGGTGAGCTTGCGGGCGAGCACGGGATGGACGCCGGTCCTGACGCCCTCCTCGTCGGCGTCGGCCATGTAGGTGTAAACAAGTTCGGCGTCATAGGCGTTTTTAACGGCGGTGAGACGGTCGGCGGTGACGGCCGGAGTCACTATCTCAACCCGAGGCACGTTCTCATAATAGCCGGTCACCTTGCCGGTATTGGCCGAGACCGCGGCGTTCTTATAGTCGTCAGGGAAAGGAATTTCGCCGATATAACGGACATACTGCGCGGCGTCGGCGACAGACTCCGTATCGAGCCGATAGCCGTCCACATTCTTTATCCTCCGAATGAAGCCGTCGGCGACGGAGCGGCACTGCTCCTGCGAGTAGGCCCTGGTCTCCTCATCATAGTAGCGCAGGTCGTTTTCGTTCCAGGAATAAAAGTTTTTGAGCTCTCCCGTCTCGGCGTCAAGGGTCATGTCGGCATAGCCGTTTTCGGTCTCGAAGTCGCAGGCCACAATATATTTTGTTTCCTCGTCCTCGCCGCTGTAATATTTCTGGGAGATATAGCGGAGCTGCAGCTCGTATTTTTCGGGCAGGGACAGCTCGGGCATGGAGGCGATGAGCTCCTCCACTTTTTCACGGCTGATAAGACTGTTCATCTTATCGACGGCGGCTATCTCCTCCTGAGTCAAGCGGTAGCTACCGCCTTCCCCGTCGCCGGAAGCCATTTCCGCCACGGCGTCCATGGCGTCCATGGAAAAATTAGCCAGCTTATAGCCGTCGTAGAAAGACGCGGGGCTGAAAGTGCCGCCGGAAGCGTCCACATATACGCCGCCGTAACAAGCGTAAACCGGAAAGGCTTTTTCGCCGAATATCTGATATTCGGTGCGGACGGCCTCGTCATTCAGCCTTTGATAGGCCATCGCCTCGTCAACGGTCTCTCCCGCGAGGGCGGAAAAATCGCTGTCAAAATCCCAAACGAGGGTGTAGCTGCGCACCTGACCGGTGGAACGGCTCATGAGCACGGTGGCATAGCTGCCCTCCACGCGGATGCCGTTTTCATAGCGGTTGAACCTGAAGCGCACGCCGCCGCTCTCATTTTCGCTGTAAACCAGATTGCCGGAGAGCTGGGGCACGACGCCGTCAAGAAAGGTCTCGGCGGCTTCAAGGAGCTGGCTCTTCCTTATCTCGGAAAGGCCGCTCGCCTCGTCAAAGGTGTAGTTGTTGTACCGGGTGGGCACCAGTCGGGAGTTGACCTCCACGTTTACCGATTTTTCGCCGTCGGGGTCGGACCAGCTTATGTCAAATATCTGCTCTCCGCTCTGGTCGAACACATTGTAATCGCAACGGCTGAGCTCCTCGGGCACGTCGAACACCGTCTTTGCCACGGCAATTGCCTGCTCCGCGGTGGCGGTCCCGGCCTCCTGAGTTACGCCGGTAACGACGCCGACCTCCTCCTCGGCGGCGAAAGCCGGAAGCGCGGCCAAGGCCATGGACGCGGCCAATACCGCCGAAATGAATTTTTTCATGGAAATTCCTCCTTGTTATGTATTTACTTATTAGACGAGACAAATTCCAAAAAAGTTCCGTATTTGGATAAAAAAATTTTTTGTCCCCTTTATGGTGTATTTTCTCCAAAAAAATGCTTTTTCCTCCTTTTGTTCACAATATTTTAACCTTGTTTTCAAAAACAAGGCTTGCATAACGGCTCTTTTTGTGATAAAATAAAATAGTATTAATGTAAATTTATTTTTTGGAGGTTTTATCGGTGAAAGTTACAGACAGCATAAAATACATCGGGGTCAACGACCGCGACATAGACCTTTTCGAGGGTATGTATCAGGTGGAGAACGGCATGGCCTACAACTCCTACCTTATTACCGACGAAAAAACGGCGGTCATGGACAGCGTCGACAGCCGCTTCACCAAAGAATGGCTGGACAATCTTGAGTCCGCTCTCGACGGACGCAGCCCCGATTATCTCATAGTTCAGCACATGGAGCCCGACCACTCCGGCAGCATAACCGCCTTTATGGACAAGTACCCGGAGGCCGTCGTCGTGTCCGGACTAAAGTCCTTCCCCATGATGCACCAGTTCTTCGGCACGGACTATGCCGAGCGGCGGCTCCCCGTGGGGGACGGAGACAAGCTCAGTCTCGGCGGCAGAGAGCTGACCTTCGTCGCGGCGCCCATGATACATTGGCCCGAGGTGGTCATGACCTACGACCCCAAGGACAAGGTCATGTTCACCGCCGACGCTTTCGGCAAGTTCGGCGCCCTGGACACGGACGAGGACTGGGCCTGCGAGGCCAGACGCTACTACTTCGGCATTGTCGGCAAGTACGGCGCCCAGGTGCAGAGCCTGCTTAAAAAGGCCGCCGCGCTGGATATCGGGACAATCTGTCCCCTTCACGGCCCCATCCTCAGCGAAAATCTTGAATATTATGTAAACCTGTATAACACATGGTCAAGCTACGGCGTGGAGTCCGAGGGCGTTTGCGTGGCCTACACCTCGGTTTACGGCCACACGAAGGCGGCGGCGGAGCTGCTGGCGGAAAAGCTCAGGGAAAAGGGCTGTCCCAAGGTGGCGGTCAACGACCTTGCCCGCTGCGACATGGCTGAGGCCGTGGAGGACGCTTTCCGTTACGGCAAGCTGGTTCTGGCCACAACCACCTACAACTCCGAGGCTTTCCCCTTTATGCGGGAGTTTATCCAGCACCTCGCCGAGCGTAATTTCCGCGACAGGACCCTCGCCCTGATAGAAAACGGCACCTGGGCGCCCACGGCGGCCAAGGCCATGAAAAAGCTGCTGGAGCCCTGCAAAAACCTGACCTTTGCCGGCGAGGTGACCATCCGCTCCGCCATGACGGAGGAAAACGCCGCCCAGCTTGAAGCTCTGGCGGAGGCGCTCAAATAGAAAAATATAAGGAGAAACCATATGAGAATGAAAAAAATTTTGGCCCTCATACTGACGGTCACCCTTCTGGCCTCGCTCATCGTGTTCAGCCCCGCCGCGCCGACGGCGCTGGCGGCGGAGGACCTGACGCTGCTGCCCATAAAGGACGGCTACGCCGCCATGACCGACAGTCCGAACTCAAACGAGACCCTGCTTGAGATAGGCTACCACTCCGGCAGTCCCCTTACCGTGGATACCGGATATGCGGGCGGCTCCAACCGGGGCGAGCTCATGTACGCCCGAGACGTGCTGTTGAGCTTTGGCGGCGGAGATATTCAGGCAAAGGCCGTTTCGTCGGCGGTGCTGCGGCTTACCATAGCCGAGGCGAAAAATATGGGAACCGCCGACAATCAGTGCGTTTCCGTGAATATTGCCGCCTATGAGACGAGCGGCGGCTGGGACGAGGACAGCCACAGCTGGAGCAACGCGCCGGAGGCCGGCGTGCTGGCGGGCGTATCCAACTCCGTCACCACGGCCAACTGCTCGCCCGGCACGGCGGTGGAGATAGATTTGACCGACTACATACGCTCCCATCCTGACAAGGACACCTACGACTTCCGGCTCAAGGCTTCGGGCGCGGGCTTCAATTTCTATTCAAAGGAAAATTCCACCCCCGCCTACCGGCCCGTGCTGGACATCAGGCAGAGCACGGAGCTGATGGGCTCCGAGTCCGCCGCGGGAGAGGTACTTGCCGACACATATACCGAAAATTCCAACGAAAATCGTGGGACCGCCCTCGAGGGCGGCAAGCTCATGACCGTCTCCGCGGACAAGGAAACCGCCGGGGACAACGGCGCCCTCTACCTTCGGAACGGCTATATAAAGGTGAGGCTCCCCAGGGCCGGAGCCTGGTACGACAGGGCCCTCATCGTCCTCCGCGCCGACAGCACCGACAACGCCGACCTGACGGTGAGCGCCTTCCCCATGGACGCGGGTCTGGACCTTGCCGGACTGACCTTCGCCAACTCGCCCGAAATAAAGGTCGAAGCGGCGGCGGCGGTATCAGTGCCCGACAGCGAGTCCTCCATTTTGAATTATTTCACCCTCGATATAGCTGATTATGTAAACCACCATCCCAATGACGACGGCGTTTATGTCTTCGCGCTCACCGCCGACACCGCCATTGTCAAATTCCACACAAGCGAGGCCGATATCGAGGCCAGCCGCCCAGTCGTAAGCTGCATCTTCCGTGACCGGGCATCGGTCAACCTCCACTACGTGGACAGCGCCGGCGGTCAGCTCCGCCCGGCGCTGAGCTTCGACGCGCCCGTGGGCATGGCCTACACTCCCGAAAATATCCCCTCCTCCATCGACGGTCTGTACTATTCATCGGAGGCGACCGCCGACAGGAATTCTTTCCCCTACTCGGTGAAAGAGGGAGCCAATGACGTATATCTCGTTTATGAGGACAAGGTCATAAGCGGCTACGAGGCGATAGAAATTGAAACCATACAGTACGAGCAGCCGTCCCTGCCCGACCATATGACGGTCTACTTTGAGGGCGGCAGCGACGAGAGCTATCCCGTGGCCTGGGCCGAGGTTCCCGCCGAAAAGCTGGCCTCTCCCGGTCAAATAACGGTGATGGGCACACTTCAGGGTATAGAGGCCGACGCGGTGACGGCCGCCGTCACAGTGCTTGAGATAAAGGGCATCGCCGCCCCTACGGTCACCACCACCGTGGGCAGTTATCCTTCCCTGCCGGACACACTGACCGCCACCGTTGACGGCGGCGAGGAGGGCGAGGAGGACGATTTTACTCACCCCTTGTCCGTGGTTTGGAATGATATCGACGCCGGGAGCTATGCGGAGGCAGGTTCCTTTGCCGTCGGCGGCACGATAGTGTCCAGCGGCAGCTCGGTGCAGATAACCGTCCTTGTTGAGGACGAGGTCACCACCGACGACCGCGCGGCAACCGCCGACGCCTACACCCAGGCCGACGAGCCCATTAAAACGCACAATACCGAGGAGCTGCGCATAACCGGCCAATCCGACTCCAATCCCGGGGCCAGCGGTTTGACGGTGCGCAGAACCTTTCTGAGATTTGACGGCGGCGGCTTTGACCCGGCGCCCAAGGACGAGACCGAGCCCGACCCCATCGTCACCTCAAAGGTAAGACTGTGGTTCAACAGAATAGACAACAACGCGAGAGTGACCTATAAAATCTACGCCATTCCCGAAAAATACGACACCTGGACAGAGGACGGCCTGACCTGGAACAACGCTGAAAATATCGTCGCAAACGGCGAGTATATCTCATCGATGACCGTGGACAGCGGCGAGAAGAACGACTGGCTGGAGCTGGACGTTACATCTTACGTAAGGGCTCACCGTGACAGTAAAAGCTACTCCTTCTTTGTGGAATCCGACCTTTGCGCCGCATACATCGCGTCGAAGGAGGGCGAGGCCGGACACGGGCCGACTCTCCGCACCCACGGCTATATTGAAAACGCCCCCGTCACTCTGCGGTATGTGGCGGAGATAAACGGTGAGGAAACCGACATCGCCGAGCCTCTGGACCTGATAGGCAAGCTGGGCAATCCCTACGACTATAAGGGCACGGTGCCAAATCCGATATACTATCCCGACGCCGACCCCAACGGCATATACTATTACGACTTCACCACAAAGCCCGACCCGCCGAAAGCGGACGAATTGGACAAAAATCTTCACCTTTCGTCTCTTAATGACGAGGGCAACGTGATTTACGCCCGCTACACACGGCGCGACATCACTCAAGTGGAGCCCGTGACCGCCGAGACTTGGCAGGGCGTCAAGCCCGAGCTCCCCGCCTCGGTGACGGCCGTGCTGGACAACGGCACCAAGCTCGTCCGCAGCGTCAGCTGGGGCTGGGATCAGGTAAATTTCACCGACTATTCCAAAAAAGGGAGCTTTTCCTTCACCGGCGACGTGGAGGACAGCGACGTGCCCGCCAAGGTCACGATACAGGTGAAGCAGGCGTATTACGGTGAGCCGTCGTATCAGAGCGAAAACAGCTTCGGCCTCCGTTCCGGGGCGTCCTACAAGCTGAGCTTTGACCTTATAAACACCGAAAGCCTGCCTGACAGCCTCGGCAGCCTTGTGATAAAGGACGGCGACGGGACCGTCCCCGCCTGCGACATGAGCGAAAGCGATTACATGAGCTTCCTTTCCTCCTTCGGCGAGGGCGAACGGGCTGAGGTATTCTTCACCGCTCCCGAAAGCGCCAACAGCCTTACCCTCCTTCTTCCCGACAGCGTAAACCATACCGTCAACTATGAGCTGCGGGAAATTTTGGGCCGCGGCGGAGAAATGACGGTTCACTATTCGGCGGACGGCGAGGAGATTTATTCCCAGGACGTGAACATCGCCTTCGGCGAGGTATTCTCCCTGCCCGAGGAGTATTTCACGGTGCTGGACGGGGCTTATATAGTAAACGGCATCGACAAAAAGGGCGACCTCGACTCCCTTACCGGCAGCGTGGCCGTAGACCGCGACGGCATGAACGTGTACCTGCTGTGCGCCGCCTCGCCCGCCTTTACTATTGACGCCGAGGTTGAAAACGTCCTCGACGCTGACGGCGCCGCCTACACCCGCTCCACCGTCACCGCCTACAACGGCACCAGCGATGATCGGGGCGCGGCCATAATCGTGGCCAGGTTCGGCCCCGACGGGAGGCTGCTCTCCGTGGAGCGCAGCAATATGGACATAAAGTCCGGCAGCGACAGGGCCACGGCGGTCACCATTTCCGAGCCCGTCGCCGAAAACGGTTACAACGCTCTCCTTGTATGGAACGACATCGCCGGTCTTATGCCGGTCACGACAAAAATAGATTCACGCAATCCCACCGGCGTAAGCTCTAAGCCGGACACCGGCGACGGGATACTTGTGCCCGCCATCGAGCGCAGCGTTACGGCCACGTCCCAGCAGGACGGCAACGAGGCGGTGAATATGCTCACCCGCGACTCGGGCACGCGCTGGTCGGCCCAGGCTTTGACGGGCGGCGGCGATTTCGACCCCGAGACCTCGATTCCCGTAAGCGCCGTGGTGGATTTGGGCGACATTTACGACATACACACGGTGGGTCTCGGCTTCTATCAGGGCAAGACCCGCAGGGCCAGGTTTTCCGTGGACCTTTCCGACGACGGCAAGGATTTCACCACCGTCATACAGCCCCGGTATTCCTCCGGCAAGACCAACGGCGTGGAATATTTCACCCTCGCCGACAGCGTGCCGGCCCGTTATGTCCGCATAAACGGTTACGGCTGGAAGGCCAACACCATAACGGACGAGGGACTTAAGGAGACCAACGGCGACTGGTTCAGCGTTACCGCTTTCGAAGCCTACGGCGGCCTCAGCGACAGCGGCGGCATAGCCTCGGAGACGAACGACTTCGAGGGTCTCGACGGCATAAGGCTCACCCCGGAGCTAAACGCCAAGGCCGGCAACTGGGGCGCGGACGCCCTGAACGAGATGACCTATACCGATTATACCCCCGCCACCGGCGGCTCCCTGTATGCGGACATTGCCAAGACCCCCGAGGGCGCGGGCTTCGCTCCCGGCAACACCGCTCTCCACCTGTACGACAACGTTGACCGCGAAGGCAAAGACGGCGCGGGCTCGGTAGGCGCGTACAGCAAGCTGGCCATACCCTCGGAGCGTTACACCATACGCTTTAAGTGGTATGTGCCCAACACCATAGACGGCGGCGACTACAACGCTCAGTGGTCCGGCGTGACCCTCAGCTCCGGCCGCATAAAGGGCGGGGCCGACACCGGCAATCCGGCGGCCCTCCAGCTGAGACTGGCTCCCTCGGGCAAAAACAAAATGTCCTTCAACATCATGCGCACCATAGTGTATAACGAGGGCGACCAGGCGGGGCTCCTCGGCACCGGCACGGCCTTTAAGGCCGGCGCGGTATGGGATGTGTCGCTTGACGTGGACAGCGCCGAAAATTCCGTCGTGGTCACCGTATCCGACGGGACGAGGACCGAGTCGGCCTATGTGCGCTACAATCTTTACAACAGCGAGCGCACCATGAGTCAGACTTGGACCAACAGCTCCGTGAACTACATTATGTTCAATACCGGCGCGGGCGGCAAGTGCGAGATGTACATCGACGACTTCTCCATTACCCCCACGGCGGAAAACGCCGGCTCCGACGGGAACCTGACATTCTCTCAAAACTATAACGAGGCCGCTAACGGCGCCAAAATAAGGGACAAAGCCGTAGCCGATACCACCTCGGCTCTCATACGGGAGAGCGGTCAAAGCTATACTCCGGCCTACGGCAGTATGCTGGACGTTTCGGTGGCGACCCAGTCCAAGACCGACGGCCGGGCGCTGTACCTGAAGGATTACGTTGCCCGCGAGGGCGACAGAACCAAGGGGCTCGGCGGCGTGTTCGCCTATGTGGACATCGGCAGTCTCTCAACGGTCAATGTTTCGAAAATATCCTTCGATATGTACGCCCCGACCGCGGGAGAATATTCCGGCTTCGCCCTGGCCCACGGCCACAATACCGGCGGCGACGACCAAAGCCACCCCCTGGCGCTTCAGGCCCGCTTCAGTCCCCAGCCCGAGGGTATGCAGTTCAACAGCTACCCCTCCATACAGTACAATAAGGGCACCTGGAAGGCCCTTGTGGGCACGGGCAACAACCGTCTGAACTACAAGGCGGTATGGCATTTTGACATAACCGTAAACCCAATAATCGGCAATGTCACCGTAAGCGTCACCGACGGCTCGAAGCTCTCCTCCGCGACGATAAATATGCCCACCTCCGGCGAGGGGAATTTTAGTGCCGACTGGTCCAAAACCCCCATCGACACCCTTATCTTCAACACCGGCGCGGGCACCAGCTCCGATATATACATCGACAACATCGAGGTATATGACACCGGCGTGGAAAAGAATTCCTATCCCGCCGTCAACGGCCTTGTCCGCTACGAAAACGAGTACGGCACCGGCGAAAGCAACAGTCAGGGCGCCTTCCTCGTACACGCCGGACAGCCCAACTCCCGCATAGGCATAGCCCGCAATCAAAATCCGTACTACACACGGTTCATCGAGCGGCGGGGACTGGCGGACCCGGACAGCGTTTCGCTCCAGGTAATAGGCCAGCCCAACTGCTATCTCGTACCTTACTCAAACGGCGAGGGCACGGTAGTTACCGTGCAGAAGTATCAGGACACCGACGAGTTCCGCCGGTGGGCGACCTTCAACAAGGTCACCAATCTGTCCGGAGCCGGCAGCACCGCCTACTCCTATCAGTGGTACAATGACCACAGCCTTTATCTGCGTAACTGGGACAATCTGCTCAAGCTTTCAAAGTCCGGCGACAGCGGCGTCAACAAGGCTTGCACCTTCCATTTGAGGAACGAGGCCAACAACTACGTTTCCGACTCATTCTACGGCAGCAGCCTCAGCGGACAGTGGTACAAGGGCTATCCCTGGTATTCAAACTACCACAACCACAGCGCCATTCACCGCAACGAGAACGTGGTCGTAGGCGGCGGCAGGGTACTGCTCAAGGCCACAAAGGTCGGGAGCAACGAGTGGATAAAGAACTCCAGCGGCCAGACGGGTTACAACGACTCCATCAACGGCGGCCAGTGGAAGAAATACTGCGCCTACACGGGCGTTATAAGCGTCAACAGCAAGGTCTACAACAAGGGCAGCTATATCGAGGGCAGCTTCAAGCAACCCAACAGTCCCAGAGGCTACTGGACGGCTTTCTGGCTCAACGGCCGGGACAGCTGGCCGCCGGAGACGGATATGTTCGAGTATCTGTCCAGCCACGGCACCTCCACCTGGTACACCGCCACCCACGGCGGTAGCGAGGGCGCCGGCTGGATGAGCGACAGCTCGGTGGGCAATATGCGCACCCAGTACAACACCTTCGCCATCGACTGGGGCTATAACTACATCAAGATGTACGTCAACGGCAACCTGTACTTTGACCGTGACAACACCAGCGACGTGGCCCAACAGAAGAATATGTACCTCATACTCAACACCGGCATCGGCGCTTGGGAAAGCGAGCCCGACGGCACCACCGTATGGGACCAGGGCCTTGAGTGCCAGTGGATAAGAAGCTACCAGTATTATTAAGGGGCTGTAAAAAATGGCGCGCAGACCGGCGTCGTCACAAGCTCGGTATCGCGTATTTCGATTAAAAAATCGAAACACGGCTCACCTCGCTGTGACTCCTTTTCCCCACAAAATCGGCTTCGCCGTTTTGCGGGGGCCCCATTTTGGCTGAAAACCTTTA
>CANPZO010000019.1 GCA_947589005.1 uncultured Clostridia bacterium | reverse complement strand
ATGAGTCCGGTACAGTACCGAACTCATTCACAAGTAATTTAAGTTTATATTTTGTCTAAACTTTGGGGTTCACTTCAGTGCGCGGGGCGTTTTTTATACAGTCTCTCCGGAGCCTATTTACGACGCCGTTGTCAAATTTATTTGGTGGTCTTTTTTGCGGGAGCTTTCTTTGCGGGGGCCTTTTTAACTGCCTTAGCGGGGGCCTTTTCCTCAGATTTAGCGGGGGCCTTTGCCGCGGCTTCCTTCTCGCTTGCCTTGGCGGCTTTTTCGGCTTCCTTGGCGGCCTTTTCAGCTTCCTTGGCAGCCTTCTCAGCCTCTTTAGCGGCCTTCTCGGCCTCGACCTCTTCCTTGCTCTTCCGCTTGCGCTTCGGAGGCATGGCGCTCTCAATAAGGGGCTTAAGGTCCAAAGCGCGGCCCACGTTGCCCTCTACCTTAAGCACGCCGGAAACATAGGCGGCCTCGGGCTTAAGCTTGCCGTTGGCGATTTTGATGATGGTATCCGCGTCGGCAATAAGTCTGGCGTCGTTGTCAACATAGTCGTAGGGCTCAACATAAACCTTACCGCCGTCAACAAGAACATAGAACTTGCCCTCGCCCTCGCCGGTTATAAAAAACTCAATGGCAAGCTTGCCGCTGACGGTGTTGGCGTCGGCGTTCTTAAGAGCGTCCCTGACCTTTTCATAAATCTCCTGGTATGTCATTTGTAAATCCTCCTTACAAATTTTTATAATAATTATATTTTATATAATTATAGCCAAAAAAATTCCTGTAGTCAATAAAAATTATGCACAAATTTTACCAAATAAAATGTAACTTCATATATAAATTATATAAGTTTTGTCTAAATAAATTTGGTGGTGCCGCCGTAAACCGTGCCTTGAGTTCCGTCGATGGTAATGACGGTGCCGCTCTTAAGGAGCTTTGTGGCGTTTTTGGCCCCCACGAGAACAGGTATGTCAAGGGTGAGGCCGACGATGCTGGCATGGCAGCTCACTCCGTCCTCCTCGCAGATTATGCCGCGGCAGCGCTTCAGTATGGGCAGCATGGCGTTGGTCGTCTTGGGCACGCAGAGTATCATTCCGTCCCTGAACGAGGTGAGTATGTCGTCCGTGCCGTCGGAAACAAAAAGCTCGCCGCTGACGCTCATCTTTGTGGTGCTTGTGCCCTGAACGAGGACATTGCCCACAAGATGGACCTTCAGCAGATTGGTGGTGCCGCTTACGCCCACGGGCGCGCCGCCGGTGATAACGACCACGTCGCCGTCGCATACAAGGCCGGTCTTTTTGGCCAGCTCCACCGCGGTGTCAAAGAGGTCGTCGGTGGTAGTGCAGGGCTTGCTCATTACCGGTACTATACCCCAGGAAAGGGCGAGCTGCCTGTAGTTGCGTGGACTTGTGGTGGGCGCGATGATGGGACAGTCCGGACGGAACTTGCTTATCATCCTGGCCGTATAGCCGGACTGGGTCACGGTAATTATCGCCGCCGCGCCCAAATCTATGGCGGTGGTGCAGGTGGCGTGGCTGATGGCGTTGGTGACGGACGGGTCGCCCATGACGTTGTTTTCGGCGAACTTGGTCTTGTAGTCTATGGCCTTTTCGGTGGTCTCGGCTATCTTGGCCATGGTGGCCACAGCCTCGATGGGGTGGTCGCCGGCGGCGGTTTCGCCGGACAGCATTATGGCGCTGGTTCCGTCGTAAATCGCGTTGGCTATGTCGGTGACCTCGGCCCGGGTGGGACGGGGGTTCTTTATCATTGACTCGAGCATCTGAGTGGCGGTGATGGATATCTTGCCGGCGCTGCTGCACTTTTTTATGAGCATTTTCTGTATGCGGGGCAGTTCCTCCATGGCTATCTCCACGCCCATATCGCCTCTGGCGACCATAACGCCGTCCGCCACGTTGAGTATTTCGTCGATGTTGTTTACGCCCTCGCGGTTTTCGATTTTGGCTATTATTTTTATATCGTCGCCGCCGTACTCCTCAAGTATCTTTTTTATTTCAAGGACATCATAAGCATTGCGCACAAAGGACGCGGCGATGATGTCCACCTCCTGCTGCACGCCGAACACGATGTCGCCCCTGTCCTGGTCGTTCATATAGGGCATCTCGATGTGGGTGTCGGGCAGGTTGATGCTCTTGCGGTTGCGCAGAATTCCGCCGTTGATGACACGGCAGACGATGTCGGTGTCGGTAAAGTCCTGAGCCTCCAGCTCGATAAGGCCGTCGTCAATGAGTATCCTGCTGCCGCGCTTGAGCTCGGCGGGCAGATTTGGATAGGTGACGCTGACCTCTTCGCTGCTGCCCTCCACATCTCTTGTGGTCAGGGTAAATAGCGCGCCCGTCTCAATGGGGGCGCTGCCCTCGGCGAAGGTCTTTATCCTTATTTCCGGTCCGCGGGTGTCGAGCATGATAGCGACGGGTATGTCCAGCTCGTCACGGAGGGCCTTGACCGCGTTCATGCGGACAAGATGGTCCTCGTGTCCCCCGTGGGAAAAGTTGAGCCGGGCAACATTCATGCCCTTCTGCATCAGGCTCCTGAGCACCTTTTGGTCATCGGTAGCCGGACCCAAGGTGCAGATGATTTTTGTTTTTCTCATTTTCTCTCCATTCCTTTCCCTTATTTATTTTAATTGCTTCTCTGCAAATAGTCGCTGTATGCGTAGCCTACGGCGCCGTTGTACTCCACTTTGTAAAAGCCGTGCTCCATTTCGCCAAGGTAGGTGACCTCGCTGCCGGCGGGTATGGTGCCTATGACTTCACAGTCAGTGTTCGGCTCGTCACGGAAGTTTATGTCCACAATGGCGAAGAGGGTGTCGTCGGCGCTGATGGCCTCGACGGGGACGGTCGCCTTGGGCTTTTCGTCGCCGTCGTCTTTGTCTTGGTCTTTATCTTTATCTTTATCTTGGTCGTCTTTGTTATTGTCTTTATCCTTGCCGCCGTCCGAGCCGCCGTCAGGCTCGTTGGGAGTTATGTCGGAGACCTTGACATAACCGGTCTCGCCGTTATAAACTATCATGATAAAGCCGTTCCCCGCCAAATCGCGCGCCTCCACGGGAGTGCCGCCGGATATGCGGGTCAGGATATCGGATTCGGCGTTGGCCTCGGCATACATGGGTACGGAGCTGTCGGACGAGCCGTCGATGTAGTAAATGAAGTAATTGTCGGAGTCTTTGCCGCTGAGCATATCGGAGACCTTGCGGCTTATTTCCTCAAGGCGGGAACGCTGGTTTGTGGTAAGGGAAAGCTGGCTTATATCCGTTATCATGTCCCTCGCCATATCCAAATTCCCCGCGTCGATGATGCTTTCCAGCGTGTTTATCCTTTCGTCGGCGTATTTTCCGTCGGAGAGGTGGTTGCGCAGCAGCTCGATATCCGCCCGTATCGCAAGTGAACTGTAATCTATTTTGCAGTCGTCAAGTATTTGCAGACCGCCGGCGAAGTCCTCGGACTTAAGGGCGTTGTTGGCGTCGATGTAGGCGCGGATGACCTCGTATATCTCCTTGTCCTCGCTGTCGGCCTCGTCCTTTTCTATGGCGAAGGTGTAGAGCCTCAGCGCCCGTTCGTAATTGCCTTCGTCCATGGCCTCGCGTCCCAGCTCGGCATTTCGGCTCTTTCCGCCGCAGGCCGCAAGGAACGCCAGCACAAGCGCAAGCAGGGAAATAATATGGACCGCCTTTTTCATGCAATCACAGCCTTTCTTACTTTAACATTGGGCCTTTGTCAGCCGACCTTGTCGCAGTACGCCAGCTCAATCCAACCGGCGCCGGATTTCAGCCGTCCCCAGCCGTCCTTTTCCTCAACTACGGTGAGGACCATGGGACTGGTTATCTCGCCGGCCACGGGATAGGAAGCGCCCGGGCCGGAGCGGATGGAAAGCTTTTTGCCGGACAGGGAGTCGGGATCGACCCTGACGGTATAATCCTCCCATATAGCGGAGCCGCCGTCCTTGTCATTATCGCTGCCGCCTTCCTCGGCGGGCTCGGCGATAACGGGGACGCCGTCCTCCTTTTCCGCGCTGTCCTTACCGTCGCCGTCGCTTTCGTCCTTATCCCCGCCCTCCGGCTCTTTGTCCTCGTCCCGATAGGTCCGGTTGGGGGAGAGACAGCGGAAGGGCAGATATCCGTCGTTTTGTTCGTATAAAACCTTGACAAAGCCGTTTTCGGTGAGCTCCAGCACCTCCACCGCCTCGCCGTTGGGAATGGCGCATATGACGTCGGAGGAGGCGGAGGCGTCGCTGTAAAGAGAAGCCTCGCCGCCCTCCGAATCAACGTAATAAATCAGCGTCTCCGTTTCGTCCTCGCCGTCGGCGTTCATGGCCCTGCTGAGGGAAAAGTACCGCTCCCTCTGATTTTCGGTGAGCTCAAGGCGGCTGACTTCCTCGGCGGCATCCTTTGCCGAGGACAGTTTTTTGTCTTTTATGGCCTTCTCCATTGAGTCCAGCAGATTGTCAACGGTCAGCCCGTGTATCAGGGCTATGCGCAGCGCGTCCATATCCTCTCTGATGGACAGGCCCGTATAGTTGTATTTAACGGAGTCGATGATGTCTATGCCCTCGGAAAAGTTCTCCTTCTTAAGCGCGTCCGCCGCGTCCAGATAGGCCCCGAGCAGCTCGTATATCTCCATGTCCTTTTCGCCGGCGCTGCCGTTTTTCACCGCAAAGCCGTAAAGACGGCGGGCCCGCTCGTAGTTCCCGTCCTCCATTGCCTGATAGGCCAGCTTTATATCCTTTGAATTGTTGACGCCGCCCGCGCCGCTTTTTACAAGATAAAACGCCAGCGCGCAGGCCGCCGCCACAAGCACGGCGGCAAGTGCCACAGCTTTTTTCATAATAGCCTCCGCGGTCAATATATTGATAGTTACTATAATTAATATTACCACGTTATTGTCAATTTGTCAAATATTTTATGTAAATACCGGCCAAATTTTTGTGAATTTTTGTAATACGGAGGCATAAATCCGTTTTTCTTTAATTTTACCGTTGACTTTTATTATTGAAAGTGCTAAAATTAATGTCGAAAAAGAACGAAATTGAGGGGATACATATGAACACGGTTAATACCGACACCGGAAAAAATTTACAGACCGACGAGGAGGAACTCCGGATATCCCAGCGCCGCGCGGAGATGCGCCGCATAAAAAGGGAAAAGGAGCGCCGGAAAAAGAGAAATCTTATAATATCCAGCTGCATAGCGTGGTCCCTTGTCATAATACTGGCCGCCGCGCTTATAATAGTGGTGAGGGCCAAGAGCGTGGGCTCGGGCGGCGGAGACGCGAAGGACGGCGGAAAGACCGCCAAGGCGGCCGACTCCGTGCCGCTGAAAAAGTCGAAGGGCGACAGCGCGGAGGACCTTAAAATGTTTGAGGAAAATGAGACTCAGGAAACGGGAGGCGAGAGTGAGGCCGTGCCCCAGCCGAAAAACGAGTTTGCCTCGTTTTACTACTATGAGGAGGATAAGCAGGACCGATACGAGGCGTATCAGGAGCTAAATCCGGAGATGGACCCCGGCGACGTGGTATGGAGGGTCAACGCTTATCTGGATAAGCCCTGGTACGAATACGACGTCCCTGTAGACACTTATGACGACCCGCTCATGATAGTGAATAAATACTACACCGTACCCGATGGCTACCGTCCGCCCGACCTTGTGTCGATAGACGGATATGAGATGCGCAAGGAGACCGGCGACGCCTATCTGGAGCTCAAGGCCGCGGCAAAGGCCGCGGGAAAGCGTATCAGGGCGGTTTCGGCCTACAGGTCGGTGGACTATCAGAAGGGTCTTTACAACCGCTACCTTTCCTCCGACAGCAAGGAGAATGTTGACCGCTACAGCGCCCGTCCGGGCCACAGCGAGCATCACACCGGCATGGCCATCGACCTTTTCGGCTCGACCGACGGCCTGCGCAATTTCATAAATACTCCAGAGGGCCCCTGGGTGAGGGAGCATTGTTGGGAGTATGGCTTCATAATACGTTATACCGCCGATATCGAGGGCATAACCGGCTATGAGGATGAGCCTTGGCACATCAGGTACGTGGGCAAAGAGGTCAGCATGGACATGAAGGAAAAGGGAATAGAGAGCTTCGAGGAGTACCATGTGAAGTACATAGAGCACAGCCCCGACGAAAAATAAAGGAATAATAATCCGGCGCCGTCAAATACTATTAAGAGAAGCGCCGTGCGTCTCTGCGCGGCATTGTCTTAAAATAGTGTTTGACGGTGTTTTTATGAAAAAATTCATGCTTGGGCTTGGGGCCGACGTGCTGGGCTCGGTGCTTTTGGCGGTGGGGATATACTGTTTTTCCGAAAAAATCAATATCGCCCCCGGCGGCGCGTCGGGCGTCGCTATCATGATAAAATACCTCACCGGCACGCCGGTGGGACTTATGACGCTGCTCATAAACATTCCTCTGCTGCTTCTGGCCGTCAAGTTTATGGGGCGGCGTTTTACTCTGCGCACGCTCAGGACGCTGGCCCTCAACAGCCTTATACTCGACCTGGGGGTAACGCCGTTTTTTCCTCAGTACGCCGGCGACCGGCTGCTGGGTTCGGTATTTGCCGGAGTGTTCATGGGCGCGGGACTGGGGATAATCTTCCTCAGCGGCTCGACCACCGCCGGGACGGATATAATATCGTTTATAATTGAAAAAAAGCGTCCCCACATTCAGGTGGGCAAGGCTCTGCTTCTTATCGACGGGGCGGTACTGGCCTCGTCCGCGGTCATTTTCAGGAACGCCGAGTCGGTGATGCTGGGGGCCGTCGCCCTGTTTTGTCAGACCAGAGTCATCGACGGGCTGGTTTATGGCGGCGACAGGGGACGGCTGCTTTTGGTGGTGTCGGAGCGAAGCGAGGCCATCGCCCGCCGCGTAATAACCGAAATGGACCGAAGCGCAACCTTCCTCCTTGGGCAGGGCGCGTTTTCCCACAGGGAGACGAAGGTGCTCATGTGCGTGATACAAAACAGGGAATACAAAGCCATGAGGGATATCGTCGCGGCTGAGGATCCGGCGGCCTTTGTGACGGTGGCCGAGGCGTCCAAAGTGATGGGCGAGGGCTTCAGGCAAATATTGGATTGACAAAATAGCACGTATATGGTATAATACTTCCATAGATAGATTGAAAAAATCACGCTTTTTCAGCCACTGGGCTTACTAAAGACAATGCCGCGCAAGGACCGCCTTTACGGAAACGCCTCGGAATAAACTGTATTCCCCCGCCGTTTTTGTCGTTCCGTCAAAAAATCGTCGGCGCGATTTCCGCGCGGTATCGCCTAAATATAGAGGAGACTTGCTATGAATTACAAAAGGTCCGCAAAAGATATAGCGGCGGAGCTGGGCTCGGACATCGATAACGGCCTTACCATAAAGAAGGCCCACGAGAGGATACACAGCCGCGGCAGGAATGTTGTCCGCGTCCCCGTGAAGATGAACGCCTTTGTTGGAATGAGCAGACACATTTTTTCGTTGATGAATATCATACTGATAGCCGTTGCCGCAGTACACTTTGTCACCGGCGGTGTTTACGGCAAATATATGGCGGCGTTTTTTGTTCTGTGCGCCGCGGCCAACACTGTCGTGGGGTACATAAATCTGCGCCGGGACAGCTCGCCGCTAAGGATACTCGGCTCAATGCAAAATGATAACGTCACCGTTATCCGCAACGGCATTAAAGCGGAGGTTCCGGCCATGCTGCTGGCTCAGGGGGACGTATTTCTGCTGTCGGCGGGACAGACCGTGCCGGCCGACGCCAAGATAATAGAGTGCAGCGGCGTCGTGGTGGACGAAACTATTCTTAACGGAGACGGAGGCTCGGTGACCAAGAGCGACGGCGGAGGCTATGCCGTCGATGAGAACGAGACGGTGGTGTTCATGGGCACAAGGCTCGTCAGCGGCAGCCTCAAGGCCATAATTACCGCCACCGGCCGCAACACTCAGATTGGCTCGACCATGGGCCTTATGACCGTCAACGAGGACAAGGTCTCGTCTCTGGCACGGAAAAACGCCTCCATAGGCAACATTTTCGGCGTGGTGGCGATACTGGTATGGCTGGCGGCCTTGCTGCTCAGGCTGGCTTGGGGCTACGGCATGACCTCCGCCTTTGAAAATTCCGTGTACGCCGCGGTTTCGGTGCTGCCCGTCACGCTGCCGCCGCTGGTGCTGCTTACCATGAACCTTAACGCTCTTAAGCTGCGCAAACGCGGCGTCGAGCCCAGGTCCGCCTCGGCGGTTGATACTCTGGGCGCGTCCACCATGCTCTGCGTGGGCAAGCGCGGCACCCTTACCCAGCAGAGCTTTGAGGTCAGTGAGCTTCGGCCCGGGAATGGCCTGGACGCAAACAAGCTCCGGCTGTTGGCGGCCATGTGTACCACCGCCGATATAAGCGGCGACCGTCCGGTGGGCGACCCCATGCAGACCGCCCTAATTGAGGACGCGGTGAAGCACGGCTGTACGATCGCGGAGATAAGACAGACAGTCCCGACCGAAATGGTGCTTGACAACCATAAAGAGAACCGCCTGATGACAACGGTCCACAAGACCGAGCACGGACATATAGTCATCTGCAAGGGCGCCCCCGACGCGGTGGCCGCCTGGTGCGGAAAAATATACGACGGCGGCGTCAGGGATTTTGACGCGGCGAGGGATCTTTCTTCCGTTATAGAAGAAAGCAACCGTATGGCCGCCAAGGCCATGTCGGTGATGGCGGTGGCCTTTAAAGAAACGGTTTACGCTCCCGAGCAGGACGAAACGTCCTTGAAGGAGAACCTGATATTCGCGGGCCTTATAGGGCTCAGCACCGCCATAAGGAAGGACACGCCCGCCGCCGTGAAGCAGCTCCAGTCCATGGGCGTAAGGACCTGCCTTATCACAAACGAAAATCTCACGACCGCCGCCGCCGTTGCGGAGCAGAGCGGCATACCCACCGGCGGCATCGCTCAGGGCGCGGGCGTGGACTGCTCCAATATACGCGGTCTCAGACGGACCTCTGTCTTTGCGGACATAGGCGCCCGTCAAAAGGCGGAGATAGTCGCCGCCCTCAATGAAAAGGAAAACGTGATAGTCGTAGGCAGAGGCATACGCGACATCAGCGCCATGAACAGCGCCGATGTTTCGGTGACCACCGACGCCGGAGCGAAGATATGCTCCGCCGCGGCCGACGTCAGGATAGCCGGCGCCGGTCTCGGGCGTATTGCCGAGGCCGTTAAGGAGTGCAAGCGAACCTTCCTGAATGTGGAGCGTATGATAGGCTTTCTGCTCACCTGCGGCATAGCCCAGGCGTTCTGCGCCCTTGGCGCGCTGGCGATAGGGTATTCAACTCCGTTTTCGTCGGTCGGAGCCGTCTGGCTCGAGCTGGCCATATGTGTCGCGGCGTCGGTGGGCATTTGGTGTGAGCCGTATCACCGTTCGTCGGTGAAGCGCACCGAGCTCAACACAATGAAGAGCGGCCGCCTGAGCCGTTCCGTGTTCAGGACAAGCGTCCTTCGCGGGCTGATTTTGGGCTTCTGCGCCATGGCGGTTTATAAACTGACCGAGGGCAGACTCGGCAGCGATATGCGCCGGGGCGCGGTCATGCTGACGCTCTGTGTGGGCTTTACCCTGATGGGTCAGAGCTGGCGCAGCGCGGGCCCGACCTTAAAGCGTGCTTTTTCCAATCCGGCGGCTCTTGCCTGCCTTGCGCTCAATGCCGCGGTCTGCGTTTTGACCGTTGCCGCGCGGCCAATAAGGGATTTGCTGTATATCGAGGTTCCCGACGGCGGCACCGTCGCCGTCTGCGTACTGGCTGGAGCGATACCGTTCCTGCTGGCGGAGCTGGTCAAGCTCGCCGGCTCGGTAGGCGGCAAAAAGCGCCCGGCAAAAAAACGGAAAGGAGCGGCCAATGAGCGATAAAATAGAGGGACGGAACCCCGTCGCCGAGGCTCTCAGGAGCGGACGGCAGATAGACAAGCTCTACGTTAAGCGGGGAGAGAAGCAGGGCAGTATCCTGCCCATAATCCGTCAGGCAAAAAAGCGGGGCATTATCGTTTCGGAGGTGGACGCCGCCAAGCTCAACGAAATGAGCGAGACCGGCAGCCATCAGGGAGTCATAGCCCTTGTGCCGCCGATAGAATACGCCGATATCGAGGACGTATTCGCACTGGCGGAGGAAAGGGGAGAGCCGCCCTTCATAGTCATACTTGACAGAATAAACGACCCCCACAATCTTGGCAGCGTTATCCGCACGGCCAACTGCGCCGGCGCGCACGGGGTGATAATTTCACGCCACGACAGCGTCAGCGTGACCGCCACGGTGGAAAAATCCTCCGCCGGCGCCACGGCGTATACTCCCATAGTTAGGGTCAACAACCTTTCCAATGTCATCGACCTGCTGAAGGAGAGGGGAGTTTGGGTAACGGGGGCCGACGCCGCCGGTGACAGGGACCTTTACGGCGCCGACCTTAAGGGCGCGGCGGCCATCGTCATAGGCAGCGAGGGCGAGGGCATAAGCCGCCTCGTGGCCGAAAAATGCGATTTTCTGGTAAAAATACCCATGAAAGGCCAAATAAACTCTCTTAACGCTTCCGTGGCCGCCGCTCTTATGATATACGAATGCGCCCGGCAGAGGAATAGCTTCTGAAAATCTGGTTATAATACTCCCTGAGAGGAGTGTTAAAAAGTGGACAATACAGCATTGGTTCTTGTAATAATCGGAGCCCTCAACTGGGGCAGCATCGGACTTTTCGGCGTTGACCTGGTTGCTACGGTGTTCGGCGGACAGGCGTCCATCATAAGCCGTATAATCTACACCGTCATCGCTCTGGCCGGCCTTTGGTCTATATCCCTTCTTTTCAAGGAAAAGCTTCCGGTCAGAGAGTCTCAGTAAAAAGTAAAATACCGCACGGCATGACCGTGCGGTATTTTTTTAAATGTTTCATTTTTAATTTTAAACGGCCCACAAAAGATTAAAAAATTTTGCCGCGAATGTAATAAAATTTAAGCAAATTGAATAAGGTGTACTGAGCCTTATTGTGAAAAAGCGACGATTTAGGTCAAAATATTCGGTAAAAACTTATATAAATTTCACAAAGCGAAATGTTAAAAATTAAACAATTATTACGAAAGTATAACATTTTTGGAAAAAAGTCTTGACAAAAGTAATATATTCGTATATAATAGGTGGCAAGCAATAAGAAAGCCTTTGGGCTTTATGAATGCGAAAGGAATGATTTTGATGAGTTTGAAAGAAATGGTAAAAAACACCACGTTCGGCAGGACGGCTATTGCCGTAATGACCGCCGCGGCGATTTTTACCGGCACAACGGCTCTGGCTCAAAATACCGCCGCCACGTCTAACTTTACGGTTGGCAGAGGTCCAGCGGCTCCCGCCTCCGATACGTATGTTGAAACCGTGACCGAGCAGGAGGTTATTCCCTTTAACATAATCCGCAGGGCCAACGACTCCATGGAGCGCGGCGAAACGGTCACCGTCCAGGAGGGCAGCGACGGAATGAGAGAGGTTGTGTATCAGATATCCTACGTTGACGGAGTTGAGACCGAACGGAAAGAGGTTTCCGGCGCGGTCATGGTAGAGGCTGTCGATAAGGTGGTCGAGTACGGAACCGCCGAGCCCCAGCCCGAGCAGCAAAGCGGCAAGGATTTCGAATATAAGTACGTAATTGAGTGTCTGGCCACGGCTTATGACCCCTCTCCCGAGGAGAACGGCGGCTACGGCGGAATGAGCGCCACCGGCCTTCCCCTTCAAAAGGGCGTCATTGCGGTGGACCCCAGAGTTATCCCTTTGGGCAGCCGGGTCTATGTTGAGGCTCTGGACGGAAGCTGGAGCTACGGCTATGCGGTAGCCGCGGATACCGGCGGGGCCATCAAGGGCAACAGAGTGGACCTGCTGTACATGACCAAGTCCGAGTGCTACGAGTTCGGCAGAAGAAAGTGCAAAGTTTACGTAATGTGAGTAAATAAGCGGCTGTAAAAAACGCATATAACGGCGTCGGAACAAGCGAGGCAACGCTTGTTCCGATTTATTTTTTATTTAAAATTTGTTCGGCGGCCTACCGGAGACCGCCGGTTTTGTGTGCCGAATTCCGTTAGGGCGCGCATTGCGCTCACGCTTACACAGATTTGTGGTGACAAATATACGGTTTGGTAGATATATTTGATGGTAATATCGTTTGTCGTTGTCAATATCAACGTTTGATGGCGGACGCCGATGGCCGCCCCGACAAGATTTATCCGAAATCTGCGGCGGCGCCGTCCGCGCGATTTTCCCGCCGTCCTCGCGCGGTCAAGTTACAGAGCGAGTTTTTAAGCCTGACGGTTAAGCAGGTCGTCAATGACAGTTTCTATACCGCTGTTTATGAGGACAGAGCGGTCCTTTATATTTTCCGGACAGACCGCCTCGCCGAGATTTACGCAGGCGTATACGGCTTTGGGATTTTCCGCCGTCATGCGCCAAAAGGGGTACTTGATTATTACCGGCGTGTTGTAGCCGACGCCAAGCTCCAAAAACAAAATCCTTTGATTTCCGCGCGAGCGCAGGAAATTCCCGTACCGCTCGGCGGCTTCGTGCCAGCCCTCGTCCTCGGCGAACCTGTCGTCGGAGCGGAGGTTCATGATCATGGGCCTGCCGCAGTGGGGACAGACGGACAGGAGCTCGGAGGGGACGCGCATATCCTTTTGACGTTCCGTCATCAGCCGGATCGGGGCCTCGTTATCGAAAGTTTCCTGGCGGCAGGGCCGGGAGCATTGAAACAGCCCGTAGTCCCCCTGGGTGTAGAAAAGCCGCTTTTTGTCAAAGCCCGCCTTTTGAAAGCAGTGATCCACGTTGGTGGTGATAACAAAGTAATCCCTGTCCTTTACCAAAGTCAAAAGGCCGTCATAGACCGGCCTCGGCGGGTCGAGATAGCGGTTTATGAAAATATACCGGCTCCAGTAGGCCCAGAATTCCTCCGGGGTCTTATAGGGGTAAAAGCCGCCGGAGTACATATCGCGGAAGCCGTATTTGGCGGCGAAGTCGGAAAAATATTTTTCGAACCGCTCTCCGGTATAGGTAAAGCCCGCCGCCGTCGAAAGTCCCGCTCCCGCGCCTATGAGAACCGCGTCCGCCCTGTCGAGGGCCTCCTTAAGCCGTTTAACGCCGTCCGAGTAAGCTTCGGTAGATTTTGTAATCGACGTCTTTGAAAACATTGAATATCACCTCCGTGTCGCCTTTGAATTGCCGCGCCGTGTTTATGGCCGTTTCCGCCGCCGGTTCGTTTGGAAAGCGGAACTCTCCGGTGGATATGCAGCAAAAGGCGACGCTTTTGATTTTGTTCCGCCGCGCCAGCTCCAAGCAGGAGCGGTAGCACGAGGCCAAAAGCTCCCGGTCTTTTTCCGTTACACCGCCGTATATAATCGGGCCCACCGTGTGAATGATATATTCGCAGGGGAGATTGTAGGCGGGCGTGAGCTTTGCCTGACCGGTCGGTTCCTCATGCCCCTGATTTTTCATGATGCGGGCACATTCCAGCCGGAGCCGCACCCCGGCATAAGTGTGTATCGCGTTGTCGATGCAGCCGTGACACGGAACATAACAGCCCGTCATACCGCTGTTGGCGGCGTTGACTATGGCTCCGCACCGGAGCGTGGTTATGTCGCCCTGCCACAGGTATATGCCTTTTTCAAGGGGAGTTAGGTCCTTAATTTCCGTTATTCCCCTTGCGGCAATTTCATTTTTCAGGTATTCGTCCTGAACGGTGAGAAAGTCCTCCCCTACAGGCCGCGGCGGGCGGACGTTCATTAGTGAGCGCAGCAGACGCTTTTGCTCCGCTTCGTCGGACGGAATGTTCAGATTTTTGTACCTTGGCTCCTCGGCGAGCAGCTTTTTTATTAGAAACTCTCTTTTTTCCTTCTGTGTCATATTATCCTCGCTTTTCTACCGCCTTCGCGGGACAGACCGCAAAGCAATTTCCGCAGTGCAGGCAGTGGTTTTGCTGAATATGATAGGGTTTTCCAGGCTCAATGCACCTCTGGGGACAGTTTTTCAGGCACTTGCCGCAGCCGATACATTTATCAAGAATGACATACCCTTTTTGCGTGAGATTTCCCGCGCCGATTGTGTAGCTCTCCCGGAAAATCGGGTTGACGCCGAGATTGAAATACTCGATTTCCGCGTTCTTGATTTCAAAAACTATTCCCGCCAGCTTTCGAGTGTCGCCGGGATAGACGTTAGAGAGGTAGGGCTGCTCGGTAAAGATCGTGTCGATCCACCTTTCCTGCTCGTCCTCCGGGACGGGAACCGCTTTTGCGGACAGTCTAATCATTTCTTTATATTTTGTGTAGCCCAGCACCTGCACACGCCCGTCGGTCAGAAGCTCCTCGCAGAAGGCTTTTCCTTTTGCGGTGAAGAAGATCATTCTGTCCGGCTCATAGTGAATGGCGGAAATGTTGCGTATCTGGGGCGCGCCGTCTTTGTCCACCGTGGCAAAGGCCAGTACGCCCACATATTCTAATTTTTTGAGACAAGTTTGCGCGTCCAATCTAAACACCTCATTCAATGATTTTGCTTCGCCGCGGCTTTCTCGGTTTCGGCTGCGGGTATTCACCGTCGCAGTATCCCAATGTTACAAAGCAGCGGGCAATGTAGTTTTCGGGGATATCCCACTCCCGCAAAAGTGCTTCTCCGATGTCGCCCGCAAAGGTTTCCTCACCCCTTGCGACTATGCAGGAAGAAATGCCAAGCTCCGCCGCCATCAGCGCCATGTTTTCGGCGCAGCAAAAGGCGTCCGGAATACTGTAAAGGAAATTTTTCATGGCAAAAATGACGCAGACGGCGGGAGCGCCATAGAACCCGCTTTTCATGGTGGGGTCGTCAATGATGCTGGGTTGGTCAGCGGAAACATAACCGCCGGAGAGCCTTGAACGGTCGAACCGGGCGACGTTCAGCCTGCCGATTTTTTCCGCAAGCCCCGCGTTTCGGACGCCCACAATAATGCTGCGCTGGCCGCCTCCGGCGTTTGGCGCCCAGGTTCCCGCCTCGATGATCGTTTCCATATCCTCGCGAGAAATCTGTCTGTCCTGATATTTTCGGATCGAGCGGCGGTATTTCATAAGCTCTAAAAGTTCCATCAGCCTACCTCCTTCCAGCACTGCGGGTCGGCTTCATAGAAGCTGCCGTTTGTCCCCTTTGCCACGGCGGGGCAGCCCCGGCACCACGCCTTTAATTCACATTTTCCGCACTTGACGAATTTATCATATTCCCGGTACCGCTCCATCTCGCACACCCAAACGTCGGCCAGCCGGTCGGTGAATACGTTGCCGACTTTGCTTTCCGCCACGCGGCGGCAGGCGTACACGTCTCCGGTGGGGAGTATCGTGATGTGGCAGTTGCCGCAGTTGCACCCGCCGTAAATCGTGCCCTCCTTGGCGTCCGCGGGGATTTTGAAAGCCCCCGTCTCGTACTCGTAGAGCGTCCAGAGGTGGTCTTTCTTGTTGAAATAGGTTCGGCAGCCCTCCGCCTCATACTCCTTGAATTTCTTATCACAAACAGCTAAAAGCTCCCGATATTCCCGGGGCGTCATGGAAGCGTCCAGATCGCCGCCGCTGGGGACGTAGCGGGAGAAGGCGAATACGTTGGCTCCCGCCGCCACTGCCGCGTCAATGATGCCCGGCACCTCCATGCGGTTTGTCTTGGATACCGTGGTCATAATGACGCTTCGCATACCGGAACGGTTGATACAGCCGATCTTCTCTATCGTGCAGTCAAAAGAGCCGGGCTTGCGGAACCAGTCGTGAGTCTCCCGGAGGCCGTCAAGGGAAAGCTGGTACTTTTCGCAGCCGTAGTATTTCATTTCCCGGCACACCTGATCGTTTAAGTGGAACGGGTTGCCCATAACGGTAAACGGGACATGGTGTTCTTTGAACAGCGCCAGCAGCCGCCAGAAATCCGGGTGCAGTATGGGGTCGCCGCCGGTCAGGTAGAAATATGGCAGACGGCCATACACCTCGCAGAAATCCAGACAGTTATAAAAGGTGTCCTCCATCTGCGCCCAGGTCATGGCGTCCGGCTTTTTGCACGCGTCGCCGGAGAAAATATAACAGTGCTTGCACCGCTGGTCACATTCATCCGTGATGTGCCACTGAAAAGAAAAATACTGCATCGTCGTCAGTCCTCGCTTTATCGTAAATCGGCAGAGCCGAAAAATAATCGTGTGTTCCCGGCAGGAGCGTTCCCGCCGGGAACGTCGTCGTCGCAGAAAGTTTTGAAACCTTTTGCGACTCAATCAAGCTCCGCAAGCGGCCGGCTTCTCTTCCGGCTTATCGGCAGCACCGCAAGCAGCAGGAGCCTCGGCGGGCTTATCGGCCGCACCACAGGCAGAACCGCAGGCGGCGGGCTTTTCCTCCGGCTTATCGGCAGCGCCGCAAGCGGCGGGAGTTTCCGCGGGCTTGTCGGAAGCTCCGCAAGCCGCACCGCAGGCGGAAGCCGCCCTGTCCTCGGTCCATCCGGCGAGATTAGAAAGTGCCATTTTCGTGTCCTCCTTTATTTATTCAGGTGACTTTCGCCCCCTGTATTTATAATTATACAGGTATTTTCGCCCCGCGCAAGTACGCACTTTTTTATGGGGATACTCACCTTTTTGTAACTTTTGTGCAGTTATGGACTTTTTTTGAAAAAATTATTTTGCCTATTGCATTTTTCGGAATGTTGCGGTATAATATGAGTGTAACATTCTATTATGGTGTAACGGAGGTATTAATATGAAAACAAAAGCCGAGCTCATTCCCGAATGTCCCGTTGCCGCGACGGTGCAGCTCATCGGCAATAAGTGGAAGCTGCTTATCATACGAAATCTGCTTGGTCGCCCCTGGCGGTTCAATGAGCTGCAAAGGAATTTGGAGGGTATCAGCCAAAAGGTGCTGACGGACAGTCTGCGTTCCATGGAGGCGGACGGGATTATCACCCGCACCGTTTATCCCGAGGTTCCGCCGAGGGTGGAGTACGCCCTGTCGGAGCTGGGGCTCAGCCTCAAGCCCATCCTCGACGCCATGCGGGACTGGGGTGAAAAATACAGGGAGGCGGGCGTCAATTGAACCGCTTGTCCAAGACATAGGACGAAAAGCGGAATTACGGAGGAAAAAGCAATACCGCGCAAAGCTCTTTCGAGGTCTTTGCGCGGTATTGCTCGTTTTATCGGCGCATACGCCGTTCCCTATAATTCGACCTTTACGCCGTATTTTTTCATCCAGTAATTGATTTGCAGCATATAGGCTATGGTTTGGGGCGTGGTCATGAGCTGACCGAACCAGGGCTGGGGCTTGTTGGCCGAGAGAAGTCCCTCCAGCTCGGACTTTTCGGCTATTTCCAAAATGGGGGAGGAGCCGTCCTCAAGCACCTCTTTCAGCAGGCCGCTGACCGCTTTCATATAGCCGGGATTGTGTGTCTTGGGATAGGGGCTCTTTTTACGCCAGAGCACATCCTCCGGCAGCAGGCCCTCGGCGGCTTTGCGCAGCAGTCCTTTTTCCCGGCCCTGATAATTCATGTAGTCCCAGGGCACGCTGTACATATACTCCACTATGCTTACGTCGCAGAAGGGCACTCTGGCCTCGAGGCCGCTGTACATTGTCATAAAATCCTTCCTGCCCAGCAGCGTCTGCATGAACCAGTCGAGATTCAGCCGTGTCATCTCCTTCATTCTGTCGTCGGTGGGAGAGTTGCCGGCGAGCTTGTGAGCCCGGGCTATGGTGTCCTCGTAGCGTTTGTCTACAAAGGCGTGCGGGTCTATCATCGCTTTGATATCGGGCTTTAAAAAGCTGTAGCGGTAGTCCGTGGACTGAGACCAGGGGAAGCCCGCCGCCATACGAATGGTCTCGTCCCTGTACCATGGATAGCCGCCGAATATTTCGTCCGCGCACTCGCCGCTCAGCCCGACGGAGTAGCCCTTCTTTATCTCCCTCGCAAAGACGAGCATGGAGCTGTCCACGTCCGCCATGCCGGGGAGCCCTCTCGCGTCCACCGCCTCGAACAGCCCCTTTACCAGCTCGGGAGTGTCGATGAGCACCCGGTGGTTGGTGACGCCGAGATAGTCGTTCATTTTGTTGATGTATTCCTCGTCGCTACCTGGCTGGAACTTGCCGGGGACAAAGTATTTCCCGTTGTCCACATAGTCCACGCTGTAGGTGTGGAGCTCCTTCCCCTGTTTTGCCAGCTCCTTTGCCGCGACGGACGAGATTATGCTCGAATCAAGTCCGCCGGAAAGGAAGGTGAACACAGGTATGTCCGACACGAGCTGACGCTTTATGGCGTTTATCACCAGCTCGCGGGTGCGGAGCACCGTGTCCTCGAAGCTGTCCCGGTGCTCATGCTGACGGAGCAGCCAGTATTCCCGGTATTTCAGCTTGCCGTCCTCCACATAACCGCAGCAGGCCGGCGGCAGCTCCTTTATGCCCTTGAACACTCCGCAGCCCGGCGTCCGCCCCGGCCCTAAAAGAAACAGCTCCTCTATGGCGTTGAGGTCGGCTATGGGCTCCACCTTGGGATGGCGCAGCAGGGCGCTGACCGAGGACGCGAAAATGAAGCTTTCCCCGGCTTCGGCGTAGAAAAACGGCTTGACCCCCATACGGTCCCGGGCCACGAAAAGCTTTTCCCCGTCCCAGACGGCAAAGGCGTAAATACCGTTGAACAATTCCAGACAGGCTTCGCCCAGCTCCATATAGGCCCGCAGCACGACCTCTGTATCCGAGGAGGTGGTAAAGACCGCTCCCCGCGCCTTAAGTAAGTCCCTGACATCGTCGGTGTTGTAAAGCTCGCCGTTGTAAACTATGGTGAAGCCGTCCCGCGTCATGGGCTGGAGGCCGTTTTCGACGTCTATTACCGCCAGCCGCGTATGAATGAGCATGACCCCCTCGTCGGAGTAAAATCCGTCCTGGTCGGGGCCCCGCCACGCAAGCTCCTTTTGCATGGCGAGATAGCAGTCCTCAAGCCGGGACTGCTTTTTAAGAGAGGCAAGCACCTCTCCCGCAATTCCGCACATAAAATCACCTCGGTTTATTTTATGCGGCGAGGCCCGTTTTGACACAAACGAGCATCGCCAGCCCCGAGGCGGCGGAGGATATCACCTTGCCGGCATAGTAATATTTCTTTGACAGACCGGGGCAGACGGCCTCGGTCTGGAAGTGTACGCTCAAGCCTCCCCAGCTCAGGCAGGCCGCCGTAAGGGGCAGGGCGAGAGCGCCGAGGGAGCTGAGCTCCTTAACGCCCCGGGAGACCTCCAAAAATCCCACGAGCAGGGGGAAACGGTAAAGCTCGAGCGCCTCGATAAGGGCGGAAAAGGTTATCACCAGCGAGCAGACGCTGAGTATGGCGAGGCCGCTGTCCCTTGCCGCCTCGCCCATAAGCGTGCCCAGCGGTATTCGCCGGCGTCCGCCGCCGCCCGGCCCGGACGAACCGGAGCCCCGGCCGAAAACCGCCGCCGCCGTCAGCGCCCCGGCGATGTGGCAGATATACAGCAGCACCCCGATTTTTGTGCTGCCGTAGACCGACGCTCCCGCGGCCCCGATGATAAAGAGAGGGCCGCTGTTGTTACAGAAGGCGAGGGCGCGCTCGGCTGCGCTTTTTTCCATTATTCCCTCCTCGGCGCAGTACGCGGCGGCCCTTGCCCCGCAGGGATAGCCGCCCAGCAGTCCGGTCATCAGGCACATGGACGCCGCCGGGCCGAGCCCGAATACCGGCCCCAGCACCACCGAGAGCACACGACCCAGCTTTTCGCCCCAGCCGCAGCTGACCGCCGCCGAGCTCACCAGCATAAAGGGCAGCAGCGAGGGGATAACCGCTTTAAGGCATATTTCCAGACCGAGACCGGCCCCCTCCAAAGCCCTGCCCGGAAAGGCGATGAGAATAAAGCACAGTATGACAGCGGTCATATTTTTCAACTCCTTCTTTAAAGCGTATGTTTTCATGACCGCGAGCATACCATTTAAAGAGGTGTGGACTTTGGGTAAGAGAGAAAAAGTTTCCGAATTCGAAAAAAACGTCCTTGGACGGTATTCCCTCATCACCGTTGTCGGCAAGTCCGAGCTGATGGTGGAGGGACTGAGGGGAATACTGGACTACAGCGGCGAGGCCCTGCGGGTAAACACCGTCAGCGGCGTTGTTCTGGTAATGGGAGCGGAGCTTGAAATCGCCTCCCTGACAGCGGAGGAGCTGACCCTGAAAGGAAAAATAAGTTCGCTGGAGTTTTTATACTAATCCTCAATAAAAATGTGACACCGAGCGGCGAGGATTTTTTGTGCCAGACGAGGAAGGCGCCGCAGGGAATACCGGCGTATTGCCAAGACGCCTGACAAAGTATGGCGCGAAAAAGACCGCCCGCGAATGTCATGTTTTTATTGAGAATTAGTATTAGTAGGAGGTAACCATGATAGATTTACTTTTCATGCTCAAGAGCCGCTATACCGTTGAGGTGCGGGGCGAGGACCCCGCGCGCTTTCTCAATCTCGCGGCGGCGAGGGGCATATATATTTCCGACGTCAGGACCGTGGAAAATGGGCTCAGGGTGGTGATGAGCCGCCGGGCCATGAAGCTGATGGAAAGCGAGCTGCCGCCGGGACTGACAGTGGAGGCGGTGCGTGAGCACGGCGCCCCAAGGCTGTTCAGAAAGCTGAAGGGACGGTATCTGTTCCTGGCGGGCCTGCCCCTGGCGGCGGCCATAATTTTTTTGTCCACAAGGTTTTTGTGGCGTGTGGAAATAAACGGCGGCACCCCCGAGCTTCGGGAGCAGGTGGCGGCCTTTATGGAAAAGGAGGGCGTGGTCCCCGGCGCGTCGATAAAAAAACTCGACCAAAACGCCATCAAGCGCGAGGCCATACTCGCCATAGACGAGCTTATGTGGCTGTGGGTGGACATACACGGCACCACGGCGGAGATAAACATAGCGCCGAGGGATATGCCGCCGGAAATGTTTTCCGACGAGCCGGCCAACGTCATCGCCTCCGAGACAGGGGTAATAGAGCGCCTTAACGTCACCGGAGGGGTGGCCGTGGCTGGAGAGGGCGAGACCGTGGAAAAGGGCAGTCTCATTATCAGCGGCGTCGTTGACAGCGACCGCATAGACAGCGACATACTCCGCCACGCCGGCGGCGAGGTGCTGGCCCGCGTATGGCGCACAAAGGCGGTCCTTATACCCAAGGTGACCGAAAAAAGGACAAGGACAGGAAACGTGAAAAAAATAAAAGCAATAAAAATTAAAAAATTTATTGTAAATTTTTCATTAAACAGTAGCATTTTATACCCGAAGTATGATAGAATAAGATTGGAGTATAAGGTGGGCGGACTGCCGCTGGAATTTATCAGCGACACCTACCACGAGGTGGAGTCGGAGTACGCGGACACCGATATCGCCGCGGCAAAGGCGGATATAATGAGCGCCTTTGAGAGGGAGATAGAGGAGTCCGGGGCGCGGCTTGAGAAAATGGAAGAAGAGGAGACTGACCGGGGGGATTACGTTGAGTATACCCTTACCGCCCAGTGCCTGACCGATATAGGAAAAACCGTACCTTTGGAGTAATACTATTTACTCAATTGTGCAAAAGGAGAAAACGTACAAATGGAAAGGACCTACGAGGCTAAAAGCCTTGACATTGTAATGAGCATTTTCGGCAGCTTTGACGAAAATATAAAAATAATTGAAAAGGAATTCGACGTCCGCATCTCCAACAGGGACAACGTCATAAAAATGACAGGCCCCGACGCGGACAAGGCGGCCTCGGTCATAGGCCAGCTTGCCGCCGCGATTGAAAACGGGGAAGAGCTCACCGAGCAGAATGTCCGCTACGCGGTGTTCATGGCCCAGGAGGGCATCGAGTTCGTCCCCGCCGCCGGCGGAGATTATATCTGTCTCACCGGACGGGGCAAGCCCATAAAGTGCAAGACCCGCGGCCAGGAGGAATATGTCCGTAAAATAAAAGAAAACACCATAACCATAGCCGTGGGCCCGGCCGGTACCGGCAAGACCTATCTGGCGGTGGCCATGGCCGTGGATTCTTTCCGCCGCAAGGAGGTCAGCCGCATCATACTGACCCGTCCCGCCGTGGAAGCGGGGGAGAAGCTGGGCTTCCTCCCCGGCGACCTTCAGATGAAGGTTGACCCGTATCTGCGGCCCCTCTACGACGCGCTGGCCGATATGCTGGGCATGGAGAATTATCAAAAATATCTTGAGAGGGGCCTCATCGAGATAGCGCCGCTGGCTTATATGCGGGGCCGCACTTTGGACGACGCTTATATTATTCTGGACGAGGCCCAGAACACCACCCCCGAACAGATGAAGATGTTCCTGACGCGCATAGGCTTCGGCAGCCATGCGGTCATTACCGGCGACATAACCCAGATAGACCTGCCCAACGGCACACGCAGCGGCCTTAAGGATGCGGTGAAGATACTTAAAAACATCGACGACATCGCCATAACTCAGCTTACGGACCGGGACGTTGTGCGCCATCCGCTGGTGCAGAAGATAATTGCCGCTTATGAGCGCAGCGAGAGAAAGGAGCATCAGCACGGTGGACAGTAAAAAAACGGCCTATGCAAAGAATATAATCATAGCGATACTGACCTTTGCCCTTCTTATGGCCATATGTCTGACCTCCGGCCGCGTGGGACAGTACGAGTTTGAGGCGGGGGACGTTTCCACCGTGGACATTTACGCCCCGCGGACCGTAATAGACAAGACCACTACCAGAGCCCAGCGTGAGGCCGCCATAAAGAGCGTCCAGCCGGTGTATAAGACCGACAACAGCCTTAAGGTGGCCGCCGTGGACAGGCTCAACGAGTTTTTTGCCTCCGTCACCACGATACGCTCCGACAAGGGCGCCAGCGACAGGGCCAAGGCCAATCAGATAGGCGCCATAACCAAGATAGACCTTGACGATGATATGTACTACGACCTGGCCTCTATGAGCGGTTCCGATTTCCGCCAGCTTCAGGGCATGACGGGCTGCGTCGAGGAGGTAATGAGCCGGGGCGTGCTGAACAAGGACGACGGCATGGAGGAATTTTCACGGATAGTGGGAGAGCTGGAGCTGGGCGACAGGCTCACTGAAATTTCCGTGACTCTGGCCGGAGAGGTCATCGCGGAAAACATGACCGTTGACGAGGCGGAGACAAAGAACCTTCAGGATTCCGCCGCCGCCGCGGTGGAGACAATAGAATACAAGAAGAACCAGACCCTTGTCCGCAAGGGCGAAAAGGTGACCCAGGCCCAGCTTGACATGATGAGCGAGCTGGGGCTGCTCAAGGGCTCCTCGGCCCTCAGCTTCCGCTACGTTACCGGACTGACGGTGCTGCTCCTGCTGTGCTTTGCTATTGTGGCGGCATATATGATATTTTGCGGACAGAAGAAAGAAAACGCGGTCAACCGTCTTATAATCGTGTGCATAGTGTCCGTGACGGTGGTGGCAATGAGCTTTTACATAGGCCGTTATCTGGACGATTTCACCCGCTGTCTCCTGCCCATGGGCATAGCCGCCGCCATCGTCGCCATATTTGCCGACGTGAGGACGGCGCTCATGGTAAACCTCTGCATAAGCATAATCGGAGCCGTGGGCGTTCAGCACGACTGGAGCTATGCCGTCTGCCTGATAATCTGCGGCAGCATAACGGCTTTCTGCTTCGGGCAGGTAAAACGGAGGGTGAACCTTATACCCGCGTCCCTCATATCCTCCTTCGGCTGCGGACTGACCTTCGCCTGCATGGCCATGCTCGAGACCGAGGACGCCAGGGGCATACTCATAAGCTTCGCCATGGGGCTTTTGGGCGGCTTTTTCGCCGGCGTCATTACCACCGGCACCCTTCCCTTCTGGGAGTGGAGCTTTGACGTGCTCACCCCAATGAAGCTTTACGAGCTGAGCAACCCCGAAAGCAAGCTGCTTAAAAAGCTGCTCATACAGGCGCCGGGCACCTATCACCATTCCCTTACGGTCGCAAATCTGGCGGAGATATCCGCTCGGGCAATTAAGGCCGACAGCGTGCTCGCAAGGGTGGGGGCCTATTATCACGACATAGGCAAGATAGGCCATCCCCTTTATTTCAAGGAGAACCAGTACACCGAAAATCCCCACGACAACATGAGCTACAGCGAAAGCGCGAGGGTGATAATAAACCATGTCCACGACGGCCTTGCCATCGCCGCCCAGTATCATCTGCCCCGGGGCATAAAGGACATGATAGCTCAGCACCACGGCACCACGACCACCGGCTATTTCTTTAAGCGCGCCCGTCAGGAGGATCCCTGCTGCGACGCGGCGGCCTACACCTATCCCGGCCCCCGGCCCCAGTCCAAGGAGGCGGCGGTGGTAATGCTGTGCGACGGCTGCGAGGCGGCGGTGCGCAGCCTGAGCAGCAAGGATGAGGCCGAGATAGACAAGATGGTGCGCGGCCTTATACGCTCACGCATGGAGGAGGGCCAGCTCAACGACAGCGGCCTGACCTTCGGCGATTTGGAGACAGTGACCGAGACGATAATCAAGACCCTTGGCGGATACTTTCACGAGAGGATACAATACTGATTTGGAGGACAGAGAAATGATAGAATTCATATTTGAGGATGAGCAGGACAAGCTGGACTTTACCGACGAGATGGAAAGCGTCATACAGCGGGCCGTCTCCGCCACAATGGAGGTGCTGGACTGCTCCGACACCGACTGTGAGGTCAGCGTCCTGATTACCGACAACGACGGCATACAAAAAATCAACCGCGAGACCCGGGACATAGACGCTCCCACCGACGTGCTCAGCTTTCCCATACTGGAGTTTGACGACGACGGCGTTATGATAGAGGAGAGCGGGGATTACGACGGCGACCTGCTGCTTTTGGGGGATATCGTCATTTCGCTTGAAAAGGCCGCCGAGCAGGCGGAGGAATACGGCCACAGCCTCATGCGCGAGCTGGGCTTCCTCGCCGCTCACAGCACGCTGCACTTGATGGGCTTCGACCATCAGGGCGAGGAGGACACCCCCGTTATGAGGGCCCATGAAAAGGCCGTAATGGAAAAGATGGGCCTGAAGCGCGAATAGCGCCGCCAGTTTAGATTTGGCATTAATGGTGATATAGATGAGCAATAAAAATAAAAAAATGACCGAAAGCTTCCGCCACGCCTTCGACGGCCTGCGTTCGGCGATAAGAACCGAGCGCAACATGAAGGTGCATCTTGTCATGACCATTCTTGTGACGGTCTGCGCCGTCATATTCGATTTGACCGTCACCGAAAAAGCGGCCGTATTTATCTGCTGCGGACTTGTGATAGGGGCGGAGCTGTTCAATACCGCCATCGAGACCGTGGTGGACATATGCTCCCCTCAGTACAGCGAGGACGCGAAAAAGACCAAGGACACGGCGGCCGCGGCGGTTTTGGCGGTGAGCATTATTTCGGCGGTCGTGGGCATAATCGTGTTTTTCCCCTATACAAAAGTTATAATCGATTTTATACGGCAGCTTGTATGAAAGGACTTTAACGATGGACAGCAACTTTAAATCCGGCTTTGCGGCCGTGGTGGGCCGCCCCAATGTGGGCAAGTCCACTCTTATAAACGCTCTTACCGGTCAAAAGGTGGCCATTGTATCCTCCAAGCCCCAGACCACCCGCAGCAATATGCTGGCTATGGATAACGGCGAGGACTACCAGATAGTTTTTACCGACACTCCCGGCGTGCATCGGCCCCGCACCGGCCTCGGCAGGTTTATGAACGAGAGCGCCGCCAGGTCCGTGGACGGGGTAGACTGCGCCATGCTGGTCGTGGAGGCGGGCAAGGATATTTACGACCTTGAGCGGGAAATACTGGAAAACATAATTTCAAAGAAAATACCTGTCATATTGGTGATAAACAAGACCGACACGGCCAATAAGGAGGATATCCTGCCGCAGATAGAGGCTTTCAGCACTCTCTGCGATTTTTCGGCGGTGGTTCCCGTTTCCGCAAAAAGGGGCGGCAACCTCGGCGCGCTCCGGCAGGAGATACTCAGGCTGATGCCCGTTGGCCCGGCCTTTTATCCCGATGACATTGCCGCCGACAGGACGGTGCGGCAGATGTGCGAGGAAATAATAAGGGAAAAGATACTCCGCCTGCTTGACAAAGAGGTGCCTCACGGCACCGCCGTGGAGATAGAGGAAATGAAAGAGGAGGAGGGCCTGACCCGTATAAGCGCCGTCATCTACTGCGAAAAATCCGGCCATAAGCCCATAATCATAGGTAAAAACGGCGAGAGCTTGAAACGTATCGGCTCATACGCCCGGGAGGATATGGAGAAGCTGCTGGAAACCAAGGTCTTTCTCAAGCTGTGGGTAAAGGTGCGCTCCGACTGGAGGAACAAGCCCACTGCGCTGAAGGAGCTGGGCTACTCCGAAAAGGAATAAATTACACCGTTTATTGCCGCGCGTCCGGAAAATAATAATTTTGGAGGTGCGGTAATGAAGGATTTGTATTGGAAATATTTTACCGAGACGGGCAATATCGAGCTCTATCTTGAATATAAAAAACGCTGCCGGGAGAATGAGCCGCGCGGCGGGGAGAAAATCAATGGACATGGTGAAAACAAGGGCGCTGATAGTCAGGACGGCCAACAGCGGCGATAACGACCGGGTGCTGACCGCCGTTTCGCCCGAGCTTGGGAAGATAAGCGTCATAGCCAAGGGCGTGAAAAGCTTGAAAAATAAAAACGGCGCCGGATGCGGCGTGCTTTGCCTGAGCGATTTGGTGCTCAAAGAGGGGAGAGAGCTGTACTCCCTTGTGAGCGCCGAGTGCGCCGAGGGCTTTTACCACCTGAGGGACACGGTGGACGGCGTGGCCTACGGAATGTATTTTGTCTCTCTTTTGGAGGGCTGCACCGAGCCCGGAGTTCCCGCCGGCGACGAGCTGAGGCTCTGCCTCAACACCCTTTTCGCCCTCACCAGACGGCCCGGGGACGGGGCGACCCTTAAGCTGGTCTACGAGCTGAGGCTGGCGGAGGTGCTGGGTCTCGCCCCATACATATCCGAGGAGTGTCAGTGCGGCGAGCCCGCCACTCACCTTTCCATCGCGGGCGGCGAGACCTGCTGCGCCGCCCACAAGGACCCCGGAGCGGCGGCCCTCACTCCCGACGAGATGAGGGTGCTCGACTTTATCCTCACCGCGGAGCTGAAGGACGCCCTTTTCTTCAATTCTCCGCCGGCGCTTATAGCCCGGCTGGGGACGGTGAGCGAAAAATATCTTGAATACCATTTGGGCCGTATGCCGAAAACTCTGGACTATCTGAAGAATATTCTCAAAAATCCCACATAAAAACACGGGCGTTTGAGCACAATATTAACAACCTTACAAAGGAGTGATATTGTGTTCAAACGCTCGTTTATGTTGTTTGTTTCCACCGTTTCCCTGCTGTATGTGCTCATGAGCGGCATTGCCGTTTCCGTCATATCCAAAAACGGCTCCACCGGCGCCGAGGTCACTCAAATACAGACCAAGCTCAAGAACTGGGGATACTACACCGGCAGCGTGGACGGCATCTACGGCTGGCAGACCGAGAGCGCGGTCCGCAGCTTTCAGAAGAAAAACGGTCTCACCGTGGACGGAATAGCCGGACAAAAGACCCTTGAGGCCATGGGAATTTACTCCGCCGGCAGCACCAACTCTCAAAGCGAGAGCAACGTCTACCTGCTGGCAAGGGTCATCAACGGCGAGGCCAGGGGCGAGCCCTACGAGGGTCAGGTGGCGGTGGGGGCCGTCATTCTGAACAGAGTAAAGCACCCGTCCTTCCCTAACAGCATCAGCGGCGTGGTGTACCAGAAGGGCGCCTTTACCGCGGTGGACGACGGCCAGATAAATGCCGAAATGTACAGCAGCAGCCTTAAGGCCGCCCGCGACGCCCTGAACGGCTGGGACCCCACCGGCGGAGCCATCTACTACTATAACCCCGTTACCGCCACCAACAAGTGGATACGCTCGAGAAAAATCATCTGCACCATAGGCAAGCACGTGTTCTGCGAATAATTAAATATTTCGTAAAGTTCATAGTTTATTAATTTGCGTTTCACGGTAAAAAGTGGTATACTGTAATTAATAACATTACAGGAGGGAAAATCATGGAACGCTATTTCGGCGAAAAAACGCCTAAGCTGGGCTTCGGCCTTATGCGCCTGCCCAAGACGGCGGAGGGGAAAATCGATATCAAGCACACCAAAAAAATGGTGGATATGTTCATGGAGGCCGGTCAAACGTATTTCGACACCGCCTATGTCTATGACGGCGGGGAGTCCGAAAAGGCCGCCAAAGCCGCTCTGGTGGAGCGTTACCCCAGAGAGAGCTTTACCCTGGCCACAAAGATGTGCGGCTGGGAAGGGAAAAATGCCGAGGAGGTCAAAAAGCAGCTCCAAATAAGCCTCGAGCGCACGGGGGCGGGGTATTTTGATTACTACCTGCTCCACGCCATTCAGGGCGGCAACATAGCCCTGTACGAAAAATACCGCCTCTTTGACTTTGTCCGTGAGCAGAAGGAAAAGGGCCTCATAAAGCACTGGGGCTTCTCCTACCATTCCGGACCGGACCTGCTCGACGAGCTGCTGACAAAATATCCCGACGCGGAGTTTGTACAGCTCCAGCTCAACTATGCCGACTGGGAAAACGACGGCGTCGCCGCCCGCGCCAACTATGAGGTCGCCCGACGCCACGGCAAGTCGATAGTTGTTATGGAGCCGGTTAAGGGCGGCGGCCTCGCCAATCCGCCGGAGGCCGTGCAGGAGATTTTTAAGGCCGCCGATCCCGACGCCTCTTTCGCGTCCTGGGCCATAAGGTATGTCGCTTCTCTTGACGGCATAATCACCGTGCTTTCCGGTATGTCCAATATTGAGCAAATGGCGGACAACCTTTCGTACATGAAGGACTTCCGTCCCATAAACGCCGCCGAGATGGCCGCCATTCAAAAGGCCCAGGAGGTAATAAACGGCGTCAAATCCATTCCCTGCACGGGCTGCCGCTACTGCGTTGCCGGCTGTCCCATGGGCATTCCGATACCCGACATATTTGCCGCCCGCAACCGCCAGCTCATTTGGGGCCAGCTTGAGGCCGGGGCCGCCGACTATGCCGAGACGGTGAAGAAGTTCGTTTCCCCAACTGCCTGCGTCGAGTGCGGCCAGTGCGAGGACGTCTGTCCCCAGCAGATAAAGGTGATAAGCCAGTTGAAAAGCTGCGTCGAGGCATTTGAAAAATAGTACATAGTTTTGGAGGGGGATATATGAAGATAGCTTTTTTCGACACCAAGCCCTACGACAGGGCGTCCTTCGAAAAGTTTGACGAGCCGTCGTTCACCTTCTATGAGACCAGGCTGAGCGGCGACACCGTGGGCCTTGCCAAGGGCTATGACGGCGTCTGCGTATTTGTGAACGACACGGTGGACGCCGCCGTGATAGACAGGCTGTACGAGTACGGCATACGCTTCATCGCCCTGCGCTGCGCCGGATATAACAATGTGGACGTGGAGCACGCCTTCGGGAAAATACACGTGTTTCGGGTGCCGGCCTACTCGCCTTACGCCGTGGCCGAACACACGATGGCCCTGCTGCTCACCTCCATACGCCGCATACACAAGGCATATATCCGCACCAGAGACTTTAATTTCAGCCTTAACGGACTTACGGGCTTCGACCTCCACGGCAAGACCGTGGGCGTTGTGGGCACCGGCAAAATAGGGCGCATTTTCATTGATATATGCCGGGGCTTCGGCATGGAGGTCATTGCCTACGACAAGTTCCCCGCCAAGGACAGCGGGATAAATTACGTTTCCCTTGAGGAGCTGTTTGAGCGCAGCGATATAATTTCCTTCCACTGCCCGCTGACCGCCGATACCCGCCACCTTATAAATCCCGACAGCGTGAAACGGCTCAAAAAGGGAGTCGTTATAGTCAACACCTCCCGCGGGGGCCTTATCGACGCCGACGCTCTGCTTGACGGCATAAAGGAGCGGCGGATAGGCGCGGCCTGTCTGGACGTGTACGAGGAGGAGTCTGACATTTTCTTCCAGGATTTTTCGGGCCACATAGTGGAGGACGACACTCTCGCGCGGCTGATATCCATGCCCAACGTCATCGTCACCTCGCATCAGGCGTTTCTCACCGAGGAGGCCCTTAACAATATTGCCGAAACAACGGTGGAGAACATTCTGTCCTTTGCCGGCAAGGGCGTATGCGACAACGAGCTCTGCTACCACTGCGGCAACATTGAGGACTGCAAGAAAAAGCGGAAGGAAAAATGCTTCTAAATGACAATATGGGAAAACCGCCTTTTTACGAGAAAAAGACGGTTTTTCTTTTTAGTTTAAGCCTTCGCGTTAAGCGAAGCGGCCGCCCGCGAGAATTACCGCGCCTTTGCCGCCTCAAACTCGTCGGCTATTTCCTTGGACGGAGCCTTTGTGAGCAAGCTGACGACGACGATGACGGCGATGCTTACGATAAAGGCCGGCAGCAGCTCATATATTGCGAAAACCCCTCCCAGACGGGCGATGACGAACTTCCAGATAAACACCATGGCGCCGCCGGATATCATGCCGGCAACCGCGCCGGGGAGAGTGGTGCGTTTCCAGAACAGGGCGCATATCATGACGGGGCCGAAGCCCGCGCCGAAGCCCGCCCAGGCGAAGGAAACTATGTCAAACACCGAGCTGGTACTGTCGCGGGCGATAATCACGCCGAGGACGGCTATCACGATAACCGTTGCCCGAGCCGCCAGCATACTGGCGCGCTTGGACAGCTTGATGCCGAAGGTCTCCTTTATAAGGTTTTCGGACACACTGGAGGAGGCCGCCAGCAGCTGAGAGTCGGCGGTGGACATGGTGCTGGCCAATATGCCGGCAAGTACCAGTCCTGCCATCAGCGCCGGTATAATGCCCTGGTGTGACAGAAAATCGGCTATCTTCATTATAACTTCCTCGGCCTCGCTGTTGCCGCTGAGCACGGGGATAAAGCCGCCGTTGCTGAGTGTGCGGCCCACTATGCCGATAAGCACGGCAAAGCTCATGGCGATGACCACCCATATGGAGGCCACGCGGCGGGAAAGCTTAAGCTTTTTTTCGTCGTTTATCGCCATAAATCTCAGAAGTATATGGGGCATACCGAAGTAGCCGAGGCCCCACGCCAAGGTGGAAACTATCTTGAGCGGGCCGTAAGGCTGGGCCGTGTTTGTCGCCTCGGCATATGTGGCCGTGGGGGAAAGGTAGCCCGGCAGATTTTTCGCGTTATCCATGACCGCGTCTATGCCTCCGGCGGTTACGGTGGAGAATATCAGCACGAAAAGTATCGCCACGGTCATGACTATGCTTTGTATAAAGTCGGTGGTGGACGCGGCCATGAAGCCTCCCGCCGCCGTATAGCCGACGATGACGATGGCCGATATTATCATGGCCGTCATATATTTAGTGCCGAAAAGAGAAGAGAACAGCTTGCCGCAGGCGGCGAAGCCCGAGGCGGTATAGGGCACGAAAAACACTATTATCACCAAAGCGGCAATGGCCGAAAGGATATATCTCTTGTCTCTGAACCTGACGGAAAAGAACTGCGGCAGCGTATAGGAGCCGGTTATCTGAGTGTACCGGCGCAGCCTGCGGGCGGTGAGCAGCCAGTTGAGATAAGTCCCCACGGCGAGGCCCACTATCGTCCATCCGGCGTCGGCAATTCCGGAAAAGTACGCAAGACCAGGAATACCGACCAGCAGATAGGCCGACATATCCGAGGCTTCGGCGCTCATGGCGGTGACAAGAGAGCCGAGCTTTCGTCCGCCGAGGTAAAAGTCCGAGGCGTTCTCGTTTTTCCTCGCGAAGTAGAAGCCGACCATAAGCACGGCAATGAGGTAGGCGATTATTGTGATGAGGATACATATTTGTTCGTTAGTCATGCGGATACCCTCCCGTGAAAATGTATTTTTTATATGATTTTACCATAAAATCCTGCGTTTGTCAAGAAAAATTGAAAAATAGATTTGCGATTCCCCCGGGCCGCGTTTTTCGCGGATAAAAAATTTTGGGTATTGCAATATGGAAGAAATTATGCTATACTTATATTGAAGTGATATGCGTTCGGTTCCGATACGCTGAAGCGCAGGGGAGTCGAACCCCGTGCGCCGTGCGGGGTGTATTTTCCCGTATGCGGCGTCAAAGAACCGCTCGGAATACGTCAGTATTCCGAGGAACCTTTTCCTTGCCTACGAAAAAATATCCACCCGCACGGTCCGCAGGAGTTTAAAGCGAGTGAAATTTTTCTTAGGCGAGGCAAAAAGCGCAGGAAGGCTGGCGCCTTCCGAGCATTTTTAACGAAGCATTAGGGGAATTTCACCGCTTTAAACCGTCGCGGTGTTCGACTTCCCTGTGCTTAAATCGAACAAAAATGGTAAGGAGAGATGTACATGAAGAAAAGATTGTTTGCAACGCTGTTGGCACTTACCATGCTGTGTGCCGTATTCCCGGCGGTATCGCTGGCGGGGGATACGGAGCTGATGGCGGTCACCATGAAGGCCAAGACACTGAGCTATCGAATGAAGGGTTCAATAAGCTCGGCCGGCGCCCCGATAATGCGTGACGGCATTATGTGGGTTGACTTTTGGAACGGCTCCGGCTGGGGCAGCGTTCCGTTTGAGTCAAAGGGAGTCATCGAATTAGTGGCTCCCGACGGAACAAAGACCGTTCCACAGAGAATTAAAGAAGGGTCAAAAATTTATTACTGCTGGGACGTGAAGGATGAGGACCTCGTGCCCGGCAAGTACACGGTTAACTGGTATGACAATCCGGAATTTGACGAGGACGGCGGCCTTGTCGAGGGTCAGGCCCCGATAAATTCCCTTGAGCGCACAATGGTTCAGGTGGAGCTGAAAATCGACGGTGAACAGGGCAGATTTTTGGCCGCGCCGCCGGAGCCGTTTTTTGCCTTCACGGACGACACCGTGGATGTGTTGGGTCTGCCGGGGATTAAGACCGCGGACGAAAACAGCGGCCTGACAGGATGGCAGGACGAGGAAACGGGCGCCATCATGAGAAAAATACCCGAGGATACCGACGGCGACGGTAAGGTTACCCTGAAAGCGGTTATCGGTCGTGTGAATAATTACGATTTCGATATATGCTACGCCGACAGCGAGGGCGAAAACGCCGGCAAGTCCGTATTTATCCGCGACAGCTATACCGGCAGATACAGCGACAGCTATGTGGTGGATCTGGGTGTCGCCGATGTCGGTTATTCGGACGGCTCGGTGAAGCCCGTCAAGCTGGTGATAAAGAACACCGGCAATATGGACTTCCGGCTTTCCAGCACGGTTAATTGCCGCGCGGGATATCTCAAAGCGCAGATTGGCAGTGAATTAAAGCCCGGCGAGTCCATGGAGGTCGAGCTCAGGCCCAACCTCGGCTTGGGCGTCGGCAGTTATGAGGATTATATATACGTAAGCAATGATAAAAACAGGGCCATGCGGAAATTAAATATGAAGTTTTCCGTAGTGTCGAGAACCATTGTCATTAAGCCCAAGAACATCGAGAAGGTATACGGCCAGACCGTGTCGCCTTCCGAGGTGGACTTTGAGGTGCTGACCGAGGGCGTGGACAAGGCGTCAATCGCTTCGGGCATGGTATTTTACTGCGACGGCTTCGACAAGGGCGCGGTTGCGGGATTTACATATCCGTACAGATTTGACAGCCTGATTAACGGATGCAGCATTAAGCTGGCCGATGACGGCCCCTACGGAGTGACCGTAAAGAAGGCCGACCCCGTAGTTGAGACCGAGTTCGCCACAGGTATATCCGAGGGGAAAAAGCTCAAGGAGTCTCTGCTCTCCGGCAAGTTCAAGAACCCCCATACCGATGAGTACGTTCCGGGCAGATTTGAGTGGATGGAGCCCGAAAAGGTCATGGAAAAAGGGACCACCGTCGAGAAATACAGATTTATCCCCGATGATGTCAAGAATTACAATACAGTCGAAAACGAGGAGATAACCGTTACCGTTTCCGAAAAGACGGCGACGGAGATTAAGGCGACGGACGGGCAAAATCTCAATCCCGTCTACGACGCCAAGCCTCACGGCGTGGAATTTACCGCCGACCATGAGGGCGAGATTACCGTGCGGTACAGAAAGCACGGCTCCACTGACGAATGGTCTACCGAGCGGCCGATCGACGCGGGCAGCTATGACGTCATCGCGACCATGGAAAGCGATGACGAGTATGCCTTTGGCACGGGTATCGCCAACCTGACCATAAAGCCCCGCGAGCTCACCAGCTTCCTTTGGAATCCTACTCCCGTGAGCCAGAAGGTGTATAACGGAAGAAACGACGCACCCCTTGCCAGCACACCGGCGGAGGTTTATTACCGTTATTACAGGACCGTGGACGGGAAGCAGGTCCAGGATGACGTAAGAATTAAAAGAGAAAACTTTACCGCCGTGTTTACCGACCCCCGCGCGGGCGAGCATGATATCGAAATAATACTTCACGCGGAGGGGGCTCTTACGGGCGCTCAGGCCGGCTGTTATGTCATTCCGCACGATATAAATTATCATGCCAAGGCCCGTATACTTCAAAGGACAATCAATATCACGGTGCCGGACAAGACCAAGTATTACGGCCAGACCATCAGCCTTAACCACGAGGATTACGACTTGACCGCCGGCAGCAGCTTTGTGCAGGGCGAGACCAAGGCGGACGCCAAGGTGGTTCTTTCCAGCGACGGAACGGCCGCCGGCGCCGAGGTGGGCGAGTATGGAATAAAGGCGACCACGGCCCCCACCAGCAATTATTCCATGAATAATTTTGCCAGCAGCTTCGGCAAAATCACCGTGCTTCAGGCCGAGCCCGGACTTGTGCGGGGAAATGTGGCCGTCAGCAACGGCAAAGCCGGCAATAAGCTCTCCACCGTATCGATTAACGCTACGTTTGAAAACCCCTATACCGAGAATGAGATAGAGGGCGTTCTCGAATGGGAAAACGCCGAGCAGATAATTCAGGAGGGCGACAAGGCATACGAATGGATATTCAGGCCGAAGGATACGAAAAACTATACCGAGCGCCGGGGGAGCGTTACGGTGACCGGCGTGGCCAAGACCCCCGCCCACATCGACGTTAAGCTCCCCGAAAATCGGGTTTACGACGGCACGTCCAAGGCCGTTCGCGTTGAGACCGACTCCGACGGGGAGGTAACCGTACAGTATCAAAAAACAGACGAAATTCCCCGTGACGAGGGAATGGATTCTCCGTCCGTCGAGGGCGAAGAGGCCGAGCCCGGCGAGACGGGCGTATGGAGCGACGAGGCTCCCGTTGACGCCGGCAACTACCTTGTAAAAATTGAGGTTGGCGCGACGGAGGAATACGCGGCCAACTCCACCGTTACGGTGCTGAACATTGCTCCGGCTGAGCTGGTTGTCGGTCAGGTTACGGCTTCCGGCCTCGAGACCGGACAGTATTTGAGCGAATCGCGGCTTGACGGCGTGTTTACCGGCGTGGACGGGCAGAGCGTCAGCGGCGTCCTCCGCTGGCGCGACTATGGCGAGCGTCCCGCGAGCCAGGTGGTCGCCGTGGACTACATCGAATATGAATGGGAGTTTGACCCCGACAGCGACAATTACCGTCAGGCCGTGGGCAAGCTGAAAGTCAGCGTCACTCTCACCCGCGCGCCAAGCGGCACGGTCGTATACAACCTTCCCGGCGACGACGGAAACTACGGCTACATAAACGTGGACGGCGTAAACGTCAAGCCGGGCGACAAGGTCGCGTTTTACAGCTACAAGCGGTCCGCAAGCGGCGCGGTCGCCGAGACCGAGCCCACCAACCCCGAGAGCGGCGAGGTAGTGATTGACGATAATATGCTCAATCAAAGAGTTCGCGTTCTTCTGGACAACGACGCTCTTTCCGTTCAGGCGGGCGAGATATATGTCCGCATTGCCGGTTCTACGAAATATGAGACGGTTAAGTATAAGAATGAGCTGGGCTTCACTGTGGACCCGGCCGAAATCACCGTAAAGCCCGGAAGAACCGCCGATGTGAAGGTGCTCAAGAGCGACGCGGATTATGAGATATCAAGCGTCGCATGGCTTGTTGACGGAGATAAGGCGACCGTTCAGGGAGATAAAGAGACCGCCACGGTAACGGGCGTCGATTCCGGCAGGGTTACGCTTTCCGTCACCGCAGCCTTTAAGCATCCCGACCCGGCGATTGATGAAAATGTTACGGTCATTCAGACCGCCGCCGTAACGGTTACCGAAAGGGCACCGTCCAAGGTGACCGTGTCCCTGCCCGAACAGACCTATGACGGCAATCCCAAGAGGGTCAGCGCCGAGGCCGACCGTCCGGGGGATATAACCGTAGAGTATGCCCCCGCCGGTACCGAAAGCTGGAGCAGCGAGCCTCCGGTAAACGCGGGCAGCTATAGGGTAAGGGCCACAATAGCCCAGACCGAGGACTATCTGGCCCACACGACCGAGGCCGAGCTTGTCATAAATCCCCTTGAGGTCAATTTGGATTTGAGCGGAGTGTCCGTTGAGGGCAAGGTTTATGACGGCACCAGGAACGCCGTCGTGTCCGGTACGGTCAAAATAGCCAACAAAGTCGGTGACGACGATGTTTCCGTTGACGCCGGTAAGGTGACCGCGGAGTTTGCCGACGCCAACGCCGGCCCCAAAAAGGCCGCTGACGTTACCGTGCCCTCTCATTCGCTTACGGGCTCCGACGCCGGCAACTATACCATGACCGCTCCGGCAAAGATAAGCGTCTATGCCGACATCGAACAGATGCCTGTCGCGGTAACGCCGGTTGGAATTACAAAGTATTATGGCGAGACTAAGGTCTCTTCCGACGTGACGTTTACCAATGACGGCGGCGTCCCCAATGAGGAGCTGAGGGTAGTATTTGGCAGCGAGGGCTTCGCCCCCGGCGCCGCGGTAAAAGATGGGGCGTATCCCTTCACAATCGAGGAGGAGACCGCCGCCAACTACTCCGTATACATAGCGGAGGATGCCGCAAACGTGGGCGTCACGGTGGAAAAGGCGACTCCCGAGAAGGAATTTGTCGAGGCCGCCGGAATACGCACCCAGGTAGCCCTGTCCAATTCGACCCTGACCGGTCAGTATGAAAATCCCTACACGGATACTATCGTTGACGGCGCTTTCGATTGGATTGAGCCCGGCAAAACCTTTGACGTGGCGGGGGCGTATGACGTCGGGTATAAATTCACTCCCGCCGACGGCGCCAACTATAACGCCGTTACCGGCGACACGGTAAAAATAATAGTTTCCGATAAGACGCCTACCAATATTGTCGCCTCCTCCGGGGCCAACCTTCGTCCCACCTACGACGGAAAGGAAAAGACAGTGGAATTTACCGCCGACCGTGAGGGCGAGATGGAGATAACCTACGATTACGGCGACGGAAATTGGGTGGATAAGGCTCCCGTCAAGGCCGGCACCTACGGAGTGCGGGCTTACATGGAAAAGACGGACGAGTTCGCCCCCGGACTCGCCAACGCGACCCTGACCATACTGCCTTTGGCGGTTACCCTTGATTATAGCGGATTGAGCGTGGACACGAAGATTTATGACGGCACGGCCGACGCTAAGCTCAGCGGCTCGGTGGCCGTTGGCAACCTTGTTGAGGGCGATCGGGTGTCTGTTCCTGCGGACGCGGTTACGGCCGTTTTCGACAGCGCCTCGGCCGGCGCCGCCAAAAACGTAACCGTCAATGTCGCCGCCGACTCTCTCACTGGCAGCGACGCCGATAACTACACTCTTGCCGCCGCCACCCATCATATGGAGGGCAGCATTGACAAGAGGCCGGTAAATCTCACGGCCTCCGCGGAAAAGGAGTATGGCAGCGCCATCACGCTTGGGAACGACAACTTTGAGGTGTCTCCCGAAACTCCTTTGGTAAGCGGCGAGACCAAGGCGGATATATACGCCGAGCTTTCCAGCGACGGCGCTTCCGCCGAGGCGGAGGTGGGCAGCTACGCCATCACAGCCGCCGCCCGGTCAACCACCAACTACGAAATAGGCACGGTTACCGGTCAGGTCACCGTAAACAAGGCCACCCCCTCCGTTGACAGTGTGAGCGCGGGCAACGGTCTTACCGGCAACGCTCTTTCGACGGTTATTCTCAGCGGCTCCTTTGAAAATCCCAACAACGGCGCGGATGTCGCCGGCACCCTCGACTGGGAGACGCCGGACGACAGACTGAGCGAGGGCAGCCACAGCTACGGCTGGATATTCACACCCAAGGATACAAATAACTACAATTCCCCCGTTCGGGGCTTCGTGACCGTTACGGCCAGCGACAAAAAGCCGGCCTCGCTGAAGGTAAACAAGCCCGAAAACCTGGTTTACGACGGAAAAGAAAAGACCTTTACCGCCGATACTGACGCGGATGCCGAGGTCACGGTGGAATACAGGACCCACAGCGTCGATGTTCAGTCCGAGGTAATGACCCTTTCGGTCATCGACGAGCTTGCGGAGACCTGGACAAATAAGGCCCCCGTTGACGCCGGAAAGTACGACGTCCGCGTAAGCGTGCCCGAGACGGAAAAACTCGGCGCAAACACCATCATTGAAACCTTCGTCATTGAACAGGCCGTTCCCTCCGGCGGAGTGACCGCGGCCGACGTGGAGGAGGGCTCCTACCTTTCCGAGTCCGCTCTTACGAACGGATTTAAGAATGTGAACGCCGATCCTCTTGCCGGCGCCCTCGCTTGGAACGACGTGGGCGGGCTTACCCCCGAACAGGTGCTTGTTCTTGAGGATACCGAATACGCGTGGACCTTTGTGCCCGAAGATTTGAACTACTCCACGGTTACCGGCACGGTAAAGATAAGGCTCACCCCCAATACCCGCGAGGCCGCCGCCGTGATTTACAATGTGCCCGGCGAGGATTACGCCTACGTGAATGTGGACGGAGTGAACCTTCAGGAGGGCGATACGGTCACCTTCTACATGGATAAGGAAATGACCGATCCTGTCAGCGAGTCGGTGTTCATACCCAAGGGCACGGCCGGACAGTTCAAAATTGTTCTTGACGGCGACGCCCTGACAGCCAATGCCGGCACTGTCTATGTCGCCATCGGCTCCTCCCGCGCGGTCACCGCCGTCGATTACAAGGCCGAGGTCGGCTTCATACTTGAGCCGGACGAGCTGATAATCACCGTCGGCAATTCCGCCGATATCAACGCCGAGCCCGTAGATGCGTCTTATGAGACAGAGTCCGCGGATTGGTTCACAAACGACGCTAACATCGCTGCGGTAACCGAGAGCGACACCTCTTCCGCCACTGTCGGCGCCGTTGCCGCGGGCAGCGCGATACTTACCGTTTCTCTCACGTTTAAGCATCCGGACCCCGCCGCCGGTGAAAAGATAGTTGTGACCGTCACGGCGCCGATAACCGTGACCGACAAGGAAAAAACAACCGTTACCGTAACGGCGGAAAATACCGTTTATAACGGCAAGCCTCAGCCCGTTGAGGCCAAGGCTGACCGTGACGGCGAGGTGACGGTGACATACCGTCCCGTCGGCGGCGGCGAAAGCGCCTGGACGGAGGACGCTCCCGTAAACGCCGGCGCTTATGAGGTAAAGGCCGCCATAGACGAGACCGACAGGTACGCGTCCGCGGTAGCGACGGCGATGTACAGTATCGCTAAGGCCGACCCCGAAGGAACCGCGGAGGCTTCCGCCGTTGAAGCCGGTGAAACGCTTTCATCCTCCGTACTGGTTCCCGGCTTCGTGGGAGTGGACGGCAATGCGCTTGAGGGTACGCTCACATGGGACAATGTGGAGGGCGGCGCCCCCGAGACCGTTGTTGTTGATGGCGAGGCCGAGTACGGCTGGACCTTCACACCCGAGGACAGTGTAAATTACAACTCTGTTTCCGGCCGGACGAGGGTTGTCCTGACAGGCATTGCGAACGCGGCTTACTCCGACGGCAAGGTGACGTTCATCCTGACATTGTCTGACGAAACCGTTGAATTTGTAGATATATATGTGGCCGAATATAAGGGCGGCAGCCTGCTGAAGGCGGCGGCCTACAGAGGAGAAAGCGCGGCCTCCGCCGGTCAAAGCTTCGCTCTCGACTATGAGCGCATGGACGAGAATTCCGAGCTTAAGATAATGGTATGGAACGCGGGCTCCATGGAACCCGCCGCTGGCGGCGCGGCCATTGGCTGACAATTAAAATAGAGACCGTAAAAAATGGCGCACACCTGCGTCGGGGCAAAGCCAGTCTTTGCCCCGACGCTTTTTCTTGCGAAAAACGTCGTCGCGCGAGGGCTTGCCCATTCTTTTAAGCCGCAGATAAAAACAACCGGCCCGTTCGGACCGGTTGTTTTATCTTACCGTTTAAAAATTACTTCGCGGTCTCAATGGCAACCGCAACGGCAACCGTGGCGCCAACCATGGGGTTGTTGCCCATGCCGATAAGACCCATCATCTCAACGTGGGCGGGAACGGAGCTGCTGCCCGCGAACTGGGCGTCGCTGTGCATTCTGCCCATGGTGTCGGTCATGCCGTAGGAGGCGGGACCGGCGGCCATGTTGTCGGGGTGGAGGGTACGGCCCGTACCGCCGCCGGAGGCAACGGAGAAATACTTTTTGCCGGTCTCATAGCAGCGTTTCTTATAAGTGCCGGCGACCGGATGCTGGAAACGGGTGGGATTGGTGGAGTTGCCGGTGATGGAAACGTCCACGCTCTCATGCTCCATAATCGCAACGCCCTCGCGGACGTCGTCGGCGCCGTAGCAGCGAACCTTGGACTTCTCGCCGTCGGAGTAGGGAGTCTCGCTGATGATGTTAAGCTTGCCGGTGGCATAGTCGAACTTTGTTTCAACAAAGGTGAAGCCGTTGATACGGGAAATTATCTGGGCGGCGTCCTTGCCAAGACCGTTAAGAATGACCTGAAGTGGCTCCTTGCGGACCTTGTTTGCGCTCTTGGCTATACCGATAGCGCCCTCGGCGGCGGCGAAGGATTCGTGACCCGCCAGGAAAGCGAAGCACTTGGTCTCCTCGCGGAGGAGCATGGCGGCCAGATTGCCGTGACCGAGACCTACCTTGCGGTCGTCGGCAACGCTGCCGGGGATACAGAAGCTCTGTAAGCCCTCGCCGATAGCCTCGGCGGCGTCGGCAGCCTTGGTGCAGCCCTTCTTGATGGCGATGGCCGCGCCGGTGATGTAAGCCCAGCAGGCGTTTTCAAAGCAGATGGGCTGTACGCCCTTAACTATGCTGTATACGTCGATGCCCTTGTCCTTGCAGATCTTTTCGGCCTCTTCGAGAGAGGAAATACCGTACTTGTTAAGCGCGGCGTTGACCTGATTTATTCTTCTTTCATAACTTTCAAACAGTGCCATTTTGTGTTTCCTCCTCTCTTATTCTACACGGGGGTCAATTACCTTGACCGCCTCGTCAAATCTGCCGTACTGACCGCTGGCCTTTTCCATGGCCTCGTTGGCGTCCATGCCCTTGCGGATAGACTCCATCATCTTTCCGAGGTGAACGAACTTATAACCGATGATAAGGCCGTCCTTGTCCAGACCGATTTTGGTGATGTAGCCCTCGGCCAACTCCAGATAACGGGGACCCTTGGCCTTGGTGCTGTAGAGGGTGCCCACCTGAGAACGAAGTCCCTTGCCCAGGTCCTCGAGACCCGCGCCGATGGGAAGTCCGCCCTCGCTGAAGGCTGTTTGAGTTCTGCCGTATACGATTTGCAGGAACAGCTCGCGCATGGCGGTGTTGATGGCGTCGCATACAAGGTCGGTGTTGAGTGCTTCGAGAATGGTCTTTCCGGGGAGAACCTCGGCGGCCATGGCGGCGCTGTGGGTCATGCCCGAGCAGCCGATGGTCTCAACGAGAGCTTCCTCAATAACGCCGCCCTTAACGTTAAGGGTCAGCTTGCAGGCGCCCTGCTGAGGAGCGCACCAGCCTATGCCGTGGGTGAGTCCGTAAATATCCGTGATCTGCTTGGAATAAGTCCAAGCGCCTTCTTGAGGAATAGGCGCCGGCTCGTGGGCAACGCCCTTGGCAACACAGCACATATTCTCAACTTCTTTTGAATAGTTCATATTGACGATCTCCTTTCGCAATTGTTATTTCTATTTTAACATTTTTTACTAATTTTATCAAGTGATATTTTAAATTATTAATGCAGCAATTTCACCAAAAAAGACAAGCCATTTTTGGAAATTTATATAATTTTTTTCGTTTACTGTTCTTTCAGCAGCACGGACAATATTTCCGTATACAGCGTTTGGGGCGAGCGTTTGAACTCACGGCATACGCTTTTCGCCATTTTTTCGTCGAAAAGGGAGAGGGAGACGGTGAATATTTCATATCCGCCCTCCATGATGCCCAGCTTTACGGTATAGTCCGTTTCGCCGGTATGCTCATAGTCGGCGATAAGGCTGAGCTCGTTTTGATACTCCCTGATTTTTATACGCACGGTCTGATACAGCTTTTCGCAGACCGACTTGGGTATTCTGTAGGAAAATCCCGCAAGGGCCTCCTCGCCGAGACGGGTGAGGCTGAATTTCCGTTCGCCCTCCTCGTAATAGGTCACCAGCCGGTTCTCCGTCAGCTCGTAAAGGGCCTGCTCCAAATCAAAATAGTTGGCGTAATTATTGGCGAGTATGGTGTCGGTCAATATACTTTCGGGAATGGCGTCCTTGAAATATTGTATGGTTTTAAGTAATAATAATTTTATGTCGGTAAGTTCTTCAAAATGATAGCCCATGTTTACACCTCCGTTATGATTATAGCATATTTTTTTAAATTTTTCTATATATTCTTTGCAATTTTTTTAATTTTGTGGTATAATTCTTCTTATAACAAATATTATAGGGGGGCGACGAGGTGGAGCGAGAGATAAAAAAGCTTTTGGAGGAGGAGCTCGTTTCTGAGGCGGGGTTTTCGTATAACGAGGATACGCCTTTCGAGGGGCTCCGATATGCCGTTACGCTGGTCATACGGCTGTCCGACGCTGTGGTGGACGAGATAGAGGACGGCCCCACCAAGACATATTTCCACCACTACCGGACGGTGAACGCCTATATAGACCGCGCCGCGGAAAAGCTGGTGCTGTTCCTGAACAGGAGCGGATACCGGGCGGCTGCGGTGCCGGCCAGTCAGTCGGTGGGGGAGTACGCCGGACGCTTCAGCCACAAAAAATGCGCTGTTCGGGCGGGTTTGGGCAGTATCGGGAAAAGCGCCCTTTTCCTTTCATATAAGTACGGGCCGCGGGTTCGGCTCGGGACGGTGTTCACCGACGCGCCTCTGCCCGTGGCGGAGCACGAATACCGTGACCAATGCGGCGGCTGCAATATCTGCGCCGAAAGCTGCTCCGCCCTGGCGATACGTGGCGTGAACTATGTGCCCGGCATGGAGCGCCATGAGATTTTCGACGCCCGGGCCTGCAGCGAGTATATGAAAAAAGAGTTTCAAAGCATCGGCCGCGGCGCGGTATGCGGAGTGTGCATGAGGGTGTGCCCGCTGGGGCATAACCGCGAACACCGCTGATTAAATAAATTTTCAAAAACCGCTTGACAGCGAACAAAAGTTCGTGTATAATCTATGTGGATGTGATGAAATGGACTTTCAACTTGTTTCAGACTATAAGCCCACGGGCGACCAGCCCCAAGCCATTGAAAGCCTTGTACAGGGCCTGAAAAACGGCTATGCCGCCCAGACCCTTCTCGGCGTTACCGGCAGCGGCAAGACCTTTACCGTGGCTAACGTGATAGAACGCATAAATAAGCCCACCCTTGTGCTGGCCCACAATAAAATTCTGGCGGCCCAGCTTTGCAGCGAGTTTAAGGAGCTTTTTCCCAACAACGCCGTGGAATATTTCGTCAGCTTTTACGACTACTACCAGCCCGAGGCATATATCGCCGCCAGCGACACCTATATAGAAAAGGACGCCCAGACCAACGAGGAGATAGACAAGCTCCGCCACAGCGCCACCAGCGCCCTCTTTGAAAGGCGGGACGTGATAGTGGTGGCTTCGGTGAGCTGTATTTACGGCTTGGGCGACCCCAACGACTATAGAGATATGCTGCTGTCGCTCAGGCCCGGCATGGTCAAGGACAGGGACGAGGTGATTTCCCGTCTTATCGAAATGCAGTATCAGCGCAACGACATAAATTTTGTCCGCGGCAAGTTCCGTGTCCGTGGGGACGTGCTCGAAATAATCCCCGCCAACACCGAAAAGAATGCCATAAGGGTGGAGTTTTTCGGGGACGAGATAGACCGGATAACCGAGATAGACTCCCTCACCGGCGAGATTTTGGGCAGCCGAAGCCATGTGGCCATTTTTCCGGCCTCCCACTATGTAACCACCAACGACAAGCTTGAGGCCGCCATATACGGCATACAGGCGGAGCTGGAGGACCGCCTGCGCGAGCTCAGGGCCAACAACAAGCTTGTGGAGGCGCAGCGCCTTGAGGAGCGCACCAACTACGACATAGAAATGATGCGGGAGGTGGGCTATTGCAGCGGCATCGAAAACTACAGCCGCCACATCAGCGGCCGTCCCGCCGGCAGTGCTCCGTATACGCTCCTCGATTACTTCCCCAAGGACTTTTTGCTTGTGGTGGACGAGAGCCACGTCACCATACCGCAGCTTCGGGCCATGTACAACGGCGACCGCAGCCGTAAACAAAATCTTGTGGATTACGGCTTTCGTCTGCCATCGGCTCTGGATAACCGGCCCCTTAACTTTAAGGAGTTTAACGAGCGGCTCAACCAGACCATTTATGTCAGCGCCACTCCCGCGGATTACGAGAGGGGCCTGTCAAAAAACATTGCCGAGCAGGTAATCCGTCCGACGGGCCTCCTCGACCCCGAGATAATCGTCCGTCCGGTAAAGGGCCAGATAGACGACCTTCTGGGCGAGATATATGCCCGCGCCGACCGGCGGGAAAGGGTGCTTGTCACCACGCTCACCAAAAAAATGGCCGAGGACCTCACCGACTATCTGCGCACTATGGGGGTAAAGGTCAAGTATATGCACTCCGACGTGGAAACTCTGGAGCGTATGGAAATAGTCCGCGACCTGCGGCTGGGAGTGTTCGATGTGCTCGTGGGCATAAATCTTCTCCGTGAGGGCCTTGATTTGCCGGAGGTGTCTCTCGTGGCCATACTCGACGCGGACAAGGAGGGCTTTCTTAGAAGCGAGACGTCTCTGATACAGACCATAGGCCGTGCGGCCCGCAACGCCGAGGGCAAGGTCATAATGTACGCCGACGCCGAGACCGAGTCCATGAAGCGCGCCATAGACGAGACCAACCGCCGCCGCGCCATACAGGACAAGTATAATAAAGATAACGGCATTGTGCCCAAAACCATACAAAAGGCCGTAAGCGACGTTATCGCCGCCGTCAAGCCCGGCGAGGAGCCGGAGGAAAAGGCAGACGTCACATACGTCATCGCAAAGCTGACCAACGAGATGCAGTTGGCCGCTCAGGAGCTGCGCTTTGAGGACGCGGCCAAGCTTCGTGATAAGATAAAGAGACTGAAGGGTGAATTAAAGTGACAAATAAGGATAACAAGCTGATAATCAAAGGCGCCAAGGAAAACAACCTGAAAAATATAGATTTGGAAATCCCTCGGGACAAGCTGGTGGTTTTCACCGGCGTCAGCGGCAGCGGCAAGACCTCGCTGGCTTTTGACACCATATACGCCGAGGGACAGCGGAGATACGTCGAGTCGCTTTCGGCCTACGCCAGGATGTTCCTCGGACAGATGGAAAAGCCGGACGTGGAATTTATTGAGGGCCTCAGCCCCGCCATCAGCATCGACCAGAAAACGACCAATAAAAACCCCCGCTCCACCGTGGGCACGGTTACGGAAATATACGACTATCTGCGGCTGCTTTTCGCGAGAGTCGGTATCCCTCACTGCCCCAAGTGCGGCCGTGAGATAAAGCAGCAGTCCGTGGACCAGATAGTGGACCAGATACTTTCACTTGACGAGGGCAGCCGCCTTCATATACTGGCCCCTGTCATAAGGGCAAAAAAGGGCGAGCACGTGAAGATTTTCGAGGACGCCAAAAAGAGCGGTTACGTCCGCGTCAGGGTGGACGGCCACCTCTATGAGCTCACCGAGGACATATCCCTCGAAAAAAATAAAAGACACAATATAGAGATAGTAATAGACCGCCTTGTGGTCCGTCCCGATATACGCAAGCGCCTTACCGACTCTATCGAGCTGGCTCTCCATCTCAGCGACGGAACGGTCATAGTTTTGAATGGGGAGGAGGAGCTTACCTTTTCGCAAAACTACGCCTGTCCGGACTGCGGCATCAGCATTGACGAGCTGTCGCCAAGGACCTTCTCTTTCAACAGTCCCTTCGGCGCCTGTCCCCAGTGCGGAGGCATAGGCAGCCTTAAGCGGGTGGATCCGGAGCTGGTCATTATAAGCGACGAGCTTTCGGTCCTTGAAGGGGCCTTTGCCGTCAGCGGCTGGCGCGCCGCCGACAAGGAGGACAGCATCGCCAACGCCTACTACCGCGCCATGGCGAAGAAGTACAACTTTCGCCTTGACGTGCCTGTCAAGACCCTGCCAAAGGAGATAATCAACCTTTTCCTCTTCGGTACGAAGGGCGAACCCCTGGACCTGGAATTTTACCGCAACGGAAAAATACACCGCCAGCGCGCTCCCTTCGAGGGACTTGTGAACAACCTCCAGCGGCGGTACGAACAAACCGACAGTATGTGGTCAAAGATGGACATCGAGCCTCTTATGCGGGAGTCCGAGTGCCATGTCTGCCACGGAAAGCGGCTGAAAAAGGAAAGTCTTGCCGTCACCGTGGGCGGCAAGAACATCGACGAGGTCTGCTCGCTGGACGTGACGCAGGCGCTGAAGTTCTTTAACGGCCTCAAGTTCGGTAAAAATGACGCCATAATCGCCGAGCAGATACTCAAGGAGATAAACGCCCGCCTGGGCTTCCTTAAAAACGTGGGCCTCGATTATCTGACCCTTTCCCGCAGCGCGGGAACGCTTTCTGGCGGCGAGGCCCAGCGCATAAGGCTGGCCACCCAGATAGGCTCCGGTCTGGTGGGAGTGCTGTATATCCTTGACGAGCCCAGCATCGGCCTTCATCAGAGGGACAACAACAAGCTTCTTGACGCCCTCAAAAACCTCCGCGACATGGGCAATACCCTCATTGTGGTGGAGCATGACGAGGACACCATGTACGCCGCCGACTACATCGTGGACGTCGGCCCCGGGGCGGGTATTCACGGCGGCGAGATAGTGGCCGCCGGCACCGTGGAGGACATAAAGAACACCCCCGCCTCAATTACCGGCGACTATCTCAGCGGCCGCAGACATATTGACGTGCCAAAGGAGAGGCGCCCTCTGACCGGCCGCTGGCTGACCGTCCACGGCGCGGCGGAAAACAACCTCAAAAATCTTGAGGTCAGTATTCCTCTGGGCCAGTTCGTCTGCGTAACCGGCGTGAGCGGCAGCGGAAAAAGCTCCCTTGTGAACGAGATAATCTCCAAGCGCCTGAGCCGGGATTTGAACCACAGCCATGTCATTCCCGGCAGACACGGCGGTATCGACGGCGTCGAGCACCTTGACAAGGTCATCAACATCGACCAGTCGCCCATAGGCCGCACTCCCCGTTCAAATCCCGCGACTTACACCGGCGTTTTCGGGGATATACGGGAGATATTCGCCGCCACCAACGAGGCTAAGGCCCGGGGCTACGGCTCGGGACGGTTCAGCTTCAACGTCCGCGGCGGCAGGTGCGAGGCTTGCAGCGGCGACGGCATAATCAAAATAGAAATGCACTTCCTTCCGGACGTGTACGTGCCCTGCGAGGTCTGCAAGGGCAAGCGATACAACCGCGAGACCCTTGAGGTCAGGTTTAAGGGCAAGAATATTTACGAGGTTCTGGACATGACCGTGGAGGAGGCGCTGGAATTTTTCGACAATATTCCGAGGATAAGGCGGAAAATACAGACCCTCTACGACGTCGGTCTGGGGTATATAAAGCTGGGCCAGTCGTCCACCACCCTTTCCGGCGGCGAGGCCCAGAGGGTAAAGCTGGCCACCGAGCTCAGCCGCCGTTCCACGGGACGCACCATATATATTCTGGACGAGCCCACCACCGGCCTTCACGTTTCCGATGTGCACAAGCTGATAGATGTGCTTCAATGCCTTGTGGACACCGGCAATACCGTCGTGGTGATTGAGCACAATCTGGACGTCATCAAGACCGCCGACTATATCATTGACCTCGGCCCCGAGGGGGGCGACCGGGGAGGCGAAATAGTGGCCGCCGGCACCCCCGAGGAGGTGGCCGCCTGCGAAGGGTCGTATACGGGCCAGTTCTTGAAAAAAATATTATAAAATCAGGCCCGCAAGCGCGGGCCTGATTTTATATCCTAAGTATGATTTTCGCAAACTGAAAATATATCATAAGCGAAAGCGCGTCCACGATGGTCGTTATAAACGGGCTGGCCATAACCGCCGGGTCGAAGCCCAGCTTCTTCGCCAGCATTGGCAGCACGCAGCCCACCAGCTTCGCCACGCAGACCGTGAGCACAAGGGTCAGACATATTACCGCCGCCACGGACATCGTCAGGTCGGTGTTGCCCAGCACGAGACGGTCAAAAAGCATTATCTTGGCAAAGTTGGCCGCCGCCAGCACGATGCTGCACACCAGGGCCACCCGCAGCTCCTTCCACATCACCTTCGGCAGGTCGGAAAACTCTATTTCCCCCAGAGAGATGCCGCGAATGATGGTGACGCTGGCCTGACTTCCGCAGTTGCCGCCGGTGTCCATCAGCATCGGGATAAAGGCGCTCAGCGCCATCTGCGCCGCGAGCGCGTCCTCGAACGAGGTTATGATTATCCCCGTGAACGTCGCTGATATCATCAGCAGAAGCAGCCAGGGTATGCGGCTTTTAAAGGTTTCGAAAACTCCGGTTTTCAGATAGGGACGGTCCACGGGCACGATGGCGGCCATCTTTTCGATGTCCTCGGTGGTCTCCTCCTCCAGTACGTCCATTACGTCGTCGAAGGTGACTATGCCCACCAGCCGCTTTTCCTCGTCCACGACCGGCATTACCATCAAATCGTATTTTGCGAAGCTCTGGGCAACCGGCTCACGGTCCTCGGTGGTCTCGGCGTAAATGATGTTCTGGTCCATCACGTCGCCCACAAGCTCGTCCTCGTCGGCGAGGATAATGTCCTGTATGGATATCTGCCCCAGCAGGAGCCTGCTGTCGTCGGTGACAAAGCAGTTGTTGATGGTCTCCTTGTCCACACCGACCCGGCGTATGCGTTTTATGGCCTCGCCTATGGTCATCTTGGGGCGCAGGGATACGTACTCCGTCGTCATTATGCTGCCGGCGCTGTCCTCGGGGTACTTAAGTATTTCGTTGATGGATTTTCTGGTCTCGGGGTCCGCCTGACGGAGGATGCGCTTCACCACATTGGCCGGCATTTCCTCTATAAGGTCAACGGCGTCGTCCACGTACATCTCGTCCAGCACCGCTTTCAGCTCGCTGTCGCTGAACGAGCGTATCAAAAGCTCCTGGGCGTCCTCGTCCATCTCGACAAAGGTCTCCGCCGCCTGCTCCTTGGGGAGGAGGCGGAACAAAACCGAAAGCTTCTCCGGCCCAAGCTCGTCAAACATGGCCGCCACGTCGGCCGCCTTGAGGGTGCCGAGAATGTCCTTGATGGAGGCGTAACGCTTATTTTCCAGAAGCGCGGTGATGGTGTTTAAAACAGCGGAAAATTCTTCGGGCATAAAAATACCTCCTTATATTATGTAATAAACATAAAGGAGGCGTCGTATTGAGGGGCGCGGAAAAAACAGGTTTATCCGCGCCGTGTCAGGGCAGTCTCACGGACTGCCAGACCTCGTCCTACGGCGCCGCTATTACCGCCAGCGTCCATGAAACCACTCCTTTCGTTTAACTTCCGAGCATTTTTAACGAAGCATTGGGGAAATTTCGCCGCTTTAAACCGTCGCGTTGTTCGACTCCCCTGTGCTTAATGTGAGCATTGACACAAAAGGACCATTCTTACGAACAGCCCTTTAATTAACACGAATATCCTCAGTCGGCAAAGTTGGAAGCTATAAGAGCGTCGAGCGCGTCAACAGCCTCCTGCTCGTCCGGACCATCGGCGGTCACAGTGATAGTGGTCCCTCTCGTAACGCCAAGGGAGAGAACGCCGAGGAGACTTTTTGCGTTTATCCTGCGGTCATCCTTGGTTACCCAAATAGAGGACTTAAATTCAGTGGCCTTCTGGATAAAGAATGTTGCGGGACGCGCATGAAGTCCAACTTGATTTTGTACAACTATCTCTTTAGATACCATGTCAAATGCTCCTTTAATCTTTTTAAATGTGTTTCCCAAAAAAGTATAAGTATATTTTA